>JBGAMF010000187.1:0-3301 GCA_044223185.1 Casimicrobiaceae bacterium | reverse complement strand
CTGCCGCGCCCGCGGCGGCCCCATCCCTCAGGCGGGATGGCAGAGTGGTCATGCAGCGGCCTGCAAAGCCGTCCACGCCGGTTCGATTCCGACTCCCGCCTCCATCGACCTTCGCAAGGCCCCCGCGCCGGCGGCCCGGCGCATGGCGCCGCGCCGCCGCGTTTACTTCGCGGCCTCGCCCCGCAATCCCGCGCGCAGGCTCCACTTGGCGCGCGCGAGTTCCTTCTCGACCCGCGGGCTCGCCTTGCCGGACAGCAGCAGCGTGCGGTTCTTCGCCTTGAGGTCGGCGCGCGCGGCGAACTGCGCGGCCTCCTCGTTCCACCACACGTAGTCGAGGTCGGTGGCGACGACGAGGTCGCCGGGGTGCGTGGTGCCGATCAGGACCACACCGCTGGCGCGGACCTTGGCGAGTGCCGTCTTGCGATGGAAGCCGGCCAGCAGGCGCACCGCCCCGACGAGCGAGCGCGCCCGCGCTTCGCCCTGCAGCGTGGTCGCGGTCTCGATGATCGTCTCGAGGCCCTGGACGTGCGGCAGCTGCTCCATCGCCTGCACCAGCGCGGTCTGCACCGACGGCGTGAACCACCGGTTGCGGAAGAAGTCGCGCACCGGCCGGCCGGCAATGCCCATCGCCTGGAGCTTCCGCTCGTTCTGCTCGATCAGGTCGACGACCGGGGTGTTCCACACGGAGTCGCGGACGACGCCGTCGAACGTCGTCGCGTACTGCAGGGGCGCCACCACCAGGCCGACCGTCATGTTGACCGCGAAGTTGCCGGCGAACGTGGCGCGCGCCACCTCGTCCAGCCGGACGCGCAGCACCGGATTGGTCGTGTACGGGTCGATCTTGAGCTCCTTCGCCCATTCCCGGCGCGCCTTGTTGAAACCGAACGGATCGCCGGTGAACGCGGGCGGCAGCTCCTCGCCGGCGAGGGCCGCCGGCTGCGCCGGCGCGGGTGCCGTCGACGAGACCATGTCGCTCTTGGCGTCGCCGACCGCGCGCGCGCCGACCGTGGCCACGCGCCCGACGCGGCCGAGCACGGTGCCGAAGCCCGTCGCGATGTTCTCCACCGTTCCCGTGGGATTGGTGAACGCGCTGCCGATCAGCTGCACCGGCGCCTGCACGGCTCGACCGAGCGCCTCCTGGAAGGCCGCACTTTCGCTGACGTCGCCCAGCGCCTTGATCGCCGCCAGCTCGTGCACGCGCACGGCGAAGAGCGTCGCCCCGAGGACGTGGAACTGCCCGTACCGCGAGTCGATCTGGAAGCGGCCGACGAAGTTGTCCAGCGCGACCGGTTCGGCGACCGTGTGCAGCGGGCCGGTCAGCAGCGCTGCAGGCACGAGATCCGCGCCCGGCAGGCGCGGGGCTTCCTCGTACTTCCCGCCCGGCTGGGCGCCCGCCGGCAGCGACGCCGCGCACAGCCACGCAACGGCCGCCACACGCAACGCGGCGCGGGCGCGTCCCGTGCGCGCCCTCGTCCGGAAACCTATCGGGTTCGCGCCATTGGGCAGCTCCGGCACCGCGCCTGCAACATCGACCATCCGGTTCATCGTCTTCTCTCCGTCGAGGCCGCGATTTCGCGACGCGTCACGCCTGCATGGGCCGCGGTCCCGCCCTGCCCGCTCACCGCACCGTGGCGCGCAACAGGCGCGGCGCGTGCGCGGGTCCGCATTGTAGCGAACGGCGAGAAGCCCGGTGTCCCGCTCGGCAACGCGCGCCGCGTCTACGCTTCGTCGGTCCAGTAGTCGATTGCGTCGCCGGCGCGCGTCATGTGGCGCAGGCCCGGGCCGAAGGCGCCGACCTTCCCGGAGTCCGGGTACTCGCAGACCTCGGCCGGCATCCGCGTGCTGATCGACAGGTAGGCGAGCGGCGCGTCCGAGTCGTTGACGATCTGGTGCGCGGTCTCCGGGCCGCCGGTCGGGCAGCAGATGACGTCGCCCGTCCGGATCTTCCGCGTCTCGCCGCCGTAGCGCAGCGTGCCCTCGCCGCGCACGACGAAGAACATCTCCTCCTCGGCGCGGTGGCTGTGGAACGGGCACGCGCACTTGCCGGGCGGCACGACGTCGTACGAGCAGCCCAGGTCCTTCGCGCCGACCAGCGGTCCGAGGCGCGCGCCGTCGCTCGCGAACCGGCCGCCCTGCTCGAAGCGTTCCAGCGCGACGTCGTCGACGTTGACGACGCGCGAGTCGATCACGCCCATGGTGCAGTCCTCCGCAAGTGCGCCGCGCGTCAGTGCCGGTGGGCCGTGCCCTTCGCGCGGGCGTAGTGCTGGCGCAGGAGATCGCGCCCGAAGTCGCCGTTGAAGTCGCGCCACACGGTGTGGACGTGGTTGCCGTCGTTCTGGCTCGCGTCGTACTCGATCAGGAACAGCGGCCCCTGCACGCGGTAGTAGTGCGGCCGGCCGCGCTGCGTGCTGCCCGCCCAGCCGAAGCGCACGTTGCCGATCCCGCCCTCGCGCACGCGGGCCATCCGCGCTTCCGCCAGCGCCGGCTCGAACGTGCGCGCGTAGACCAGGACGAGCTTCTCGAGCTGCGCGCGCTGCGCGTCGCTCATGTCCGCCGCCGCGAGGCCGACCGGCGAGAGCGGGTCGACCTTCGCCGCGTTGGTCGTCACGATGTCGCCGAAGGTCCGGGTGTCGAACACGGCGGTGCGGCGCTGCGCGTCCGACAGGAGCGCGAGCAGCGCGCGCGCCTCGTCCTCCTCGGCGGCCAGCACGCGTTCGCCCGCCCTGGGCCCGCGGCCGACGGTGGCGGGATTGGCACCGAGGAAGCTCGGCGTGTCGACGACCGTCCGGTCGCCGGCCAGCGTGAAGTTGAGCGACACGTGGTGGCCCTCGAACCGCCAGCCCCACGCGGCGGTGCGGCCGGGCGTTCCGTAGATCGTCAAGTGGTACCGCTCGGGATCGCGCATCAGGCCGAACGCCTCGATCTCGCGCAGGACGAGCTCGAGCTCGACGACGTTGACCACCTTGCGGTACCCCGCGGCCGACAGCGCCTCGCGCAGCAGCGCGTGGACGGCATCGCGGCCCGCGCGGTCGAGTTCCTTCAGCGCAACGCCGTTGCGGCTGCGCGGCGTGTAGTGCCAGTCGGTGCGATCGCGGTCGTCGAAGGGCCGCGCGACCTTCTCGCGCGCCGGCTCCGGCAGCGCGGCCAGCAGCTGCTCCGCCGCGACGCGCATCCGCGCGGCGACGGCCTCCGGCGGCGACGCGGGCGCGCCCTGCGCAGCGGCCGTCGGCGCGAGCACGGCGAGCACGAGGGCGAGGACGGCGCGCATCGGGGCATCCTAGCATCCGGCACGCTCCACGCC
>JBGAMF010000055.1:0-27308 GCA_044223185.1 Casimicrobiaceae bacterium | reverse complement strand
CGGCCGGCGCCGCGTCCGCGCGCCCGAGCACGTCGACCGCGTGCGCGTAGCCCTGCTCGACGATCTCGTCGAAGCGATTCCAGTCGAGCAGGCCGATGCGCTCGAGCGGCGGGTTGAAGTACAGGTCCGTCAACCGCCGCGCGTCCTGCTGGCGCGACATGCTGTAGAGGATCGTCACGTTCATCAGGTACGACATCAGCGACGGCAGCCGGTAGCGGCGGCGGCCGCGCGGACGCAGCCGGTCGCGCAGAAGTGTCCAGCCGTCCGGAACCTCGTCGAACTCGATGCGCCGCGGCTTGCGGGTGTCGAGGTCGACGCCGATGACCGTGCCCACGCCGTGCATCCGCTGCATCACGTCGACCGGGAAGTTGTTGAACGTGCCGCCGTCGCACAAGAGGTCGCCGTCGGCGACCACCGGCGGCAGCGCACCCGGGATGGCCACGCTCGACTGCAGCGCCTTCGCCAGGTCGCCGCGGCCGATCACGTGCTGCCGGGCCTGCGAGTAGTTGGTCGCCACGCAGAAGAAGTTCTTCCACAGGTCCTCGACCTGCGCCTCGAGGCCGACGAAGTCGAGCACGGCCGAGCGCAGGATCCGCTTGAGCCGCCGGCCCTTGATCAGCGACAGCAGCGGGATCAGGTTGTAGTCGCCGGTCGGGTTGGCGCCGAACGCGCGCCGCGCGTGGGTCAGCACGAAGTCGAGCGACCGGTCGGACGCCACGCACGCGGCCATCGTGGCCCCGATGCTGGTTCCGCCGACGTAGTCGATCTCGATGCCGCGCTCCGCCAAGGCGCGCCAGACGCCGAGGTGAGCGAACCCGCGCGCGCCGCCGCCGGCGAAGACGAGCCCGACCGCGCTGCGGCTCACGATTCGCGCGAGCCGGGCCAGGTCGGCCGCGCGGTCCGGCCGCACGTGCACGTGGAGGGCGACCGCGCGCCGGTCGAGCCAGGCGCGGGTTCCGCGCGGGGAAGCCGCGTCCGGCCGGTGCAGCAGCACGAGGATCTCGGCCGCCTCGGTGCGCTCGGGCCGGCGGTCGAGGCACTGCGCCTCGATGGCGTGCAGGGCCGGCGGGGCGTCCGCGTCGGCGAGCAGCAGCAGCTCGTCGCAGTGGCGGGTGCACCGCAGCGTCCACGCCGTCGGGCCGTCGTCGCCGACCAGCAGCACGAAGTCGTGGCCCGCTTCCATCCGTTCGAGCAGCGGCAGCAGGCGGCGGGCGGCCTCATCGTCCGCGTGGTCGCGCTGGGCGAGGCCCTCGTCCGCCAGCTCGCGGTCGACGGCGGCGGCGTCGAGCACGCGCACGCGGCCGTGCCGGGCGAGGTGCGCCGCGAGCTGCGCTGCGAACGCGCGCGCGTCCACGCCTGCCGTGACCGGCACGATGCCGATCATCACCGGCTGCGCGAGCTCGGGCCGCGGCTTCGCGTTGCGCAGGTGGCCGATCACCTGGCGCGTCAGCGCGATCGACAGCTGCGCGCTGCTCGCGACCAGCCGGTCGAACTCGGCCTTCGGCAGCCGCACGAGCACCGAGTCGCGGATGGCCACGACGGTCGCCGCGCGCGGCTCGCCGGTGATGAGGCTCATCTCGCCGATCGTGTGGCCGCGGCCCATCTCCCGCACCAGCCGCTCGGCGCCGTCGGCGTCGCGCACGTAGGCGCGCAGCCGGCCGCTGATCGCGAGGTACATCGAGTCGCCCGGCTCGCCCTGCGTCAGCAGCGTCTGCCCACCGGCGACTGCGACCCACTCGAGCCGTTGCCGCAGTCCGTCCAGCACGGCCCGCTCGACGTCGGGCAGGATCCTGGCGAGATGCTGCGACAGCAGTTCGTCCGGGTAGCGCTGGCGGGCGGCGGCGGCGTCCATCGTGGCGGCGGGGGGCGCCGCGGGTGCCGGTGAGGCCGTCCGCGCAGCGTGCCGCATGTTACTGCATGCGTGCCGTGCCCGTTAAGGGCAGTCCGTGGCGCTTAACGCGGGGCACGCGCGTCGACGACCAGCTTGAGCTTCCCGGTGCGGGGATCGGGCGGCAGCGCGGCGGCCTCCTCGACGGCGACCGCGACACGGTGCATCCGCTTGCCGTCGAGCACCCGGCGCACCTGCGCGTGCATCGCGGCCAGCGCGGCGGCGCGTGCCTCCGGCCCGGCCGCCGGGTCCACGCGCACGCGCAGCGTCAGCGCGCACTCGCTGTCGGCGCGCACCTGGAACCCCAGCACGTTCGGCGCGGTCAGCAGCACGATCAGCGAGTACGGCAGCAGCGCCTCGGGCACGCCGTCGTCGTTGACGAGCGTGAGCGTGATCTCGCTGCGGCCGATCAGCGCCTCGACCGCGAGCCAGGGGAAGCGCGGGTCCGGGTCGGCCACGGGCCGCAGCCGGTCGTCCAGCCGGTAGCGGAACAGCGGCAGCGTCTCGTTGTAGAGGTTGGTGACGAGGCAATGGTCGTCGCGGGCCTCGAACACGAAGTCGTCGTCGTAGAGAACGATCCGCTCGCCGTCGGGGACCGACAGCCCCATCATCAGGTGCTCGGTGCAGCCGTAGTTGTTGCGCACGTCGCAGCGGAACGCGCGGCGCAGCAGCACGGCGTCCGCCTGCGTCATCGCCTCGCCGCCGCCCTGCACGAATCGCGGCGCGATCGCGAGCCGGCCGGCGAGCTGCGCCTCGGCCAGCACCTTGAGCGCCGCAACGTAACCGATCAGGAGATCCGGCTGCTGCGCATCGAGCGCGCGGAGCGTGTCGGCCAGCGGCTCGTCGACGTCGTGCCGCTCCACGGCGACGAGCCGGCGCATGAAGCCGTGGGAGGCGGGTGTCGCCATCGACACGCCGCCGTAGTGGCCGCGCGTCGCGCCGTAGTAGGCGACCCGGTAGGGCCGGAGCCCGCCCGCTCCCGGCGGCCGGAACTGCGGGCGCAGCCACTGCGCCATGCCGCGCACCCAGTCCCGCTCGGAGAACACGACGCACGCCGGCGGCCCCGACGAGCCGGACGTGTGCAGGACGCGGAACTCGCCGAGGTAGAGGTCGCGCGCGTCACCCGAGCCGCGCAGGAACTCCTCGATGCCTGCCGCGGTGATCCGGCGGTCGGTGACGATGTCGTCGAAGCGCTCGCGGAGCACCTTCTTGGTCAGGACCGGCAGGTCGGCCGGCGCCGCAGCGGCGGGGTCGATGCCGCGCTCGTGCAGCACCTCGGCGTAGTACGGGGAGTGCCGCTGCGCGAAGGCGAGATGGCGGCGGAAGCGCGCGAGGCGCTCGGCCTCGAACTCGGAGCGCGTCAGCCGCGCGTGCCGCCGGAACTCGGCGAGCTTCGCACGGAGGATCCGGTATCGCCGGAACGCCGTGCGCACGCGCCGCAGCGACATTCCACCCGCGGTGCCCGTCCGTCAGTACTTCGACGCGAGCACGGACGGCTGCGTGTAGAAGTACGCCGACACGTTCTCGATGTCCTTGTCGGTCAGCCCCGCGGCCATGCCGGCCATGATCGCGTTCTTGCGCGCGCCCGACTTGTAGTCGCGCAGCGCCTTCGCGAGGTAGTCGGGATACTGGCCGGAGAGCTTCGGGTACTCGGGCGTGGTCGGCTGGCCGCCGTCGATGCCGTGGCACGCGGCGCAGACTTCCTGCACCTTCTTCTTGCCGGCCTCGATGTCGGCGGCGCCGGCGTTGGCCGCGGCGAGGGCCGCGACGGCGGCGGCGGAGATCAGCGCGCGAAGTCTCATGGTCATTTGCTCGCCGTCGTGAGCGGCGTCTGCGAGTAGTAGGCGGCGAGGTCGGCCATGTCGGCGTCCGACAGCGAAGCGGCGATGGCCTTCATCGACGGATGCGCGCGGTTGCCGTTCTTGTACTCCTTCAGCGCGGCCACGATGTAGGCGGCGTTCTGCCCGGAGAGCTTGGGCACGCGGTACACCTCGGGGAACGCGGTGCGCCAGCCGACGATGCCGTGGCAGCCCTGGCACATCTGGACCTTTTGCGCGCCCTTCAGCGGGTCGCCGGCGGGCGCGGGGGCCTGCGCCTGCGCGAGCGGAACAGCCAGCGCCGCGGCTGACAGGACGGCGGTTACGGCGAATCTCATCATGGGGTCCGTCGTGGTTCGGGATCGGGCGCCGCCGCAACGCAAGCGAGGCGGGGCGAAAAATGGGGTGAAACCGTCAAACCGCGCGATTCTAGGGGGAGCGGCCGGTCGCGGTCAAACCGGCGCCCCGACGCGCCAGCGCCGCCGGGCCGCCCCAAGGCGCGTGCCCCCCTTTGGGGGGAGGACGCGCAGCGTCCCCGGGGGGGCCACACTATCGCTCGAGGTCCTTCAACTTGCCGGGCACGCCCTTCCACTGGTCGGCGTCGGGCGGCGCGGGCTTGCGCTCGATGATCGGCTTCCAGACCTTGGCGAGTTCGGCGTTCAGCGCCTTGAACTGCTGCTGGTCGTCGGGCACGTCGTCCTCGGCGTAGATCGCCTCGACCGGGCACTCGGCCACGCACAGCGTGCAGTCGATGCACTCGTCCGGGTCGATCACCAGGAAGTTCGGGCCTTCGCGAAAGCAGTCGACCGGGCAGACGTCCACGCAGTCGGTGTACTTGCAGCGGATGCAGCTTTCGGTGACGACGTAGGTCATGGACTGCGCGGCGCGGTCGGCCGCCCTTCGTGGCCGGGAAACGTTGAATTTTAGCAGAAGCGCCCCCACTGTCCGCTAGGATCCCGGCGACCTTGCGCCGGGCGTGGGCTTCGGCTACCGTAAGGTCAAGGAGGTGGCGGCGCGACCAACGGCGTTCCGCCGCGAAGCGCGGCCGGGGGCGTCGCCCCGCCGGCCCGGACATCAAGAGGATTTTCCATGAGTGACGCCATCAAGCACGTCTCGGACGCGACCTTCGACAAGGACGTCCTGCAATCCGGCAATCCGGTGCTCGTCGACTTCTGGGCCGAGTGGTGCGGCCCCTGCAAGATGTTCGCGCCGGTGTTAGACGAGATCGCGAAGGAGTACGGCGGCAAGGTCACCGTCGCCAAGCTCGACATCGACGCCAATCCGTCCACGCCGGGCAAGTACGGCATCCGCGGCATCCCGACGGTCATCCTGTACAAGGGCGGCCAGCCGCACGCGCAGAAGGTCGGAGCGCTGACCAAGTCGCAGCTGACGGCGTTCCTCGAAAGCAACCTGTAGGACCGCAGCGCCGGCGCCGTCTGTTGACAGGCGCCGGCAACCGCTATAGTCTGCCGCTCCGTAGCGCGGTGTGCATCGGCACCTGACCCACCGCCCTGCAGCCTGAACCGCCCGGGCGCCGCCGCGAAGTTCACGCGACGCCCCGACCCCGACGCCGCCCCTGACCGCCTTCCCGGCCGCACCGACGGCCGCCCCGCTGCCGTTCCGGCACGCCCATCCTGCCCGCACGACCATGCATTTATCCGATCTCAAGTCCAAGCACGTGTCCGAGCTGATCGAGGTCGCCAACGCGAACGAGATCGAGGGCGCCAACCGGATGCGCAAGCACGACCTCATCTTCGCGCTGCTGAAGCAGCAGGCGAAGAAGGGGGAGTCGATCTTCGGCGGCGGCGTGCTCGAGGTGCTGCCCGACGGCTTCGGGTTCCTGCGCTCGCCGGACACTTCGTACCTCGCCAACACCGACGACATCTACATCTCGCCGTCGCAGATCCGCCGCTTCAACCTGCACACCGGCGACACGATCGAGGGCGAGATCCGCACGCCGAAGGACGGCGAGCGCTACTTCGCGCTGGTCAAGGTCGACAAGGTCAACTTCGAGCCGCCGGAGAACGCCAAGTCGAAGATCCTGTTCGAGAACCTGACGCCGCTGTTCCCGGACCGGCCGCTGGTGCTCGAGCGCGACATCAAGGCCGAGGAGAACATCACCGGCCGCATCATCGACATCATCGCGCCGATCGGCCGCGGCCAGCGCGGGCTGCTCGTCGCGAGCCCGAAGTCCGGCAAGACCGTGATGCTGCAGCACATCGCGCACTCGATCGCCGCCAACCACCCGGACGTCGTGCTGATCGTGCTGCTGATCGACGAGCGGCCCGAGGAAGTCACCGAGATGCAGCGCTCGGTGCGCGGCGAGGTCGTGTCGTCGACGTTCGACGAGCCCGCCACGCGCCACGTGCAGGTCGCCGAGATGGTGATCGAGAAGGCGAAGCGCCTGGTCGAGCACAAGAAGGACGTCGTGATCCTGCTCGACTCGATCACGCGCCTCGCGCGCGCCTACAACACCGTGGTGCCGGCGTCCGGCAAGGTGCTGACCGGCGGCGTGGACGCCAACGCGCTGCAGCGCCCCAAGCGCTTCTTCGGCGCCGCGCGCAACATCGAGGAAGGCGGCTCGCTGACGATCATCGCCACCGCGCTGATCGACACCGGCTCGCGGATGGACGACGTGATCTACGAGGAGTTCAAGGGCACCGGCAACATGGAGATCCACCTCGACCGCCGGATGGCCGAGAAGCGGATCTACCCGTCGATCAACGTCAACCGCTCCGGCACGCGCCGCGAGGAGCTCCTGCTCAAGCCGGACATCCTGCAGAAGGTGTGGGTCCTGCGGAAGCTGCTCTACCCGATGGACGAGCTCGAGGCGATGGAATTCCTGCTCGACAAGGTCAAGGCGACGAAGAACAACTCGGAGTTCTTCGACAGCATGCGGCGCGGGTAGGCCGGCCGCGCTCGCAACCCCCTGTTTGCAAAGCTTCTTTTGCGCCTGCGGGACGCGGCGCCCGGCGCGCCCGCACCTTGCCCCCGGGCAGGATTTCGGCGATAATTCAAGGCTTTCCGCCACTATCGGCCCCCCGGGGCCACGGGATGGCGGCCACCAGGGGCGGCGCGCCCGCGAGCACCATCACCGCGGGCAAGCGAGTCCGGCACCGGAGAGGACACGATGAAGGAAGGCATCCACCCGAAGTACGCCGAGGTGCAGGTCACCTGCAGCTGCGGCAACCAGTTCACGACGCGCTCGACGGCCACGAGCAAGGCGCTGCACATCGAAGTGTGCTCGCAGTGCCACCCGTTCTACACCGGCAAGCAGAAGGTGATGGACACGGCGGGCCGCATCGACAAGTTCCGCCAGCGCTACGGCAAGACGGCCGCCGCCGCGAAGACGGCCTGACGCCGCCCCGCGCCGCGCCACGCGAGAGGCAGCTTCGGCTGCCTTTTTCGTCTGGGCGCGTGGTGTAGCATCGGCCAGAGCCGCCCTCCGCCGCATGCGCCCCCCTCGCCCCTTCGTTCCCGAGCCGGTCGACCCCGAAGCGGTCAGTCCGGCCGCGCCGTTCCGCGCGTACAAGCAGTTCGGCCTCGTGCTGCTCTGCGCGGCGTGGGTCGCGTTGGGCCTCGCGGGCCACGACCCGTGGAAGACCGAGGACGCGACGTCGATCGGCGTCGCCGCGGAGATGGCGCGCGCCGGCGACTTCGTGGTCCCGACGCTGGGCGGCGAGCCGTACGTGCCGCGGCCGCCGCTCGCGTACATCGGGGGCGCGCTCGCCATCGGCGTCTTCGCGCCGCCGCTGCAGGTCCACAACGCGGCGCGGATGATCGTCGGCATCGCGCTCGCCGTGGTGCTCGTCGCGACGGGCTTCGCGAGCCGCGAGCTGAACGGCCGCGCGTTCCGGTGGCTGCCGGTGCTGATCCTCGTCGGCAGCATCGGCTTCTGGGACCGCGCGCACGTGCTTTCGCCCGAGCTGTTCGTCACCGTCGGCGTGGCGCTCGCGCTGTACGGTTTCGCGCTCGCGCTGCGGCGTCCGGCGTGGGGTGGCGTCGCGCTCGGCGCCGGCGTCGCGGTCGCCTTCCTCGGGCGCGGCGTGCTGGGGCCTCTGTGGCTCGCCGCGGCCGCGCTGATCCTGCCGGCGTGCGGCCCGGAGTGGCGCAATCGCGCATACGCGCTCACGCTCGCGGTGGCGCTCGCCGTCGCGCTCGCGGCCGCGCTGCCGTGGCCGCTCGCGCTGCACGCGCGCGACCCGGCGCTGTTCGCGCAGTGGTGGAGCGGCGAGTCGCTCTCGAACTTCGTCGCGCTGCCGGGCGGCGGCGCGGAGCCGCTGTACTACCTGCGCAACCTGCTGTGGTTCGCGTGGCCGTCGCTGCCGCTGATCCTGTGGCTCCTGTGGCTGCGCGGGCGCGGCTTCAACGGCGGCCTCTCCGAGCCGGGCGTCGTGATTCCCGGGGTGCTCGCGCTGGTGCTCCTCGCGAGCCTCCTGGCGATGCCCGAGGCGCGGCTCGTCAATGCGCTGCCGCTGCTCGCGCCGCTCGCGCTGCTCGCGGCGCTCGAGGTCGACTCGCTGAAGCGCGGCTTCTCCGGGGCGCTCGACTGGTTCGGCATCCTGACGTTCGGCCTGCTGGCGATGCTGATGTGGGGCCTGTGGATCGACGCCTACGTCAACGGCATGCCCGCCAACGTCGCGCGGCTGTTCCGCGACACGGAGACCGGCTACCGGCCGTCGTTCCACCTGGGCACGATGCTCGCCGCGACCGGGCTCACCGTGCTGTGGGTCGTCCTCGTGCGGCCCGCGCGCCGGTCGAACCGCCGCGCGATCCTCAACTGGGCGGCGGGCGTCACGCTGATCTGGGGGCTCGCCACGACGATCTGGCTGCCGTACCTCGACTCGCGCCGCAGCTACCGCTGGACCGTCGAGAACGTCGCGATGCGCGTGCCGCGCGACGCGTGCCTCGCGAGCCGCAACCTGGGCGAGCCGCAGCGCGCCGTGTTCCGCTACTTCGCGGGCATCGACACCGTGCGCGAGGAGGTGCGCGCCGACCACGGCTGCCGGCTGCTGGTCGTCCAGTACGGCCGCGTGGCGGGCGAGCCCGAACCGCTCGCCGGCTGGACCGCGATCTGGAGCGGCGCGCGGCGCGGCGACGACACCGAGCGCTTCGTTCTCTACAAGAGGGACCCGTGAAGTTCATCGACGAAGCCACGATCGAGGTGCTGGCCGGCGACGGCGGCAACGGCGCCGCGTCGTTCCGGCGCGAGAAGTACGTGCCGCGCGGCGGGCCGGACGGCGGCGACGGCGGCCGCGGCGGCAGCATCTTCGCGGTCGCCGACCGCAACATCAACACGCTGATCGACTACCGGTACGCGCGCATCCACCGTGCGAAGCGCGGCGAGAACGGCCGCGGCGCCGACCAGTACGGGCGCGGCGCCGACGACGTCGTGCTGCGGATGCCGGTCGGCACCGTGATCACCGACGCCGACACCGGCGCGCCGATCGCCGACCTGGCGAGCGACGGCCAGCGCGCGCTCGTCGCCAGGGGCGGCAAGGGGGGCCTGGGCAACCTGCACTTCAAGTCGAGCACGAACCGCGCGCCGCGCCAGTTCACGAAGGGCGAGGAAGGCGAGCAGCGGCGGCTGCGCCTCGAGCTCAAGGTCCTGGCCGACGTCGGGCTGCTCGGCCTGCCCAACGCCGGCAAGTCGACGCTGATCCGCGCGATCTCGGCGGCACGGCCCAAGGTCGCCGACTACCCGTTCACGACGCTGGCGCCGAACCTGGGCGTCGTGCGCACCAGCGAGGCGAAGAGCTTCGTCGTCGCCGACATCCCCGGGCTGATCGAGGGCGCGGCGGACGGCGCGGGCCTCGGCCACCGGTTCCTGCGCCACCTCGCGCGCACGCGGCTCCTGCTGCACGTCGTCGACCTGGCGCCGCTCGACGAGGCGGCGGACCCGGTGCACGACGCGCGCGCGATCGTCCGCGAACTGAAGCGCTACGACGTCGCGCTCCACGACAAGCCGCGCTGGCTGGTGTTGAACAAGCTGGACCTCGTCCCCGAGGACGAGCGCGCACGGCGCGTGGCGGCGTTCGTCAAGGCGTACCGGTGGAAGGGCCCGGTCCACGCGATCGCCGCCGTGAACGGCGAAGGCTGCAAGGCGCTGACGTTCGCGGTCCAGGCGTGGCTCGACCGCACCCGGCGAGCCCCGCGGAGGAGTCGCCGGCGGCCAGGCGGGCGCCGGTCGTCGTGTCGCCGGCGCCGGTCGCGCGCGGCGGCGGCGCACGCCGGAGGCGGACGCGTGAGCGGGGTCGTCGAACAGGCGAAACGGCTCGTCGTCAAGGTGGGCTCGAGCCTCGTCACCGACGAGGGCCGCGGCCTCGACCACGCCGCGGTCGCGCGCTGGGCCGACGAGATCGCGCGGCTGCGCGGCGACGGGCGCGACGTCGTGCTGGTGTCGTCGGGGGCCATCGCCGAGGGCGTCAAGCGGCTGGGCTGGGCGACGCGCCCGCGGGCGATCCACGAGCTGCAGGCCGCGGCGGCCGTGGGCCAGATGGGCCTCGTGCAGGCGTACGAGGCCGCGTTCGCGAAGTTCGGGCTGCGCACGGCGCAGATCCTGCTGACGCACGAGGACCTGGCCGACCGCCGCCGCTACCTCAATGCGCGCACGACGCTGCGCACGCTGCTCGAGCTCGCGGTGATCCCCATCATCAACGAGAACGACACGGTCACCACCGACGAGATCCGCGTCGGCGACAACGACACGCTGGGCGCGCTGGTGGCCAACCTGATCGAGGCGGACGTGCTGATCCTGCTCACCGACCAGCAGGGGCTCTACACGGCCGACCCGCGCCGCCACCCGGACGCGACGTTCGTCCACGAGGCGCGCGCCGGCGACCCCGCGCTCGAGGCGATGGCCGGCGGCGCCGGCAGTGCCCTCGGCCGCGGCGGCATGCTGACCAAGGTGCTGGCGGCGAAGCGCGCGGCGCGCTCCGGCGCGTCGACGGTGATCGCGTGCGGCCGCGAGCCCGACGTGCTGACGCGTCTCGCCGCGGGCGAGGCCGTCGGCACCGCGCTGGTCGCGCCGCCGGTGTCGCTCGCCGCACGCAAGCAGTGGCTGGCCGACCATGTGCAGCTCGCCGGGAAGTTGAAGCTCGACGCCGGCGCCGTGCGCGCGCTCGCCGGCGAGGGCAAGAGCCTGCTGCCGATCGGCGTCACCGCCGTCGAGGGCGACTTCGACCGCGGCGAGGTCGTCGGCTGCTACGCGCCGGATGGCCGCGAGGTCGCGCGCGGCCTCGTCAACTACGGCGCGCAGGACGCCGCGAAGATCTGCCGCCGGCCGTCCTCCGAGATCGAGTCGATCCTGGGCTACGTGGACGAGGTCGAGTTGATCCACCGCGACAACCTCGTCCTGCTCGGGTAGCGGGCCGGGTTCGACCGCGGCGCCGGTGCCCCCGCCGCGCGACGGCTGTCGGGCGATCGCCGACGCCCGGCCGCCGCACCGGGGTGCCGCGGGTGTGCGCGCGTATCATCGCCTCGTCCCCCTGCCGCGAACCCCGCCATGACCGCCGCCGCCCGCCTCCGCCTGCTCGCACTTGCCGCCGCGCTCGGGCTGCCGGGCGCGCCCGCGCTCGCGGCGATGCAGCCGGGCCTGTGGGAGCTCACGATGACGGTGACCGTCGACGGCAAGCCGCAGACAGTGCCGGCGGCCCGCGAGTGCGTGTCGCAGAAGGACATCGACGACGGCGAGAAGGTGCTGCCGCGGCCGGACGGCCAGTGCAAGCTCGCCAACGTCCGGCGCACGCCGGAGCGCGCGACCTACGACCTCGCGTGCACGAAGGACGAGCTGATCACGCGCGGCCGCGCGGAGATCGCGTTCGCCGCGGAGAGTTACGAGGGCAAGGTGAACGTGACCGTCCTCGACCGGAACAACCTCGGCGTGCCGATCGCGATGACGCTCGCCGCCCGGCGCGTCGGCAGCTGCGAGAAGTAGCGACCCCGGCGCCCGTGGCGGCCGCTCGACCGGCCCACCCCGACCGCCGCGAACAACCGAGCCAGGCCCGGTTTCCACTCGCCCCCTCCACGCCGAACACCGCGAAAAACCGAGCCAGGCTCGGTTTCCCGGTGTCCGCGGTTCCCGCAATTTCGATGGAGACGGCTACTTCGCGCTTGGCAGGAACGGCTCGGCGTAGGACTCCGGCATCTCGGGGTGCGGGATGCCGTACAGGCGCTGGCGCCGGGTCTGCGGCTTGGCGTGGAGGAAGCGCTCGAGCTCGAGCAGCGCGCGCCGGTAGGACTCGCGCTTGAACTCGATCACCGTGTCGAGCGGGATCCAGTACTCGTGCCAGCGCCACGCGTCGAATTCCGGATGCTCGGACGCGCGCAGGCTCACGTCGTTGTCGCGGCCGACGAGGCGCAGCAGGTACCAGATCTGCTTCTGGCCGCGGTAGCTGCCGCGCCACTCGCGCTTGATCCAGTGCTGGGGTACTTCGTAGCGCAGCCAGTCGCGCGTGCGGCCGAGAACCTTCACGTGGTGGGGTTCGAGCCCGACCTCCTCGCGCAATTCCCGGTACATCGCCTGCTCGGGCGTCTCACCGGGATTGATGCCACCTTGCGGAAACTGCCACGAGTGCTCGCGGATCCTCTTTCCCCAGAAAACCTGGTTCCTGCCGTTGACGATGACGATGGCGACGTTCGGGCGATAGCCGTCACGGTCCAGCATCGATGCCACCTTGATGCAGTATGAGTTGGAACGATTGTTGCACAGGAGGCGACGCACTGCAAAGCGGGCGCCGCACCGCTAGCGGCGAGGCGCCGACTCGGCGGGCGTGACGGTCAGCGCCAGCGTACGGTCGCGCCGCACGACCGTCATCGCGAGCGGCCGCGCGATCGCGTCCGCCGCGAGCAGCTTCTGCAGCGTGTCCACGTCCGGCACCGGCGTGCCGTCGAGCGCGACGATCACGTCGCCGCGTGCGACGCCGGCCGCCGCCGCGGGCGACCCGCGTTCTGCTCCACTGTTCCCGACCCTTATCATGGAGTCGCGCGGCAGGTCGAAGGCCTCACGATCGTTGCCGGGCAGCGGGTGCGTCTGGCCGTCACGCCCAGCGGCGCGCGGTGCACGCGGCCTCACCGAAGATACCGCGGCGCTCGCCGTGGACGAGGCGATCGCGAGCGAGCTCCTCGCGCGTGCGCGATGATGGCCGTGCGACGCCGATGCCGACCATGCCCTGGGCGTCGACGTAGCGACCGCTTGAGCCCCTTGCTGAGTGACGTCGGTCCACGGTGCGGTACGTTGTCGAGCAGGCGTTCCTGTCACCTGCGTACCGAGCGGCCGAGCGCGCTGACGATGCCCGCGGTCACCGTGTGCTGGAACTCGGCGCGGGCTGCCGATGGCGCGATCGCTGACCGCCTCGACCCGCGCGCGCCCGAGTCGCCGAAGCGCACCCACGCCAGGTCGCCGGCCGCAACCTTCAGCACGGCGAGATCGGAGTCCGGATCGTCGCCGACGACCTGCGCGGTCGCGGTGCGGCCGTCGGGCAGCGTCACCTCGATCGCCGCGGCGCCGGTCGCGACGTGGCTGTTCGTCACCAGGTAGCCGTCGGGCGTGATCAGGAAACCCGATCCGGAGCCCTCGCGGCCGTGCGCCCGCCCGACGCGCACGTGCGCCACGGCGGGGGCCACCCGGGCCACGGCCGCGCTGACGGCGCGGGAGTAGGCGTCGAGCAGTTCCGCGTCCGCCGCGGCAGGGTGCTCCCCCGCCGGCGGCACGTTGGAGGAAGGCAGGTCGAGCGGCATGGACGGCAGGTGGCGCCGCGATGCCGGGTTTCAAGGCAGGCCTCGCCGCGCCGGGCCGCCGCATGACCACGTGCGGCACAGGGGAAAACATCCGCCCCGTTGAGGCAACGCGGCCGTTCAGGGGACAATGCGGGTCCGGCCGTCGCGGCTTGACCTGCCGCAAGCCTTCCCCGGCCGCGGCCGGGCACACTCCTCCCCTGTGACGCCCCCCGTGACGATGCCCCTCCCCGCCCTCGCGTTCGACGCCGAACTGGTTGCCAAGTACGACCAGTTCGGGCCCCGCTACACGTCGTATCCGACGGCCGACCGCTTCCACGAGGGGTTCGGCCCCGCGCAGTACGTCGAGGCGCTGGCGGCGCGCAACCACGAGCGGCCGGAACAGCCGCTGTCGCTGTACGTGCACCTGCCGTTCTGCAACACGATCTGCTACTACTGCGCGTGCAACAAGGTCCTGACCAAGGATCACGGCCGCTCGGCCAAGTACATCCGCTACGTCGACCGCGAGATCGCGCTCGTGTCCGCGCTGGTCGAGGGCGCGCCGCCGGTTACCCAGCTGCACTGGGGCGGCGGCACGCCGACGTTCCTGTCGCGCGACGAGATGACCACGCTGATGCGCGCGCTGCGCTCGCGTTTCGCGTTCGCCGCGGAGGCCGAGGTGTCGATCGAGGTCGACCCGCGCAAGGTCCTGCCCGACACCATCGAGTTCCTGGGCGAGCTGGGCTTCAACCGGCTGTCCGTCGGCATCCAGGACTTCGATCCCGAGGTGCAGGCGGCGGTCAACCGGATCCAGAGCGAGGCCGAGACGCGCGCCGTCATGGACACGGCGCGCCGGTCCGGGTTCGTGTCGGTCAACGCCGACCTGATCTACGGCCTGCCCCGGCAGACCGTCGAGGGCTTCTCGGCCACGCTCGACCGCGTGATCGACGCGGCGCCCGACCGCATCGCGCTCTACAGCTACGCGCACGTGCCGCACCTGTTCAAGCCGCAGCGGCGCATCGCCACCGCCGACCTGCCGGCGCCGCAGGCCAAGCTCGCGATCCTCGCGCTCGCGATCGCCAAGCTCACCGACGCCGGGTACGTCTACATCGGCATGGACCACTTCGCGAAGCCCGGCGACGAGCTCGCGGTGGCGCAGCGCGAGCGCAAGCTGCACCGCAACTTCCAGGGCTACTCGACGAAGCCCGACTGCGACCTGATCGCGTTCGGAATCTCGGCGATCGGCAAGGTCGGGGCCGCGTACTCGGCGAACGTCAAGACGCTCGACGAGTACTACGCGCGGCTCGACGCGCAGACGCTGCCGGTGATGCGCGGCGTCGTCCTCGACGCCGACGACCTCCTGCGCCGCGACGTGATCCAGCGGCTGATGTGCAACTTCGACCTCGACTTCGGCGAGGTCGAGCGTGCGCACGGAATCCGCTTCGCGACGACGTTCGCGCCGGAGCTCTCCGCACTGGCGCCGCTCGCCGCCGACGGGCTGGTCGAGATCGACGCGAACGCCATCCGCGTCACGGCCCGCGGACGCCTGCTGGTCCGCACGGTCGCCATGACCTTCGACCGCTACCTGCGCGAGCGCAGGCAGGGCCCGCAGTACTCCAAGGTCATCTGACGCCGTCCCGCGGCCCGTTTGATCCCGCGCAACGCGGGCGCCGGCGATCCGGATATCGTCCCGACATGGGAGCATGCGGCCGGAACCCGGCCGCCGCTGCCGACACCTGTCCGAACCCGGAGGAACCGATGCGCGCCAGAATCGCACTCACCGCGGCGGTCGTCGCCGCCGTCGCCGCCCTGTTCGCCGCCCCTGCCGCCGGCCAGAAGCTGCTCGGCAGCTACCAGTCGCTGACCACGGCCGCCGCGCAGCAGGCGGCGCAGGCGGCGTTCGCGCGCTGCCAGAAGGACGGCTTCACGGTAGCGGTCGCCGTCGTCGACCGCGCGGGCCAGCCGCTCGCGCTGCTGCGCGACAACCTCGCGGGCTGGCACACGAGCCAGGCCGCGATCGGCAAGGCGTCGACCGCCGTGAGCTTCCGCACCGATACCACCGAACTCGCCGCGTCGTCGCAGGCGGGCCGCCCGTCGAGCGGGATCCGCGAGTGGCCCGGCATCGTCGCGGTCGGCGGCGGCATGATGATCCGCGCGAAGGGCGCGCTCGTGGGCGCGATCGGCGTTTCCGGCGCGCCTACCGGCGACGCCGACGACGCCTGCGCGAAGGCCGGCATCGCGGCGATCAACGACGCCATCGAGCTCGAATAGCGCGGAGCCGCACGGCCACCCGCGGCAATTTGTCGCAGCGGCAGCGGCCGGTGGCGCGAAGTTCCCGTCCGCCGTTTGATCCTGATCAAGGGTCGCGCCGCCGCCCCTGTCTGGGGCGGGCGCGGCCCGCTAGACTCGATCGAGCAGAGATCGCGGGGGGAGAGAACGGGACGCGGTCGCGCCGCGCGCGCGACCGCGCTTCCCGGACCCCGGACTCCGGAAGACCAACAACGACCGAGGCCGACCCATGAGAATCGCCGGACGCACACTCGCCCAACTCGTCGCTGCGGCGGCCGTCGCGCTGCTCGCCACGGCCGCCGGCCCCGCTTTCGCGCAGGCCAAGGCCGCGCCGGCCAAGGCGTCGTTCGACGCGTCGGCATGCCTTGGCTGCCACGCGCCGGTGAAGGCGTTCTACGACAGCGGCAAGCACAAGGCCGTCGGCTGCAACGCCTGCCACGACGGCACGGCCGACCACCTGACCGACTCGAAGAAGCGCCCGGCGACGAAGACCGACCTCGCCACGTGCGGCGGCTGCCACCAGAACCAGTACAAGTCCTACGCGACGATGGACTTCCATCGCACCGCGCGCTACGAGAAGAAGCAGATGACCGGGCCGGCGCCCAACCCGGCCTACGACCTGCTGATGACGCCGCACGGCTTCACGCGCGAGCACAACCTGCCGCGCGGGCACACGTTCGCGCTGCTCGACCAGTTCGTCGTCGACCGCGCGTTCGGCGGGCGCTTCGTGCCCAAGGACGGGTGGCGCTACCTGGCCGGCACCGGCGACTTCAAGCTCTGGGACGTGATCAGCGACCTCTACCCGAACGACCCGGACCAGAAGGTGTTCAAGCCGGGCACCGCGGCGGCCGCCAACCCGGTGTGCCTGTCGTGCAAGACGCAGGACCACATCCTCGACTGGGCGTACATGGGCGACCCGGTGCCCGGCGCCAAGTGGAGCCGCACGTCGAAGGTCGTCGAGGCCGCGCGCTCGGTCAACCATGCGTTGAACTGCATCTTCTGCCACGACCCGCACGCGGCCAAGCCGCGCATCGTGCGCGACGCGCTGATCGAGGCGGTGACCCGCACCGACCCGCCGAACCTGTACACGCAGGACCCGCGCAAGACGAAGGTCGAGGTCAAGGACATGGGCGTGCGCGGCTTCACGCGCAAGGTCGGCATGCTCGAGCGCTACGACGGCCGGCTGCAGTGCGGCCAGTGCCACGTCGAGTACAACTGCAACCCGGGCTTCGACCCGAATACCGGCGCGGCGATCCCGATGGCCGACAGGCGGACGAACTACTTCCCGTTCGTCGGGCCGGCGGACATCCTCAAGGCCTACGACGGCATCAGCTTCCGCGACTTCCGCAACCAGTTCACCGGCGCCGCGCTGTGGAAGGCGCAGCACCCGGACGTCGAGACGTACTACGGCTCCAAGCACGAGAAGGCGGGCGTGGACTGCGCGCAGTGCCACATGCCGCGCGTGAAGGACGCCAAGACCGGCAAGTTCTACACGTCGCACTGGCAGACCAACCCGAAGAACTACATCAAGGAGACGTGCCTGCAGTGTCACGGGCAGTGGAGCGAGACGCAGGCGAAGTACGTGATCGAGTCGATGTACGCACTACCAGGGCAAGGTGCGGCACGCCGAGTTCTGGCTGGCGCAGCTCATCGGCAAGTTCGGCCCGGCGCAGATCGTCGGCGTGTCCGACGATGCGCTGAAGGCGGCGCGCGCCAAGCACGGCGAGGCGCACGCCAACTGGGAATGGTGGACCGCCGCCAATGGCGCGTCGTTCCACAACCTCGACCTCGCCCGCGACTCGCTGGCGAAGTCGGTGGCCGCATCGCAGGAGGGCATCAAGATCCTCGACGATGCGATCAAGGCGAAACAGGCTCCGCCGACTGCGGCACCGGCGGCTCCGAAATAAGACCAGAAGCCGCCGTGATCGCGTGCGAAGGCGAGGCCCCGGCCTCGCCTTTTTCTCTCCGGAACACCCGCCCGTGACCGCCGACGTCTCCGCGTCCCTCGTCTTCGGCGCCATCGCCGCCGCGATGACCGTGGCGGCCTTCGCGTGGGTGCTGCGCCCGCTGCTCGCGCGGCGCGCGCGGGACCGCCGCGCCGCGGATGCCGCGGTGCCGGCAGCCGGCCGCGCGCCCGCCAGGCGCATCGCCGCCGCGGCCGCCGTCCTCACGCCGCTGCTCGCGGTCGCGCTCTACGCGTGGCTCGGGGACTTCCGCGCGGTCGACGACCGCCGCACGCTGGATGCGCAGGCCGCCATCGACACGGTGCCGGCGGAACTGCTGCGCGAGGACCTGGCCGCGAACGTGGCCCGCAATCCGCGCGACGCGCGCAGCTGGATCCTGCTCGCCCGCATGGACTTTGCCGCCGACCGCTTCGCCGAGGCGGCCGCCGCGTATGCGAGCGCGCTGGCGGCGACCCCCACGGTCGGCAAGGACCCGGGCGTCTGGTGCGAGTACGCCGACGCACTCGGAATGGCGCAGGGCGGGACGCTCGCCGGCCGGCCGCGCGAGCTCGTCGCGCAGGCGCTCGCGCAGGACCCGGCGCACCCCAGGGCCCTCGAGATGGCCGGCAGCGCCGCGTTCGAGGAGCGCGACTACGCCGCCGCCGCGCGGCACTGGCGCGCGCTGCTCGCGCAGCTGCCGCCGGCTTCCGCCGAGCACCGCGAGCTCGCCGCCGCCGTCGCGCGTGCCGACCTCTCGGCCGGCGCGCGCGTGCGATGATGGAGGCCGTGCTGCCGATGACGTGGTGCCGACCCGCGATGCGACCGACACTCCTGCTGGTTTCGCTGCTGCTGCTCGCCATCGCCCCGGCCTCGCCGGCGCAGTCGCCGGCGCGCGGCGAGCTCCTGTACACGACGCACTGCGTGGCCTGCCACACGAAGGAGGTGCACTGGCGCGCGCGCCGGCTCGCCACCGACTGGCCGACGCTCGCGGACGAGACCCGGCGCTGGCAGCGCAACCTCGGCCTCAAGTGGACCGACGACGAGGTCGGGGACGTCGTGCGCTACCTCAACACGACGATCTACCGGTTCCCGGACCAGGCGCCGAAGCAGACCGGCTGACCGCCGGCAGGCCGCGATGGTCCCGCCCGCCGCCGATCCGCCGCCGCTCGCGCAGCGCCTGCGCGATCCGGACCAGTTCCCGCACCCGGTCGACGGCGTCGACGTCGTCGAGACGCACATCTCCTGGGTGGTGCTGGCCGGCGACTTCGCCTACAAGATCAAGAAGCCGCTCGACCTCTCCTTCCTCGACTTCTCGACGCTCGCGAAGCGCCGGCACGCATGCGAGGAGGAGGTGCGGCTGAACCGCCGGCAGGCACCCGGGCTCTACCTCGACGTCGTCGCGATCGCCGGCACACCGGAGCGGCCGCGCGTCGGCGCGGACGGGCCGCCGCTCGAGTACGCGGTGCGCATGCGCCGCTTCGACCGGGCACAGGAGCTCGACCGCCTGCTCGCGGCCGGCGCGCTGCCGCCGGAGCGCATCGACGAGCTCGCGCGCACCGTCGCGCGCTTCCACGACGCGGCCCCGGCCGCCACGACGGACGACGCGTGGGGCGACCCGGCCACGGCGCTCGCCAACGCGCTCGCCAACTTCGACCACGTGCGCCGCCTCGAGCACGCGGCGGACGTCGTCGCGCGCGTCGACGCGCTCTCCACGTGGACGCAGGCCGAGCACGCCCGGGTCGCGCCGGCGATGGCCGCGCGGCTCGCCGCCGGCCGCGGGCGCGAGTGCCACGGCGACCTCCACCTCGCGAACATGGTGCTCCACGGCGGCCGTGTCGTCGTGTTCGACTGCATCGAGTTCAACCCGGCGCTGCGCTGGACCGACGTGATGGCCGAGGTCGCGTTCACCGCGATGGACCTCACCCACCGCGGCCGGCGCGACCTCGCGCAGCGCTTCGTCAACGACTACCTCGAGACGACCGGCGACTACGACGGGCTCGCCGTGCTGCGCTTCTACGTCGTCTACCGCGCGATGGTGCGCGCGAAGATCGCCGCGATCCGCGCCGCGCAGGAGACCGCCGCCGCGGCACGTGCAGGCGACCGCGCCGGCTTCCTCGCGCACCTCGCGCTCGCGGAAGCGTGCGCGCGGCGGCCGCGCCCCGCGCTGGTCATCACCTGCGGCGCGTCCGGCAGCGGCAAGAGCCACGCCGCGGCGCTGCTGGCCGGCACCGGCGAGTGGATCCGCGTGCGCTCCGACGTCGAGCGCAAGCGGCTGGCCGGGCTCGCCGCCACCGAGCGCTCGGGCGCGGCGCTCGCGACGGGCATCTACGCGGGCGACATGACCGCGCGCACCTACGCGCGGCTCGCCGCTCTCGCGCGGACCGTCGTGGCCGCTGGCTACCCGGTGATCGTGGACGCGACGTTCCTCGCGCGGGCGCAGCGCGACGCGTTCCGCCTGCTCGCCGCGGAGTTGGGCGTGCCCTTCGCGATCCTCGCGCCGCGGGCACCGGCAGCCGTGATGCGCGCGCGCGTGGCAGCCCGCGACGCCGCGGGAACGGACGCGTCCGAGGCGACACCGGCCGTTCTCGAGCGGCAGCTCGAAATGGCCGAGCCGCTCGGCCCCGAAGAACTGGCGGCCGCGGTGACACTCGACGCGGGCGGTCCGGTCGACGCGGACGCGCTCGCCGCCGCCGTTGCGGCGAGGCTCGACGCGGCGTGACGGCAGGCGGCGTCGCGGGCGCGACGCCGTCTCCCCTCACCCCGACCCTCTCCCCGTTCCGGGGAGAGGGAGAAACCGTCGTGCCGGTTGCGCGCGCTCGCAAGCACCACGCCCTCACGCAGGCCCTGCCCACTCGCGCAGGCCCTGCCCGCTCACGCCGGCCCTGCCCGCTCACGCAGGCGTGCACACTCGCGCAGGCGTGCACACTCGCGCAGGTGCCCGCGTAGGTCTCCCTCTCCCCGGAACGGGGAGAGGGTCGGGGTGAGGGGCGCGGCGGTGCGCGTCAGTCCGACGCCGCGCGCGCGAGGAACGTGTCGATCTCCCCGGCCAGCACGTCGCCCTTGGCGATGCGGTCGCCCACGGCCACACCGCCCCGCCAGTTCGCGCAGAACCAGAGCCCGGGATTCGCGGCCTCGGCCGCCTCCACCGGGCGCAGCCGCTCGAGGTGCCCGAGGTCGTACTGCGGGATCGCCTGCGGCCAGCGCACGATCTCGCGCCACACCGGCGCCGCGCGCGCGCCGACCAGGTCGGCGAGCTCGGCGTGCACCGCGCTGGCGAGCCCTTCGTCCGTCATGCGCGGCACCTCCGGATTGCGGCGTCCGCCGGCAAACGTCGTCAGCAGCACCGTGTCGCCGGGCGCACGGCCTTCGAACATGCTGCTGGAGAAGAGCGTGCCGAGGATCGCCCGCTCTTCGACCTTCGGCACGAGGAAGCCGAAGCCCTGCAGCGCGTGCGCGACGTCCGCGCGGCGGTACGCGCTCGCCACGATCGCCACCGGCGCGTAGTCGATCGTCGCCAGCGCGCGCGCGGCGTCCGGGGCGATCCCCGCGACCAGCGTGCCCGCCGCCGGCGCGGGCCGAGACCACGAACGCACCTTCGCGGTCGCGGGCCGCCCGCTCGACGCGCACGCCGCACTGGAGGTGCGGAAGGCGCGCCGCGAGCGCGTCGGTCAGCGTCTGCATGCCGTTGCGGAACGAAAAGCTCTTCGCCGCGTTCTTCGCGACCTCCCTGTTCTTCTTCCGCTCGCGCGCGCCCAGGATCTGGCCGCGGATCAGGCTGCCGTACTTCTGCTCGAGCGCGAGGAGCCGCGGGAACGCCGCCGGGACCGAGATGCGCTCCGGGTCGCCGGCGTAGATGCCGGCCACGAACGGGTCGATCGCGTAGTCGAGGAACTCGCGGCCGAGGCGCCGGCGCACGAAGGCGGCGATCGACTCCTCGACGCCGGCCGGCGTCGGCGCGATGAACGGCTCGCGCAGCAGGCGCAGCTTGGCGCCCGCCGAGAACGCGGACGTCTTCAGGAACGCCGGTGGCGACGTCGGCAGCGCGCAGAGCGCGCCGCCGCGGACGATGAAGCGGATCGCCGCCGACGCGGCCGCGTCGGCGCGCTCGCCGGCGATCCCGAGCTCCGTCAGGAGTTCGGCGATGCGCGGCGACGTGTCGAGCGTGCTGTTAGGGCCCCGCTCGTAGAGCGCGCCGTCGCGATGGACGGTGGCGATGACGCCGCCGGCCTGCGGTCCGGATTCCAGCACGGCGACGTTGCGGCCGCGGCGGGCCAGGCCGTGCGCGACCGCGAGGCCGGAGATGCCCGCGCCGACGACGACGGTGTCGGTGTCGAATTGCATGATTCAGGGAGGGTCACGAAGGCGACGCCAGCATTATCCGGCCTTCTTCCCGAGCGCCGCATTGACGGCGGCCAAGAACTCGGCGAGGTTGAGCGGCTTGCCGAGGTAGCTGTCGAAGCCCGCCTCGAGGATCAGCTTGCGGTCCTGCTGCATCACCGACGCCGTGACGGCGATCACCGGGATCCCCGCCGTGGCCGGGTCGCCGCGCAGCACGCGCAGCGCGTCGATGCCGTTCATGCCGGGCAGCTGGATGTCCATCAGCACGAGGTCGGGGCGGCGCTCGACGGCGAGCACGATGCCGTCCTCGGCCGTGGTGGCCTCCAGCGTCTCGTGCCCCTTCACCTGCAGCACGTCGCGGACGAGCTTCATGTTGCGCGGGTTGTCTTCGACGATCAGGACGAGGCTCATTGGACAATCCTCCGCGCTGTCGCGCTCCGGAGTCGCGGGCTCATGTCCGCTCCGGGATGGTGAAGAAGAAGGTCGACCCCTTGCCAGGCGCGCTCTCGAGCCAGATGCGCCCACCGTGCAGCTCCACGAAGCGCCGGGTGAGCGCCAGGCCGAGTCCCGTGCCCTCGGCCTTGCTCGTGTAGTGGTTGCCGACCTGGCGAAACTCCTCGAACACCGCCTGCTGGTCCTCGGGCGCGATGCCGATGCCGGTGTCGCGCACGGCGACCTCGAGCGCGCCGTCCACGCGCCGCGCGCGGACGTCGACGCGCCCGCCGTCCGGCGTGAACTTGACGGCGTTGGACAGCAGGTTGAGCAGGATCTGCTTGAACTTGCGCTCGTCCGCGTCGATCGGGCCGATGTCCGGCGCGACCTCGAGGCCGAGCGCGATGCCGTGCTTGCCCGCCCGCTCGCGGATCAGCGTCATCGCGTCGCCCAGCGCGGCGGGGGCGTCGAACGTCGACGGCTCCAGCTCCATCTTGCCCGCCTCGACCTTGGAGAGGTCGAGCACGTCGTTGATCAGCGCGAGCAGGTGGCGGCCCGACGTGTGGATGTCGTTGAGGTAGTCCTCCTGCTTCTCGTTGATCTCGCCGAAGAACTTCGCCAGCAGCACCTCGGAGAAGCCGATGATCGCGTTGAGCGGCGTGCGCAGCTCGTGCGACATCGACGCCAGGAACGCCGACTTGTGCTGGTTGGCGACCTCGAGCTGCCGGCTCTTGTCCTCGATCTCGCGGAACAGCCGCGCGTTCTGGATCGCGATCACCGCCTGGTCGGCGAACGTGCGCAGCAGCGCGATGTCCTTGTCCGAGAAGGGCCCGGCGTGCTCGCGGCCGACGAAGATCGCGCCGATGCCGCGGCCCTCCCACATCATCGGCGCGAACGTGATCGCCTTGACGCCGATCGCCGCGCAACCCCGCCGCATCCGCAGCGGCACGTCGCTGCCGTGCTCGACGTCCGGCCAATGCAGCGCGCGACGCTCGAGGATCGCCACGCCGGTGCCGGTCTCCATGTCGATCGGCGCCGGGAAGATCCGGTCGAGCTCCTCGCGTCCGGGCCCGTGGTAGGCGACGATGTGGATCTGGCCGTCGTCGCCTACCAGCGTGACGCCGACCAGGCGGCCCGCGAACAGGTGCTCGCACGAGGTCAGGATCTTGTCGAACACCGGCGTCGTGTCGGCGATCGAGCTCGAGATCGCCGAGAGTACCTCGCCGGACGCGCGCTGCTGCTCCAGCGCCTCCCTGGTCTCGTTGAACAGCCGGACGTTGTCGATCGCGATGGCCGCCTGCCTGGCGAACGTCTGCACCAGCGCGACCTGGTCCGGCGCGAACAGGCCGGGCTCGTGGCGTGCGAGGACGATCGCCCCGTACGCGCCGCCTTCGCGCATCAGCGGCACCGACAGCACGGCGCGGCAGTCGAAGCGCTCCATGTTCTCGCGCGCGCCGGCGAACTCGGTCGCGAGCAGCGGCGTAATGTCCGCGATGTGGACGGTGTCGCGGTCGAGCGCGGCGCGACCGGAGATCGACGAGCGGTCGAGCGGCACCGGCAAAGTCCCCTGCCGCCCCGCGTCGTCGGTGAGCTTGCCGTCCCAGTACTCGGACGCGGGCGTGAGCAGCGTCCCGTCCACCAGCATGATGCGCGCGAACGGAGCGCGGGTCAGGTGCGCCGCGTGCTCCGCGACGGCGTCGAGCACCGGCTGCACGTCGGTGGGCGAACTGGAGATCACGCGCAGGATCTCGCTGATCGCCGTCTGCTGCTCGAGCGAGTTGGTGAGCTCGTGCGTGCGCTCGTCGACCTTGCGCTCGAGTCCGGCGTACGACTCGCGCAGCTGCACGGTCATCCGGTTGAAGCGGTCGGCCAGCGCCTCCAGCTCGTCGCCGGTGTGCACGTCGATCCGCTGGTCGAGGTTGCCCTCGCCGATGCGCTGCGCGCCCTCCGACAGCGTGCGGATCGGCCGCACCATGCCGCGGGCCAGCGCCAGCGCGCCGATCGCGGAGATCACGAGGCCCGCGAGCAGCAGCAGCCCCGTGCGCAGGATCGAGGCGTTGAGCTTTGCGTACACCTCGGCGACCGGCTGCTCGACGAACACGCGCCAGTCGAGCGACTCGATCGGCGCGAACGACACCAGCACCGGGGTGCCGGCCAGGTCCTTCGACAGCACGGCGTCCTCGTCGTAGCTGCGCTTCTCGGCCGCCTCCTTGACGTGCGCCAGGTCCGACATGCTGGTCTTGCGCAGCACGAGCCCGATGTCCGGGTCGGCGACCAGGTAACCGCTGCGGTCGACGACGTACGCCTTGCCCTTGTCGCCGATCTTGATCCGCGACACCACGTCCCAGATGAACTTGAGGTTGACGTCGGCGATCGTCACCGGGCTGCCGTCGCCGCCGGAGCGGATCGCGATCGTCATGTACGGCTCGGTCTCCTTGCGGAAGTAGACCGGGCCGACCCACGGCTGGCCACGCTTCGCGCCGCGAAACGCGGGTTCGCCGGAACGGTCCTTCCCCGAGTTGAGCACGTCCATGCCGAGCCGGGACACCAGCACGCGCTCGCGGCCGTCGCCGTCCAGCTGCGCGATGTCCGTGACCTCCGGCACCTGGCGCAGGAGCTTCAGGAACTCGATGCGCCGCAGCTCGACGTCGGAGGCGTCGAGCTGCGGCAGCGCGGCGAACGCGAGCTGCTGCTGGATCTGCCGGATGTACTGCTCGATGCGCGAGGCCGCGGCGACCGCCTTCTCCTCCTGCAGGCTGCCGAGCGCGGTCTTGTGCTCCTGGTAGCTGAAGTAGACGCTGATCGCGCCGGAGGCGAGCAGCACGCCGCTGACCAGCGTCAGCAGCAGCAGCAGGTACTTGCGGAACAGCCGTCCCTGCCGGGACGGGCGCGCCGGCGCGGCCGCCGTGCCGGCGCCCGGCGGGAAGTCGCCGCTGCGCATCACGCAGCGGCCCCCCGGCGCCCGCCTCGACGAGGCGGGTCCCGATGGGGTCCGTGAAGGTCGCGATCACGATGGACGTGCTCCGCGCCGCGAGCCACGCAGCAGCGCGAATCGGCAGCGTCGGGACCGAAGCATACAACGACTCCCGCCGGCCCACGTCGCTGCGTCGCCCGCCGCCCCGCGGCGACGACGGCGAACGCTCGCCGCGGCGGTTCACCGGAGCACCAGGTCGGCGCGTGCCAGCACCGCCGGCGGGATCGCGATGCCCACTGCGTCGCCCGTCCTCTGGTTGATCACCAGCTCGAATTTCGCCGGCAGCTCGATCGGAAGATCCCCCGGCTTCGCGCCCTGGAGGATCCGGTGCACGTAAGCGGCCGACCGCCGCGCGACGACGGCGAGGTCGGCGCCGTAGCTCGCCAGGATTCCCGCCTCGGTCAGCTGCCGCGTCGTGCTGAACACCGGCACCCGGTGCGCAAGCGCGAGCTCGGCGAGGCGCCCCGCGTTCGACAGGAAGTAGGTGTCGCTCGCAACCAGCACGGCGTCGGGCCGCTCCGATCCGAAGCCCGCGAAGGCGCGCTCCAGGTCGTCCCGGGTCCCCACTTCGACGACGCGGACCAGCAGGTGCACGCGTGCCGCCGCGATCAGCGTCTCGCCGAGCCGCAACTGCTGCGAGACGGCGTTGACCGGATTCCACAGCGCGGCCACCCGCGTCGCGCCTGGTCGGATCTGCCGGATGAGGTCGAGCAGCTTGCCGACCGCGGCGTTGGACTGGCTCGCGGTGCCGGTGACGTTGCCGCCCGGCCGCGCGAGGTTGCCGACGAGCCCGGCCGCGACCGGGTCCGCCGCACCGACGACGACGATCGGGATGGTCGACGTCGCCCCCTTCGCCGCCAGCGCGGACGACGAGACGATCGCGACGATCACGTCCGGCTTCCCCTTGACGATCTCGGCCGCCAGCGCGGGCAGCCGCGCGAAGTCGCCGTCGGCCGACCGCCGATCGACGACGACCGTCTTGCCTTCGACGTACCCGAAGTCGCGCATCCCCTGCCAGAACGCCGCCTCCCGCGGATTCGGTCCCGGCGTCAGGTACCCGATGCGCGGCAGGCCGCCACGTCGTGCGCCGGCGCCGAGCGCGGCACTCGCGAGCGCGAACGCCGTGCCGCCGACGAACGCGCGGCGCGTGGTCACTGGATCACCTCGTCCGCGCGCACCAGCAGCGTCTGCGGGATCGCGAGGCCGAGCGCCTTCGCCGTGCGCAGGCTGATCGCGAGGTCGAACTTGGCCGGCTGCTCGACCGGCAGCCCGGCCGGATTCGCCCCCCGGAGGATCGCGTCCACGTAGCGGGCGGTGATGCGCGCGTACTGGAGCCGCGTCGGACCGAAGGACAGGAGCCCGTTCGGCGGCAGGTAGGCGGGGTCGCCGACGATGGCCAGCGGCAGTCCCTGCTTCAGCGCCGCATCCGCGAGCGCCGCCCGGTGCGTGCGCAGCAGCGGCTCCGGCGCCAGCAGCACGGACTCCGTCCGCTCGCGCGCGATCAGCCGGAACATCTCGTCGAAGTCGGCCGGCGCCTTGACCGCCAGCGTCTGTACCTTGATGCCCAGCGGCGACGCGGTCGCGGGCAGTTCCTTCACCAGCTTGACGGCGGCCTCGTTGCCGGGGTTGTACGGGACCGCAACGCTGCCGATCCGCGGCACGGCCTCCTTGAGGATCTGCATCGTCTTGACCATCGACTCGTCGGCGAGGTAGCTCGACCCGGTGACGTTGCCGCCCGGCCGCCGCAGGTCCGCGACGAGTCCGTAGGCAACCGGATCCCCGGTACCGACCATCACGATCGGAATGCTGCGGGATGCCTCCATCGCCGCGCGCGTGGCCGGCGCGCTCTGCACGAGGATGACGTCGGGCCGCTCGGCGAGGACTTCGGCCGCCAGGCCCGGCAGGCGTTCGTA
>JBGAMF010000054.1:0-26701 GCA_044223185.1 Casimicrobiaceae bacterium | reverse complement strand
GCCGAGGCCACTGCGGCGCTGATCGAGGCCGGTTTCGACGCCGACGACGTGCTGCAGTACAGCGCCGACGAGGAAGGCGCGCAGATGCAGCACATGCTCGACCACGCCAGCGATTTCGCCGGCTTCGGCTACGAGATCACGCTGATGCGGCGCTACACGGCACTGGCGGCCGAGGGCGCGAGCTGGCTGATCGTGTTCGCGCCGGAGGACGTGCAGGCCGGGCGGGTGGCCGAGACGGCGCGCGCGCATGGCGCGCTGATGGCCGAGAAGTACCACCGGCTCGTCATCGAAGACCTGATCTGAGCCTCGGGCCGGCAGCCCGGTCCGCTCAAGGGACCGGCGGTGCCCAGGGGATCGTGTCGAAGCGCTTCGCCGGGCCGTTCCAGTACAGCCGCCGGACCGTCGTGCCGTCGATGGTCAGCGTCAGGCCGCGCTTGCCGCGTTTGGCAGGGCAGCCGTCGAGGCGGGTGTCGTCGAGCGCGACGCAGTCCTCCGGGCGCTCGAGCTTGTGGAAGGCCAGCGAGAGGGCCTGCAACGGGCCCAGTTCCACCACGTGCGGGTTGGTCGAGCCTTCGCGCGCCGGGCGCACGATGCCGACATAGAGCCGGCGCTCGTCGTCCTGCCCGGCCATCACGCGCGACCAGACGCCCTCGCCGGTCAGGTCGGCCCGGCGCAGCGAGCCCTTGTCCCAGTCGACCAGCGGGCGGGCGCGCTGCAGCATCGCCCAGGCGTGGCGGTCGTCCGCCTTGTCGGCCGCGGTGAGGACGATGCTCGCCATCCGTGGCTCAGGCGTCGAACAGGTCGGCCGCCGGGCTGCTGCGCGGCGGGGTGACGCCGAGGTGGCGGTAGGCCGCCAGCGTCGCCACGCGGCCGCGCGGCGTGCGCTGCAGGTAACCCTGCTGGATCAGGTAGGGCTCGATCACGTCCTCGATCGTGTCGCGCTCCTCGCCGATCGCCGCGGCGAGGTTGTCCACGCCCACCGGGCCGCCGGCGAACTTCGCGAGCACCGCGTGCAGCAGCTTGCGGTCCATCACGTCGAGGCCGAAGGCGTCGACGTCGAGCATCGACAGCGCGGCGTCGGCCACGGCGCGCGTCACCTCGCCGGTGCCTTTCACCTCGGCGAAGTCGCGCACGCGGCGCAGCAGCCGGTTGGCGATGCGCGGCGTGCCGCGCGCGCGCCGCGCGATCTCCCGCGCGCCCTCGGGCTCGACCGCGATGTCGAGCAGCGCGGCGGAGCGCGCGACGATGCGGGTCAGCTCGTCGGCGTTGTAGAACTCGAGCCGCGCGACGATGCCGAAGCGGTCGCGCAGCGGGTTGGTCAGCATGCCGGCGCGCGTCGTCGCGCCGACCAGCGTGAACGGCGGCAGGTCGAGCTTCACGCTGCGCGCCGCCGGGCCTTCGCCGATCATGATGTCGATCTGGAAGTCCTCGAGCGCCGGGTACAGGATCTCCTCGACGACCGGGGACAGCCGGTGGATCTCGTCGATGAACAGCACGTCGCGCGGCTCGAGGTTCGTGAGCAGCGCGGCCAGGTCGCCGGGCCGTTCCAGGACAGGCCCGGACGTCTGCCGCAGGTTGACGCCCAGTTCGTGCGCGACGATGTGCGACAGCGTGGTCTTGCCCAGGCCCGGCGGGCCGAACAGCAGCACGTGGTCGAGCGCCTCGCCGCGCTTGCGCGCCGCTTCGATGAAGATCGACAGCTGCTCGCGGATCTTCTCCTGCCCGACGTACTCGGCGAGGCCGCGCGGCCGCAGCGCCCGCTCGATCACCTCTTCCTGCGCGCTGGCGGGGCGCGCGGTGACCACGCGGTTGAGGGCGTCGGACTCGATGGCCATGGCGGGATTCTAGCGCCGCCGGGCCGACGGCCGGACGGTGGCCGCCGCGGCGTCCACGACCGGCGGCCGCCGCCGGACGTACAGCGTCTTCGCGACCTCCGCGACCGTGGCGCCGTCCGCGTCGACGATCCGCACGCGGAACGTCGGCTCGTGCCGGCCGCCGCCGGCCGTGGCACGGCGCGCGCGGGCGATCGCGGCGGCAGGGAGCCGGAAGTGCGCGAACACGGCGCCGCGCCCCGGCCGCAGGTACCGGATCGACCCCGCTCGGTCCCACACGACGTAGCCCGGGCCGAGGTTGCGCAGCAGCATCAGCGCGAAGAACGGGTCGGTCATCGCGTACATCGAGCCGCCGAACTGGGTGCCGAAGTAGTTGCGGTTGAGCACGCCGAGCTTCAGCGCGACGTCGATCTCGCGGAAATCCGCGGCGACTCGCGTGACGCGGATGCCAGCGCCGGCGAACGGCGGCCACAGGTTGATGCCGCGCCGGAAGACGCCGGCAGGGATCGCGAGCTTCGGCAGCAGGCCCTGGCGGGTCGACGACACGGCGCGGCTACCCCTTGGCGAGGAGCTTCAGCGCATGTCGGATGCCGTCGCCCACGGCGAGCCCCTCGGGCAGCTGCTTGACCGCCGCCACCGCCTCCTTGTCGCTGTAGCCCAGCGCGAGCAGCGCGTGCAGCACGTCGCTCGACGCGGGCGGCGCGCGGTGGACGCCGACGGCCGTCGCGAGGTCCGCGCCCAGCTTGTCCTTCAGCTCGAGCAGCAGGCGCTCGGCGGTCTTCTTGCCGATGCCCGGGATCTTCGTGAGCCGCCCCGTCTCCTGCAGCGTGACCGCCTGCGCGAGCTCGGCGACCGACAGGCCCGAGAGCACCGACAGCGCGGTCCGCGCGCCGATGCCGCTGATCTTGAGGAGCTGCCGGAACGCGCGCCGCTCGTTCTCGCTGCCGAAGCCGTACAGCAGGTGCGCGTCCTCGCGCACGAGGAGGTGCGTGAACAGCGTGATGCGCTCGCCGGTGCCGGGCAGGTTGTAGAACGTGCTCATCGGCACGTCGACCTCGTACGCCACGCCGTTGACGTCGAGCAGCAGCTGCGGAGGATTCTTCTCGAGCAGTACGCCCGAAAGGCGGCCGATCATGGGCGGGGATTATCGCACGCGGGGCAGCGGCGCCAGGTGCCCGGCGACCTCCGCCAGCGAGCCCAGCACGAGCGGCGCCATCGCGACGAGGTCGTCCGACGGCGCGTGCAGGTCCGGCACCATGATCGGCGTCATGCCGGCGGCCAGCGCGGCGCGCACGCCGGGCTCGGAGTCCTCGAGCACGAGGCACCGTCCCGCCTCCTCGCGCAGGCGGCCGGCCGCGGCGAGGAAGATGTCGGGGTGCGGCTTGCCGCGCTCGACCTCGTCGCCGCCCACCAGCGCGGCGAAGCGCGGCGCGAGCGAGGTGAGCTCGAGCTTCGCCAGCGCGCGGTCGCGGCGCGTCGACGTCGCGACGGCCTTCGGAATGCCCTCTGCCTCCAGCCACCCGAGCAGGTCGATGAGGCCGGGCTTCAACGCGATGCCGTCGCGCGCGACGATCGCGTCGTACGCGGCGTGCCACGCACGCATCAGCTCCGCGGTCGGGTAGTCGACGCCGTAGTGGTCGACGATGATCGCCTGGCAGTCGCGGAAGTTGCGGCCGACCATCGGCTGCGTGAGCTTGAGGTCGAACTCGACGCCGAGTGCTTCGGCCGCGTCGACCCAAGCCTGCGGCGCCAGCCGCTCGGTGTCGAGCATCAGGCCGTCCATGTCGAAGATGACGGCGGCGGGCCGGTGCTGCGGGCGCGGCGCGCGCGTCATCGCACGTAGCGCCCGGCGCGGCGGCGGTACCCCGCCGGGCGCAGCGCGCCCATGCCGACGCTGCCGTGCGCGTGGCAGATCGCGCACGCGAGCGCGTCGGCGGCGTCCGGCGACGGCGCGCCCGGCAGCTGCAGCAGCCGCCGCACCATCTCCTGCACCTGCGGCTTGAGCGCGCGCCCCTTTCCCACTACCGCCTGCTTCACCTGGCCGGCCGTGTACTCGTGCACGGGCAGCCCGGCCAGCACCGCGGCCGCGATGGCGGCGCCGCGCGCCTGGCCCAGCAGCAGCGTCGAATTCGGGTTGACGTTGACGAACACGCGCTCGACGGCGACCTCGGTGGGCCGCTCCTCGGCGATGACGTGCGCGAGGTCGCGCGCGATCACGCCGAGCCGCACCGGCAGGCTGGCGCCGCTCGCCCGGATGCAGCCGCTCGTCACGTAGGTGAGCGTGCCGCCCTGCTGCACGAGCACGCCGAATCCCGTCACCCGGAGCCCCGGGTCGATGCCCAGGATGCGGCGCGCGGGCGCGGCGGCGGGCAAGGGCGCCGCTACGCGTCGGCGAACACCGCCGACGTGTAGACCTCCTGCACGTCGTCGAGGGATTCGAGCGCGTCGATGAGCTTCTGCATCCGCACCGCGTCGTCGCCGGCCATCTCGACTTCGGTGGACGGCTTCATCGTCACCTCGGCCAGCTCCGGCACCAGGCCGGCCTTCGCCAGCGCGTCCTTCACCGCCACGAAGTCGTACGGCCCGGTGATCACCTCGAGGCTGCCGTCGTCGTTGGCGACGACGTCGTCGGCGCCGGCGTCGAGCGCCGCCTCCATCAGCTTGTTCTCGTCGGTGCCCGGCGCGAACACCAGCTGGCCGCAGTGCCTGAACAGGAACGCGACGGAGCCGTCGGTGCCGAGGTTGCCGCCGTACTTGGAGAACGCGTGGCGGACGTCGGCCACCGTGCGCGTGCGGTTGTCGGTCATGCAGTCGACGATCACCGCGGCGCCGTTGATGCCGTAGCCCTCGTAGCGGATCTCCTCGTAGTTGACGCCTTCGAGATCGCCGGCGCCGCGTTTGACCGCGCGCTCGATCGTGTCCTTCGGCATGTTCTGGCCGGTGGCCTTGTCGACGGCGAGCCGCAGGCGGGGGTTCATCGACGGGTCGGCGCCGCCGAGGCGCGAGGCGACGGTGATTTCCTTGATGAGGCGGGTGAAGATCTTGCCGCGCTTCGCGTCCGTCGCGGCCTTCTTGTGCTTGATGTTCGCCCACTTGCTGTGCCCGGCCATGGCGTTTCCCGTCCCGCTCTTTCGCTCGCTTGCAAACGCGAAATTATACCGCCGCGCATGGGCGGGCCGCCGGTCGCACTGCGCCGACTGTGGACTTTGGCAGTCAGGTCGCATGCGCGCGCTACCGAACCGGGAGCGAAGCGACCTGTGAGCGGCGCGCTTCGTGGCACTTGCTACGCGAAAGGCGCCCGGCCGCCCGAAGCCTTTCGCGCTGACATGGTTCGGCTGCGAGACAGGTCATGGGCAGTCTCACCGCCCATGACCTGTCTCGCAGACGTCAGATCAGTCCCTGCTGCGCCAGGAACTTCTGCAGCACCTGCAGCCGCACCTCGGCGTCGTTGATCTCCAGCATGCTCTGCTTGATCGACAGCGGCAGCGGCAGCAGTTCGGCCAGCCGGTACCCGACCCACGACGCGTCCGTGTAATCGCGCTCGGCCGGGAAGTTCTCCGGTCCGACGCGCGCGGCGACGATCTCGAGCAGGCCGGCGAGCGGACGGTAGGACTCGGTGAGCTTCACCGCGGGCTCGGCGGCGAGCGGCGCCACCTCGGCGGTGACGAGCCCGGACGGCGCCAGCGAGCGGCTGCGCACCTGGAAGCGCGTCTCGCCGCGCGTGGCGACGTGCATGATCCCGAGTTGCGGCACGTCCCAGTCCACGATGCGGGCGAGCGTGCCGACGGGGGCGATCTCGGGTGCCGTGCCGCCGGCCGTGGCGACCTCCTCGCCCTGCGTGATCAGGCACACGCCGAACGGGCGGCCCTCCTTCAGGCAGGATTTCACCAGCTCGACGTAGCGCTGCTCGAACACCTTGATCGGCAGGACGCCGCCGGGAAACAGCACCGTCTTAAGCGGGAACACCGCAAGCGGATACGCGCCTCGCCGTGCCTCGCCCGTGCGGAACGGCCACATCAGGCCGCGCCCGTCCCGGCGGGCGGCGGCGCGGACTCGCCCCAGCGGCGCACGAGGTCGTGCGGGACGCGCAGCTGGTCGAGCACGCGCGCGACGACGAAGTCGACGAGGTCGGCGACCGTCTGCGGGTGCGTGTAGAAGCCGGGCGCCGGCGGCAGGATCACGGCGCCGGCGCGGGCCAGCGTCAGCATGTTGTCGAGGTGGATCGCGGACAGCGGCGTCTCCCGCGGCACCAGCACCAGCGGCCGGCGTTCCTTGATCATCACGTCGGCCGCGCGCTCGATCAGGTTGTCGGCGAGGCCGCAGGCGATCGCTGCCAGCGTGCCCATGCTGCACGGGCACACCGCCATGGCGTCGGCCGGGTTGGACCCGGACGCGATCGGGGCGAGCCAGTCCTCGCGCGCGTGCACGGTGACCTGGCCCGCGGCGGCGCCGTAGCGCTCGGCGAACAGGCGCGCGGCCTCGCGCGGTTGCGCCGGCAGCGTCAGCCCGCACTCCTGCTTGGCGACGACCTGCGCGGCCGCCGAGTACAGCAGCGTGACGCGGGTGCCGGCGGCAATCAGGCATTCGAGCAGCCGCAGGCCGTACGGCATGCCGGAGGCGCCGGTGAAGGCGAGCGCGACGGTGCGGGGTGCGGTCATCCGCCGATGGTAACGCGCGGCTGCGCGCCCGGCGGGCCGCCCGCGCGCTGCGCGCTCCGGCTCATCGGGCGACCCCGGCCCCAGGGGCGGTCGTTCGGGCTCATCCCATCTCGCGGTGGCGGACCAGCACCTGGTACCGGCCGCGGAAGGCGGCCGCCAGGCGTTCCGCGAAGTAGACGGAGCGGTGGCGCCCGCCCGTGCAGCCGATGGCCACCGTCAGGTAGTTGCGGTTGTCGCGCGCATAGTCGGGCAGCCAGCTCCCGACGAAGTGGTAGATGTCGCCGTACATCCGCTCGACCTCGGGGAACGCCTCGAGGAACGCGACGACGGGCGCGTCGCGCCCGGTCAGCGGCGAGAGCTCGCGCTCGTAGTGCGGATTCGGCAGGCAGCGCACGTCGAACACGAGGTCGGCGTCGAGCGGCACGCCGTGCTTGAAGCCGAAGGACTCGAACAGCAGCGTCAGCTGCGTCGGGTCGACGGCCACGAAGTCCTTGATCCAGCGGCGCAGCGCCGCGGCCGACAGGTCGCTCGTGTCGATGGCCGAGCCGAGCCCGCGCGTCTCGGCGAGCAGCGCGCGCTCGTGGTCGATGGCCTCGGTCAGCGTGCGCGCGTCGCTGGAGAATGGGTGGCGGCGGCGCGTCTCGGAGAAGCGCTTGACCAGCGTGTCGGTCTTGGCGTCGAGGTAGAGGAAGCGGACGGTCCAGCCCGCGGCCTTGAGCGCCGCCATCGCCGCGGAGAGGTCGGGCAGGCCCGGTCCGGTCTTCACGTCCAGCGCGACGGCGACGCGCCCCTGCCCGCCGCGCGCGAGGTCGGCGGCCGCCGCGACCAGCATCGACGGCGGCAGGTTGTTGATCGCGTGGTAGCCCGAGTCCTCGAGCGCCGCGAGCGCGACGCTCTTGCCGGAGCCCGACACCCCGCCGATCAGCAGCAGGTCCATCCGCGGCGTCAGCCGCCGTCCTCCATGAGCTTCTGCTGCCGTTCGATGAATTCCTTCGTGCTGTCGATGCCGCGCTGGTTGAGCACGAAGTTGCGCACGGCCGCCTCGACCAGCACGGCGAGGTTGCGGCCCGCCGCCACGGGAATGGTCACCTTGCGGATCGGCACCGACAGCACGTCCTGGTAGGTCGCGTTGACCTGCAGCCGGTCGAGGTCGGTGAACGCCTCGTGGCCGTGGTCCTCGAGGTGCACGATCAGCTTGAGCAGCTTGCGCGGCCGCACGGCGGTCTCGCCGAAGATCGTCCGGATGTTGAGCACGCCGATGCCGCGGACCTCGAGGAAGTCGCGCAGCACGGCGGGGCAGCGGCCCTCGATCGTGTCGGGGGAGATCCGGTAGAGCTCGACGATGTCGTCGGCGACGAGGCCGTTGCCGCGCGAGATGAGCTCGAGCGCCAGTTCGCTCTTGCCGATCGCCGACGCGCCGGTGATGAGCACGCCCATCTCGAGCACGTCGAGGAAGACGCCGTGCAGCGTCGTCGACTCGGCCAGCACGCGGGCGAGGTAGAGCCGGATGACGTCGACCAGGTGCGGCGACGGCTGCGGCGACGTGAACAGCGCCACGTGGTGCCGGTTGCACTCGTCGAGCACGTACTCCGGCACTTCCTCGCCGTTGGCGACGACGACGGCGATGAGCTCGGGCGTGAACAGCCGCCCGATCGACGCCGCGGCCTCGGCGCGCGACAGCCCGCGCAGGTACGTGCACTCGGCCGCGCCCATGATCTGCAGCCGGAACGGGTGGATCAGGTTCATGTGGCCGACCTGGCCCACGGTCGGCTTCAGCTCCGCGTCGGACGTCAGCACGCGGTTGCCGCCCTGGCGGCCGCCCTTCCAGTGCAGCCCCAGCCGCTCGTAGTTGTCGTCGAACAGCCGCTGGACGCTGACCTGGCGCAGCGCGGCGTCGGCGCTCACGTCACGGCCTCCGGCGTTCGCGGCGTCATTGCGTCCGCCCGGCGCCTAGCCGGCGGGCTGCCACGCGCGAAAGAGCGCGACGAGGGCCGCGGCGTCGCTTGCACCGCCGAGCTTTTCGCGGAAGTCGCGGTCCGAGAACATCTGCGCGAGCTCGGAGAGGAGCTGCAGGTGCAGGTCGGTCGCCTGCTCCGGCACCAGCAGCACGAACACCTGCGAGACCGGCTTGCCGTCCGGGGCGTCGAACGGCACCGGCTGCTTCAACCGGAGGAACGCGCCGCGCGCCACCTTGAGGCCCTTGATGCGGCCGTGCGGGATGGCAACGCCCTGGCCCAGGCCCGTCGAGCCCAGCTTCTCGCGCGCCGTCAGGCTGGCGGCGACCATCGCGCCGTCCAGCGAAGCGCTGGCGGCGAACAACGCCCCGGCCGCCTCGAACAGCCGCGCCTTGGTCGGGACCTCGACGTCGAGCGCGATGTTGGAGGCGGAAAGAAGGTCGGCAATCTGGTTCATCGGAGGCGGGCGGGCTGGGGCGGTCGGGGTCCCCGGAGGGACGACACGGCGGGTGGGAGGTCCCCTGACCCCCGCCGGCACCGGCCGAACGGACGATGATACGCGGGTGGCTACTCCGCCGGCTGGCCCGGCGGCACGCCGGTCGCCAGCGTGTGGTCGATGACCTCGCGGTCCGCGCGGTGGGCCGACACCTTCTCCTTGTGCTTCAGGACCTGCCGGTCGAGCTTGTCGGAAAGCGCGTCGATCGACGCGTACATGTCGGGCTCGATGGCCTCGGCGTGGATCTGGTGGCCGCGCAGGTGGACGTTGGCCTCGGCCCGGTGCCGCAGCTTGTCCACGGACAGAACCACATTGACGTCGATCACGTGGTCGAAGTGCCGCGTCACCCGGTCGAGCTTGGCCACGACGTAGGCGCGGATGGCCGGGGTGACGTCGAGGTGAACGCCAGTGAGGTTCAGGTTCATCGAGCTCTCCTCTTCGGGGCAACTATGCTACTGCATCCGCGCAAGTTCCGCGCCAGGACGCTAGAGCGTCCGGCGCAGGTTGACCGGAGGAATCGACAGCGCCTCCCGGTACTTGGCGATGGTCCGGCGGGCGACGAGGATGCCCTGGTCGCCCAGGAGTTCCGCGATCCGGCTGTCGGTCAGGGGCGACTTCGGGCTCTCGGCGGCGATCAGCTGCTTGATCAGCGCGCGGATGGCGGTCGCCGACGCGGCCCCGCCGGTGTCGGTCGCCACGTGGCTGCCGAAGAAGTACTTCAGCTCGAACGTGCCGCGCGGCGTCAGCATGTACTTCTGCGTGGTCACCCGCGAGATCGTCGACTCGTGGAGGTCGAGCATGTCGGCGATCTCGCGCAGCACCATCGGCCGCATCGCCACCTCGCCGTGCTCGAAGAAGCGGCGCTGCCGCTCGACGATCGCCTGCGCGACGCGCAGGATCGTCTCGAAGCGCTGCTGCACGTTGCGGATCATCCACTTCGCTTCCTGCAGCTGCGCGGCGAGCTGCTGGTTCGACGCGTCGCGGTTGCGGGTCAGGATGTCCGCGTAGATGCGGTTCAGCCGCAGCTTGGGCATCGCCGCCTCGTTGAGCGACGCGACCCACTGGTTGCGCACCTTGCGCACGACGACGTCCGGGATCACGTAGTTCGCCTCTTCCCGGGCGAACGACGATCCCGGCCGCGGGTTCAGGCTGCGGATCAGCTCCCGCACGCACTTGACGCACGCCTCGTCGCAGTGGAGCACGCGGCGCAGCCTGGTGAAGTCGCGCGCCGCCAGCAGCGGCAGGTGGCCCTCGACGATCTTCAGCGCCTCGGCGCGGTACGGCGTGTCCTCCGGCAGCGCCTTCAACTGCAGCGCGAGGCACTCGGCGGGGCTGCGCGCGCCCACGCCGGGCGGCTCGAAGCTCTGCAGGTACTTGAGCCCGATGACGAGCTCCTCGGGCTCGAGCGCGTCGTTCTCGGAGAACATCTCGGCGATCTCGTCGAGCGAAGACGTCAGGTAGCCGTCGTCGTCGAGCGCGTCGATCAGCGCCTCGACGATCTGGCGGTCGCGCAGCGGCAGGTTGCACAGCGCGAGCTGGCCCACCAGGTGGTCGCGCAGCGTGCTCGTCGCGACCTGCTGCGGCGCGAAGTCCTCGTCGTCGCTGCCGCTGCCGCCGCCGCCCCAGTCGGTGTCGCCGCCGCCGCCGCCGTAGTCGGCGAAGTCCGTCACGTCGGGCAGGTCGTCGCGCGTCGGCGCCGAGTCGACGCCGGCCATCGACTCGCTTTCGCCGTCGGCGTCCTCGTCACGCGGCGCACGCTCGGCCACCGTGGGGGCCGGGGCCGTCCCCGCGACCAGGTACTCCTGCGGCGGCGCCTCGTCGTCGCCTTCCTCGCGCTCGAGCAGCGGGTTCTCCTGCAGCATCCGGTCCACCTCGGCGTTGAGGTCGAGCGTGGACAGCTGCAGCAGCCGGATCGACTGCTGCAGCTGCGGCGTGAGCGTGAGGTGCTGGGTAAGCTTGAGCTGGAGCGTCTGTTTCATCGCGCGAACGATTCACTCAGAGCCGGAAGTGCTCGCCCAGGTAGACTTTGCGGACGTCCTCATTATAGACAATCTCGCCCGGGACGCCCGAAGCCAGCACCCGCCCTTCGTTGATGATGTACGCCCGGTCGCAGATGCCCAGCGTTTCGCGCACGTTGTGGTCGGTGATCAGCACGCCGATCCCGCGCTCCTTCAGGAAGCCGATGATCTTCTGGATGTCGAGCACGGCGATCGGGTCGACGCCGGCGAACGGCTCGTCGAGCAGGATGAACCGCGGCCGCGTGGCGAGCGCGCGCGCGATCTCGCAGCGGCGCCGCTCGCCGCCGGACAGCGACACCGCCGGCGCGGCGGCCAGGTGCGAGATCGACAGGTCCTCCAGCAGCGCGTCGAGGCGGTTCGCCAGCGTGTCCGGGTCGAGGTCCTGCAGCTCGAGGATCGCGCGCACGTTCTCCGCGACCGTCAGCTTGCGGAAGATCGACGCCTCCTGCGGCAGGTAGGACAGCCCGCGCCGCGCGCGCTGGTGGATCGGCAGGCGCGACAGGTTCTCGCCGTCGAGCTCGATGCGCCCGCCGTCGGCGGCGACGAGTCCCACGATCATGTAGAAGCACGTGGTCTTGCCGGCGCCGTTGGGCCCGAGGAGGCCGATCACCTCGCCGCTTGCGACTTCGAGCGAGACGTCGTGGACGACGGTGCGTGCCTTGTAGCGCTTCTGCAGCTTCGTCGCGCGGAGCTCGCTCACGGCGCCTCCCGCGACGCAGCCGCGCGCGCGCCTGCGGGGGCAGCGGCGCCGGTGCCCGCCACGCTCATTTCGGACCTCATTGCACCGTCTTGCCGTTCGCGGCGTCGGCGTGTCGGTCCGCGGCAATCGCGCGGCGACGCGCGGCCTCCGCACCGACTGCGCCGTTCGCCACGCATGCGTGTCGGCCGCCGCCATCGCTCGCGGACGCGCGCTTCGCGCCTGGGCTTCGCCCCGCTCGCTCAGGCGAGCTGCGCGCCTCCCTCGGCTTCGCCTCGGCCGCCGCGCTCATTTCGGACCTCCTTGGTTCGGCGTGCCGTGCGCGGCATCGGCGTGTCGGTCCGCGGCAATCGCGCGGCGACGCGCGCTGCGCGCCTCCCTCGGCTTCGCCTCGGCCGCCGCGCTCATTTCGCGGGCGCGATCTCGCCCGACGGCGCGAGCGTCAGCGGCGCGGCCTTGGCGCCGCCGTCCTTGGCCGGCCCCTTGCCGGGCAGGACGTCGCTCTTCGGCTGGAAGATGCCGCGCACGCGGTCGCTGCGTCCCGGTTCCGCCGACGCCGGCGCGCCCGGGGCGCGGCCCTCGGCCTTGAAGAGCTCGGTCGCCGCGTTGTACGAGATGTAGTTGCTGCGGATCTCGTCGGTGCCGCGCTTCAGGATGGCGTTGTCGAAGAGCTCGAGCTGCTCCTTCTGCCCGTCGTACTCGGCCCGCAGCGCCCAGCCCTCGTAGTATCCGTCGGCGTCGTCGCGCTTCTGGCGGAAAGCGAGCGGCTTGCCGGTCGCGGTCGCGGACAGCGAGTTGTCCGGGTTCTGCCGGAAGTCGATGCGGTCGGCCTTGATCGTCAGCGTGCCCTGCGTGATCACGACGTTGCCGCGCAGCACGCCGGTGCGCTTCTCGTAGTTGACCTCGCCGTCGTCCGACGTGAAGGTGATCGGCTTCTCGCGGTCGGCCTTCTCCGCGTGCGCGGCGACCGTGGCGAGCGCGACGGCGAGCGCCATCGACGTGCGGGCGAGGAGGGGGCGCGGGATCACTTGGGCGGGGCTTGCGGTTGCAGGGTGCCGCGGACGCCCGACTTCAGCTTGACCGTCCTGGCCTTGTGGTCGAGTTCCAGCCCGACCGACTGGATTATTCCACGCGGCTCCTCGATCGTCACCGCCTTGTCGGTGCGCGCGACCTCGTCGTCCGGGACGACCACCAGGTGCTCGGTGGTCACGACGACCGGCCCCGCGGGCGCCTCGCCGGGGCGCGTCGGCCCGGCCTCGCGCACGGCGCGCACGCCGCCCGCGAACGTGACGGACTTGCGGTCGCCGGTCAGCGTGCCCAGGCGCGCCGACACGCGCAGCGCCGGCTTGCCGGCTTCCGTCTGCGCCAGCGCCGGTTCGACGATCTCGGTGGTCTGGTCGTCGCCGAAGTGCACGGCGCGCTTGCCGGCGATCGACTGCTTCGGCCGGCCCTGCGCGTCGAGCGAGATGGCGCGGAAGCCCTCGACGAAGATGTCCGGGTCGTGCCGCTCGGAGCCGTCGCGGCGCGGCTGCGGCGGCTGCACCTGCGCGTCGAGCCAGTACGTCAGCGCGGCCAGGCCGCCCAGCAGGAACACCGGCGTCCACGCGGTGAGACGGTCGAGCAGCGTGCGCGCGCGGGCGTCGCGGGTCATGGCCGGTTCCCGGCCGTTGCGAACGGCCGACCGGCCCCCGAAGGCGGCAGCGAGCTGGGGAGGCGTTTCATCCTAGGCCGCGCGCGGCGGAACGCCGGCGAACTGCACGCCCTGCGCCGCGAGGATCAGCTCGGCCAGCTCCCGGACCGCGCCGCTGCCGCCGTCGCGCGCCGTCACGTGGTGCGCGCGCTCGCGCACGGTCGCCGGCGCGTGCGGCACGGTCACCGCGAAGCCGCAGGCGTCGAACACCGGCACGTCGGGCAGGTCGTCGCCCATGTGCGCGCAGGCCTCCGGGGCGAAGGCGAGCTGCTGCCGCAGCCCGTTCCACGCCGCCAGCTTGTCGGCCGCGTCGACGATCACGTGCGCGACGCCGAGCCGGCGCGCGCGGTGCATGACGGCCGGCGCGGCACTGCCGGTGATCCACGCGACGGCGATCCCGGCACGCGCGAGCAGGTGCAGGCCGACGCCGTCGAGCGCCGAGAAGGCCTTCATCTCGTGGCCGTGGTCGTCGACGTAGATGCGCCCGTCGGTGAGCACGCCGTCGACGTCGCAGGTGACGAGGCGCACGCGCCGGGCGCGCGCGAGCGCGTCGGTGCCCATCTAGACGATCCTCGCGCGGAAGAGGTCGTGCAGGTGCAGCGCGCCCACGAGGCGGCGCTGCCCGTCGACGACGAGGAGCTGCGACACCTTCGGCGCGGCCTCCATGACGTCCACGCAGTCGACGGCGAGCCGGTCGGGTGCGACAGTGCGAGGGTTCTTCGTCATCAGCTGCGCGATGGGCACGGCGCCGACGTCGCGGACGTGGTCGAGGCACCGGCGCAGGTCGCCGTCGGTGAAGATGCCCTCGACGCGTCCGTCGTCGTCGACGACCACCGTCATGCCCATGCCCTTGCGGCTCATCTCGACGATCGCGTCGCCCAGCGTCGCGGCGGCGGCCGACACCGGCAGCGCCGTCCCCGTGCGCATGATGTCGGCCACGCGCGTGAACAGCCGCCGGCCGAGCGAGCCGCCCGGATGCGAGCGCGCGAAGTCCTCCGCCGAGAAGCCGCGCGCCTCGAGGAGCGCCAGCGCGAGCGCGTCGCCGAGCGCGAGCGCCGCGGTGGTGCTGGCGGTGGGCGCGAGCCCCAGCGGGCACGCCTCCGCGTCGACGGCGGCGTCCAGGTGGACGTCCGCCGCCTGCGCGAGCGAGCTCTGCTCGTTGCCGGTCAGCGCGATGATCGCCGCGCCCTCGCGCTTCAGGTGCGGCAGCAGCGACACGAGCTCGTCGGTCTCGCCGGAATTCGACAGCACGACGACGACGTCGCCGGGCGCGATCATGCCGAGGTCGCCGTGCGCGGCCTCGCTCGCGTGGACGAAGAACGCCGGCGTGCCGGTCGACGCGAGCGTCGCCGCGAGCTTGCGCGCGACGTGGCCGGACTTGCCGATGCCCGACACCACGACGCGGCCCCGGCACTCGAGGATCAGCGACAGCGCCGCGACGAACGGCGCGCCCAGCCGCTCGGCGAGCGCGGTGATGGCGGCGGCCTCGGTGGCGAGGACCTGCCGCGCGCGGGCGAGCGCGCGCGCCGGGTCCACCGCCGCAGCGGTTGCGCCCGCCATCGCCTCCGGCACGCGGCTCCCCATCGGGCAAGTATAGCGCCGCCCCTCGAACGGGCCGCTCCGGTGCCGCCGCCCGTGCCTTGCGCGGCGGCATCGGGCCGGCGGTGACTTATGATGTACGTCAGCCGCAACCCCGGTCCGCCGCCCCGGCGCCGGACCGCGCCGTCCCCATGCCGCACGCCATCGTCCTCATCCTCACGCTGCTTGCGGCGGCGGTCGTCGTGGTCGTCGTATGCCGGCTGCTGCGGCTGCCGCCGATCCTCGGCTACCTGCTGGTCGGCATCGCCGTCGGCCCGCACGCGCTCGCGTGGGTGCCGTACGACGACACGACGCGCTACGTCGCGGAGTTCGGCGTCGTGTTCCTCATGTTCTCGATCGGGCTGGAGTTCAGCCTGCCGCAGCTGCGGGCGATGCGCCGCGCGGTGTTCGGTCTGGGGCTCGCGCAGGTGGCGATCACCACGATCGCGGCGATGGTGGCGCTGCACTTCGTCGGCTTCGGCTGGCAGGCCGGGCTGGTGCTGGGCGGCGCGCTCGCGATGAGCTCGACGGCGATCGTCTCCAAGATGCTGGCAGAGCGGATGGAGCTCGCCACCCCGCACGGCCGCGACATCATGGGCATCCTGCTGTTCCAGGACCTCGCGGTGGTCGCGTTCCTGATCCTGATCCCGTCGCTCGGCAAGCCGGGGCCGGAACTCGCGGCCGCGATGGGCATCGCCGCGGCCAAGGCGACGCTCGCGCTGGCGGTGATCCTGTTCCTCGGGCAGGCGCCGATGCGCCTGTGGTTCCACCTGGTCGCGCGCCAGCGCTCGTCGGAGCTCTTCGTGCTCAACGTGCTGCTGGTCACGCTGGGCCTGGGCGCGCTGACCGAGTCGCTCGGGCTCTCGCTCGCGCTCGGCGCGTTCCTCGCGGGCATGCTGATCGCCGAGACCGAGTACCGCTATCAGGTCGAGGAGGACATCAAGCCGTTCCGCGACGTGCTGCTGGGGCTCTTCTTCATCACGGTCGGGATGGCGCTCGACCTCACGGTGGTGCTGGCCAACCTGGGCTGGGTGCTGCTGCTGCTGCTGGTGCCGGTCGCGGTGAAGCTGGTGCTGATCGTCGCGCTCGCCCGGGTGTTCCGCGCGACGCTCGCGTCGTCGCTGCGGATCGGCTTCTACCTCGCGCAGGCGGGCGAACTCGCGATCGTCATGCTGGCGCTCGCCACGCGCAACGGCATCCTGCAGGGCGACCTCGCGCAGACGGTGCTGGCGGCGATGGTGATCTCGATGTGCCTGGCGCCGCTGCTCATCCACTTCGCCGAGCCGCTGGTGCGCCGGCTGACCGCCAACGACTGGCTCGCGCGCGCGGCGCAGGTGACGCAGATCGCGGCACGGACGATGACGCGGCAGGACCACGTGATCGTGTGCGGGTACGGCCGCAGCGGGCAGAACCTCGCGCGCCTGCTCGAGGCCGAGGAGATCCCCTACATCGCGCTCGACGACGACCCCGAGCGCGTCCGCGAGGCCGCGGCCGACGGCACCAGCGTCGTGTACGGCGACGCGAGCCGCCGCGAGGCACTGGTGAGCGCGGGCCTGTCGAAGGCGCGCGCGGTCGCGATCACGTTCGCCGACACGCCGGTCGCGCTCAAGATCCTGCACACGATCCACCAGCAGCGTCCGGAGCTGCCGGTGATCGTGCGCACGGTCGACGACAGCGAGATGGAGCGGCTGCGCGACGCCGGCGCCGCCGAGGTGGTGCCGGAAGTGCTCGAAGGCAGCCTGATGCTCGCGTCGCACGCGCTGCTCGTGCTCGGTGTGCCGCTCAACCGGATCCTCAAGCGGATCCGCACGATCCGCGAGGAGCGCTACGGTCTCTTCCGCGGCTTCTTCCACGGCGCGACCGACACCGCGGACGCCGCCGACAACCTGCAGGTGCGCCTGCACACGGTGGTGCTGCCCGACCGGGCCTCCGCCGTGGGGCGCACGCTGGGCGACCTCGACCTGGGCGGGCTGGTCGAGGTGCCCAACGTCCGCCGGCGCGGGGCGCGGGCACAGCGCCCGGGCCCCGACTGGCGGTTCGAGGGCGGGGACGCGGTCATCCTGCTCGGCCGCCCGGCACAGCTCGCGCTGGCCGAGCAGAAGCTCCTCAAGTCCGGCCGCGGCTGAGGGTCTGACCCTGGGATTGAACAGCCCCCACGCTCGCTGCGCTCGCTGCCCCCCGAGGGGGCAGGTCAGTCGCTCGGGACGGCCCATCGCGACTGACATGCACTCCAGCGCATGTTAAGGGTCAGACCCTCGTAACTGACCGCGGGTCATTGCGACCCCGCGACCGCAGCCGTTACAATCGCAATCCCGCCCGACCCCGACCTTCCCCCGTGGCTTCCACCCTGCCGCAGACGGCTGCCGCACCGCCCGCCGACGCGCCGAACGCGGTCGAACTGACCGACGTCACGTTCGGCTACGACCGCCGGCGGCCGGTGCTCACCGGCATCAGCATGTCGATTCCGCGGGGGCGGGTGGTCGCCATCATGGGCGGGTCGGGCTGCGGCAAGACGACGATCCTCCGGCTGATCGGCGGCCAGCTCCGCCAGCAGGCCGGCGCCGTGCGCGTTGGTGGCCGCGAGGTCGCGCAGATGACGCGCGACGAGCTCTTCGACCTCCGCCGCCGCGTCGGCATGCTGTTCCAGTTCGGTGCGCTGTTCACCGACATGTCGGTGTTCGAGAACGTCGCGTTCCCGATCCGCGAGCACACCGACCTCCCCGAGCCGCTCGTGCGCGACCTCGTGCTGATGAAGCTGCACGCGGTCGGCCTGCGTGGCGCCGCGCAGCTGCGGCCCGCCGAGCTGTCCGGCGGCATGGCCCGCCGCGTGGCGCTCGCCCGCGCCGTCGCGCTCGACCCGATGCTCGTCATGTACGACGAGCCGTTCGCCGGGCTCGACCCCATCTCGCTGGGCGTCGTCGGCCAGCTGATCCGCAAGCTGAACGACGCGCTCGGCATCACGTCGGTCGTCGTCACGCACGACGTGTACGAGTCGCTCAAGATCGTCGACTACCTGTACTTCGTGTCCGAGGGACGGATCATCGCGCAGGGCACGCCCGACGAGGTCCGGAACTCCGCCGACCGGTTCGTCCGCCAGTTCGTCGACGGCGAGCCCGACGGCCCGGTGCCCTTCCACTACCCGGCGCGGCCGTACGCCGAGGAACTGGCCGCCGGTGCCGCTTAGCGCGCTCGCCGACGGGGTGCGCCGCATCGGCGCCGGCACGGTCCACGCGATCGCGCGGGCGGGCTTCGCCACGCGCTTCTTCTTCGCGGTGATCGCCCACTCGCCGGCGGCGTTCCGCCGGCTGCAGCTGACGGCGCGCGAGATCTACTTCTCCGGCGTGCTGTCGCTGGTGGTGATCATGGTGTCGGGGCTGTTCGTCGGCATGGTGCTGGGGCTGCAGGGTTACGACGTGCTGAACAAGTACGGCGCCGGCGACTCGCTCGGCATCTTCGTCGGGCTGTCGCTGGTGCGGGAACTCGGGCCGGTCGTCGCCGGTCTGCTGTTCGCGAGCCGCGCCGGCAGCGCGGTGACGGCGGAGATCGGCCTCATGAAGACGACCGAACAGCTGTCGGCGATGGAGATGATGGCGGTCGATCCGTTGGCGCGCATCGTCGCCCCGCGGTTCTGGGGGGGCGTCATCTCGATGCCGCTGCTCGCCGCGCTGTTCTCGGTGATGGGCGTGTTCGGCGCGTACATCGTCGGCGTGCGGCTGATCGGCGTCGACAACGGCACGTTCTGGGGCAACATGCAGGCCGGCATCGAGTTCTGGCCGGACATCACCAACGGCATCGTCAAGAGCGTGGTCTTCGGCATCGCGGTCAGCCTCATCGCCGTGTTCGAGGGCTACGACGCCAAGCCCACGGCGGAGGGGGTGTCGGCCGCCACGACGCGCACGGTGGTCGGCGGCTCGCTCGCCATCCTCGCGCTCGACTTCATCCTCACCGTCTTCATGTTCAGGGGGCTCGGCAATGGCTAGCCCCGTCCGGAAAGCACGCGCATGAACCGTTCGACCATCGACCTGTGGGTCGGCATCTTCGTCACGATCGGCCTGGGCGCCATCGTGTTCCTCGCGCTCAAGGTCGGCAACCTGACCTCGCTCGACACGAAGCCCGCGTACCGGCTGGAGGCGCACTTCGACAACATCGGCGGCCTCAAGCTGCGCGCGCCGGTCAAGGCGGCCGGCGTCATCGTCGGCCGCGTGGAGTCGGTCCGGCTCGACCCGAAGTCCTACGAGGCCGTGGTGACGCTCAAGATCGACAACGGCTACCAGTTCTCGAAGGACACCATCGCTTCGATCCTCACCTCCGGCCTGCTGGGCGAGGTCTACATCGGCCTCGAGGCGGGAGGCGACCCGCAGAACCTCGCCGACGGCGGGCGGATCGGCAAGACGCAGTCCGCGATCGTCGTGGAGAAGCTCATCAGCCAGTTCCTGTTCGACAAGGCCGCTGCGGGCGGAGGCTCGAAGTGAGCGCGCGCCGGCCGGTTGCGGCAGTCGCGGCCGCTCTGCTGCTCTCGTCGTGCGCCAGCACGCCCGGCCGCCCGTACGACCCGTTCGAGGCGTCCAACCGCCTGATGTACGAGATCAACGAGCCGCTCGACAAGTACATCGCCAAGCCGATCGCGCAGGCGTGGGTCGACTACGTCCCGAAGTTCGTGCAGACCGCGGCGTCCAATTACTCCAACAACATCGACGACCTCTTCTCCGGCATCAACGGCCTGCTGCAGGGCAAGCTCGACAAGGCCGGCAACGACTTCGGCCGCGTGCTGATCAACACGGGCTTCGGGCTCGCGGGGCTGATCGACATCGCGTCCGACGCCGGCATACCGCGCGGCATGGAGGACTTCGGCCAGACGTTCGGCTACTGGGGCATCCCGCAGGGGCCGTTCCTGTTCATCCCGCTGTGGGGACCGACGACCGTCCGCGACGGCACCGGCTCGATCCTGCGCTTCGTGTGGTCGCCGACCAACGAGATCCCGCTGGTGCCGCTGCGCAACGTCATCTACGGCGTCGGCGCCATCGACCTGCGGGCGCAGGCGCTGGACGCCACGTCGCTGCTCGAGCAGGCGTCGCTCGATCCCTACACGTTCATCCGCCGCTCGTACCTGCAGCGGCGCGAGTACCTGGTGCACGACGGCAACCCCCCGAAACCGAAGGACGAAGACGAATGAGGTTCACGAACTGGTGGATGCGCGCCGCCGCGGCGCTCGCTTTCGCGGCGGCCGCCTCCGGCGCGCTGGCGCAGGAGACCCCGGACGCGCTGGTCAAGCGCGTGGCGGAGGAGACGCTGCAGATCGCGCGCACCGATCCCAAGGTGCAGGCGGGCGACAAGCAGCGGATCCGCGAGGTCGTCGAGACCAAGCTCCTGCCGAACTTCGACTTCGAGCGGATCACCGCGCTGGCGATGGGCCGCAACTGGCGGCAGGCCACACCCGAGCAGCAGAAGCAGCTGGTCGAGCAGTTCCGGCAGCTGCTGGTGCGGACGTACTCGGGCGCGCTGACCCAGTACCGCGAGCACACGATGGACTACAAGCCGCTGCGCGCCGACGCCAACGCGACGGACGTGACCGTGCGGACCGAGGTCGTCCGCAAGGGCCAGGCGCCCGTGCAGATCGACTACAGCATGGCCAAGACCCCCGGCGGCTGGAAGGTGTACGACGTCATCGTCGCCGGCGTGTCGCTGGTGACCAACTACCGCGACGAGTTCAACGAGCAGGTCAAGGCCGGCGGCGTGGACGGCCTCATCAAGTCGCTCGTCGCCAAGAACCAGGGAGCGCCCGCCAAGTGATCGGCGTGCGCGACGGCGATGCTGCCGCGGGGGCGTTCGCCGCGGCCGGCGACCGCTGGACCTTCAGCGGCGTGCTGACGTTCGACGACGCGGTCGCCGCGCTCGCCGGCGCCGATGCGCTGCCGCTGCCGGCGTCCGGCACCGTCGACCTCGCGGGGCTCGCCCACGCCGACTCCGCCGCGCTCGCCGTGCTGCTGGCGCTGAAGCGCCGCGCGGCCGCGGAAAGCCGGCCGCTCGCCTTCACCGGCGTGCCGCCGCTGCTCGCGTCGCTCGCCCGCGTCTACGGCCTCGAGGACCAGATCGCGCCCGAGGCCCGGCCGTAACCAGGGGGCGGGCCGCTGCCCGCGCCCGACCGGCGGTGCCCGCCCGCGCAATTTCCGCATGCCTCCCGCCGTCGAAGTCATCGATGTCGCCCGCCGCTTCGGCGCCGTGCAGGCGCTGGCCGGCGTCGACCTGACAGTCGCCGAGGGCGAGTTCTTCGGGCTGCTGGGGCCCAACGGCGCCGGCAAGACGACGCTGATCTCGATCCTCGCGGGGCTCACCCGCGCCGACCGCGGCACCGCGCGCATCCTCGGCCACGACGTCGTGACCGACTTCCGCGCCGCCCGCCGCAGCCTGGGCGTCGTGCCGCAGGAGCTCGTGTTCGACCCGTTCTTCTCGGTGCGCGAGACGCTCGAGTTCCAGGCCGGCTACTTCGGGCTGCGCCGGCAGGGCGCGTGGATCGACGAGATCCTGCACCACCTCGACCTCACGGCCAAGGCGAACGCCAACATGCGCTCGCTGTCGGGCGGCATGAAGCGCCGCGTGCTGGTCGGCCAGGCGCTCGTGCACAAGCCGCCCGTGATCGTCCTCGACGAGCCGACCGCCGGCGTGGACGTCGAGCTGCGGCAGAGCCTGTGGCGCTTCATCCGCAAGCTCAATCGCGACGGCCACACGATCATCCTGACCACGCACTACCTCGAGGAGGCCGAGGCGCTGTGCGGACGCATCGCGATGCTGAAGGCCGGCCGCGTCGTCGCGCTCGACTCGACGCACAACCTGCTGTCGCGCTTCGCGGGCCTCACCTGTCGCGTCGCCGCGGCGCGGATGCCCGCCGCGTGGGAGGGGCGCGTCGTCCGGCGCGAGGGCGGCAACTTCTACGTCGGCCTAGGCGACTACGCGGACCTGGAGCGGCTGCTCGCGGCGCTGCGCACCGACGGCATCGCGATCGACGAGCTGGCGCTCGAGGAGACCGACCTCGAGCACGTGTTCCTGCGCATCATGAACGGTGCGGAGGCGGCGTGATCCTGCTGCATGGATTCGCTTCACGGGAGACGCAGAGGCGCGGAGGAAAGCCTCAAGACTGCCTTCCGTGCGCCTCCGCGTCCCTTTGTGAGAGGCGCTCGCCGTGAGCGCCGAAGTCGCCGGCCGCGGCTGGGTCACGCTGCTCTACAAGGAGCTGCTGCGCTTCTGGAAGGTGAGCTTCCAGACGGTCGCGGCGCCGATCCTCACGGCGCTCCTGTACCTGCTCATCTTCTCGCACGTGCTCGAGGGCCGCGTGTCCGTCTTCGACGGCCGCGTGTCGTACACGGCGTTCCTCGTGCCGGGCCTCGTGATGATGTCGGTGCTGCAGAACGCGTTCGCCAACGCGTCGTCTTCGCTGATCCAGTCGAAGATCACCGGCAACCTGATCTTCGTGCTGCTGCCGCCGCTGTCGGCGGCGGACCTCTTCGCCGCCTACGTGCTGGGCGCCATGGTGCGCGGCATCGTCGTGGGCGCCGGCGTGTTCGCGGTGACGCTGCTGTTCGCCCCGTCGCTGCTCGCGCTGCCGCACCCGTTCTGGGCGCTCGCCTTCGCGCTCGCCGGCAGCGCCATCCTCGCGATGCTGGGCCTGCTGGCCGGCATGTGGGCGGAGAAGTTCGACCAGCTCGCGGCGTTCCAGAACTTCATCATCGTGCCGCTGACGTTCCTGTCCGGCGTCTTCTACTCGATTCACTCGCTGCCCCCGTTCTGGCAGACGATGTCGCACTTCAACCCGTTCTTTTATATGATCGACGGCTTCCGCTACGGCTTCTTCGGCGTCTCGGACGTCGCTCCCGCGGCGAGCTTCGCCGTCGTCGCCGCGGCCGCCGCGGCACTCGCGGCGCTGACCCTCGCGCTGCTCGCGCGCGGCTGGAAGCTGCGCGCCTGACTGGGACCCCTGCCGCCATGGTCACACCCGACTCCATCCGCCGTTCCATCGAGAGCGGCATCGCCTGCGAGCACCTCGACGTCCGCGGCGACGGCCACCACTTCGAAGCGCTCGTCGTGTCCGAGGCGTTCGCCGGCCTGACGCGCGTCAAGCGGCACCAGCTGGTCTACGCGGCGCTCGGCGACCGCATGCGCGAGGAGGTCCACGCGCTGTCGATGCACACGCTGACGCCGGCGGAGTGGGCGGAGCGCGCGCGTGGATAAGCTGTCGATCGAGGGCGGCCATCGCCTCGAAGGCGAAGTTCGCGCGTCGGGCGCCAAGAACGCGGCGCTGCCGATCCTGTGCGCGTCGCTGCTGACCGCCGAGCCGCTGACCCTCGCCAACGTGCCGCGCCTGAACGACGTGCGCACGATGCAGACGCTGCTGGCGCAGATGGGCGTCTCACTCGACATGCCCGCGCCGGGCACCGTCCGGCTCGAGGCCGCGCACATCGGCTGGCCGCTCGCGCCTTACGAGCTCGTCAAGACGATGCGCGCGTCGATCCTGGCGCTCGGGCCGCTGCTCGCCCGCTGCGGCGAGGCCCGCGTGTCGCTGCCCGGCGGCTGCGCGATCGGCCTGCGGCCGGTCGACCAGCACGTCAAGGGGCTGCAGGCGATGGGCGCCGCGATCGACCTCGAGCACGGCTACATCAGCGCGACCGGCCGCCTGCGCGGCACGAAGTTCGTGTTCGACATCGCCACGGTGACCGGCACCGAGAACCTGCTGATGGCGGCGACCCTCGCCGAGGGCACGACGGTGCTGGAGAACGCCGCGCGCGAGCCCGAGGTCGTCGACCTCGCGCGCTGCCTCACCGCCATGGGCGCGCGCATCGCCGGCGCAGGCACCGACCGCATCACCGTGGAGGGCGTGACGCGCCTGTCCGGCGCCACGCACGCGGTGATGCCGGACCGCATTGAGACCGGAACGTTCCTCGCCGCGGTCGCCGCGACCGGCGGCCGCGTGACCGTGACCGGCACCCAGCCGGATTCGCTCGACGCCGTGCTGACCAAGCTGCGCGAGGCCGGCGCGACGGTCACCGTCGACGGCGACACGATCCGGCTCGAGCGCGACGGGCCGCTCGTCGCCGTCAACCTGCGCACGGCGCCGCACCCGGGCTTCCCGACCGACATGCAGGCGCAGTTCATGGCGCTCGCAGCGCGCGCCGAGGGCACTGCGGTCATCACCGAGACGATCTTCGAGAACCGGATGATGCACGTGCAGGAGCTGCGGCGCCTCGGCGCCGACATCGAGGTCGAGGGCAGCACGGCGGTGGTGAAGGGTGTGGCGAAGCTCACCGGCGCCGACGTGATGGCGACCGACCTGCGCGCCTCGGCGTGCCTCGTCATCGCCGGCCTGGTCGCCGAGGGGCGCACGACGATCGACCGCATCTACCACCTCGATCGCGGCTACGAGCGCATCGAGGAGAAGCTCTCGGGACTCGGCGCGCGCATCGAGCGCGTGCGGTGAGCGCCCGATGACCAAGCTGCAGGACGAGCTCGCCGCGGCGCCGCTCGGGCACGCGACCGGCTATCCCGACACCTACGACGCGGCGCTGCTGTTCGCCGTGCCGCGTGCGCCGCAGCGCGAGGAGATCGGCATCGGCGCCGACCTGCCGTTCGCGGGTGCCGACGTGTGGAACGCCTACGAGCTCACGTGGCTCGACCCGCGCGGCAAGCCGGCCGTCGCCATCGCGTCGTTCACGGTGCCCGCGACGTCGCCGGCGATCGTCGAGTCGAAGTCGGTGAAGTTGTATCTCGGCTCGTTCGCGCAGTCGCGCTTCGCCGATGCCGGTGCCGTCGCGGATGCGATCGGACGCGACATCGGCGGCGCCGTGGGCGCGCCGGTCCGCGTGCACCTTGTGGTGCCGGAAGGCTTCCTCCGCCAGTCGCTCGCGCCGCTCGCGGGGACGTCGATCGACGCCGCCGACACCGGCTGCGCCACCTGGGAGATCGACCCCGGCCTGCTCGCCGCGGGCGGGGCGCCGGTCGCCGAGACCCTGACGAGCGACCTCTTCCGCTCCGTGTGCCCGGTGACCGGGCAGCCGGACTACGCGTCGGTCGCGATCGCCTACCGCGGCCCGCGCCTCGACCGCGCCGCGCTGCTGCGCTACCTCGTCTCGTACCGGCAGCACGCGGGATTCCACGAGCACTGCGTCGAGCGCATCTTCGTCGACGTGAAGGCGGCGTGCCGGTGCGAGGCGTTGTCCGTGTACGCGCGCTTCACGCGCCGCGGTGGCGTCGACATCAACCCGTTCCGCAGCGACGCCGGAGAGCAGGTTCCCGCCAACGTGCGCACGCCGCGGCAGTAGCGGCGGCGTAACGCGTCATCCCGGCGGGCGCGCGCGAACTCGGCCGGCAGACAGCATGCACTCAGCCGGCAGCGGCTGTGTCGAGCGGACTTGTGACGCCGCGGCCGCCGCGGTTCAGCACGTGCGTGTAGATCATCGTCGTGGCGACGTCGCGGTGACCGAGCAACTCCTGGATCGTCCGGATGTCGTAGCCGGATTCGAGCAGGTGCGTGGCGAACGCGTGGCGCAACGTGTGCGTGGTGGCGGGCTTGGGGATGCCGGCGGCCCGGACGGCGCGCTTGACGGCGCGCTGCACCGTCTCCTCGTGCAGGTGGTGGCGCCGCCGTACGCCCGTGCGCGGGTCGCGCGAGGGCTTCGCCGCCGGGAACACCCAGAACCATCCCCACGACTCGCCCGCCTTCGGGTACTTGATCGAGAGCGCGCCAGGCAGCTCGACCCCAGGCGCCATGCGCGTTCGATCGTCCTGCCAAACGATGCGGGCCTGGGCCAGCTGGCGGCGCAACGGTTCGGCCAGCGCCCGCGGCACCATCGTCACGCGGTCCCTTCCGCCCTTGCCGTGCCGCACCGTGATTTCGCCGCGCGCGAGGTCGACGTCCTTGACGCGCAGGCGCGCGCACTCCATCAGCCGCATCCCGGTCCCATAGAGGAGTGTCGCCATGAGGCCGGCGCATCCCTCCATGCGGGCGAGCACGTCGCGCACCTCCTGCCGAGTGAGCACGACCGGAAGCCGGCGCGGACGCTTCGGCCGTTCGATGTCGCCCAGCCATGGCAGTTCGACGCCAAGCACGTCGCCGTACAGGAACAACAGCGCGGACAGCGCCTGGTTGTGCGTCGACGCGGCGGCGTCGCGCTCGTTGGCGAGGTGGTTGAGAAACGCCTCGATTTCGGTGGCGCCCAGTTCGCGGGGATGGCGCCGGCCGTGGAACGCGACGAAGCGCCGGACCCAGCCGACGTAAGCCTCCTCGGTCCGGTAGCTGTAATGGCGATAGCGGATTCGCTCGCGCACGGCGTCGAGCAGGGTGCGCGGCGTGCGCCCGGACGCCGTCCCGGCGGCCGCCGGCGCCACGCCGTCATCCTGCGGTTTGGGCGGCCGATCATCCGTGCCGTGCATACCGGCGCCTCCGTGATACGCCGCAGTCATTTCTCCAGCGCCTTCAGCCACTTGCCGTTGACGCTCCACGATTATGCGGCGTAGCCTATTCGCATATCCCTCATCCAAACGACCTACATCTCGTTAGACGCCATGACCACATCTCCGTCGGCGATGCCAATGTCCGATAGACGCAAGTCGATCAATCTCCGCTCTCCTGCGCTATCGACACTGTGGGCGATCGGCTTTTCATGCTACCCGGGAGATTCGTCTGCCCATGGTGTCGAGCAGTTTGCGTTTGCAACTGCCGTCGTCGCAGCAGTAGTTGGCATCGTCGCGGGCCTGGTCTCGGGCTGGTTCAGATGGAGCGCTATTAGGAC
>JBGAMF010000053.1:0-27704 GCA_044223185.1 Casimicrobiaceae bacterium | reverse complement strand
CCCTCTCCCCGCTGCGCGGGGCGAGGGAGGCCTGCGGCGCACATCGGCGATCGTGCGCGCGCGAGGCGATCTGCTCCCTCTCCCCGCCTGCGGGGAGAGGGAGGGTGGACGCTCGCATTGCGCCGATGCCGCGCATCCGGGCTCACTCGCCCCCTTGGGGGAGAGGGCTGGGGTGAGGGGCGCGGGGAGAGCCGCCGATGACCGCCATGCTCTCCCGCCACGCCAACGAGCTCTTCTGGATGGCGCGCCACATCGAGCGCGCCGAGAACACGGCGCGGCTGCTCGACGTCACCTACCGGACGTCGCTGCTGCCCTACGAGCCGCAGGAGCCGGGGCTCGCGTGGGCGGAGCCGTGGGCCGTGCCGCTGATCGCGACCGGCGGCGCGACCGCCTTCTACCGGGCGTATCCGCAGCTGTCGGCCGAGAACGTGCTGCGGTTCATGACGCTCGACGCGGGCAATCCGTCGTCGATCTTCTGCTGCCTGCGCGCCGCGCGCGAGTCGGCGCGCGCCGTCCGCGGCAACATCACGTCCGAGATGTACGAGGACCTGAACGGCGCGTGGCTGGAGATGCGCGGCTACGACTACCGGCGCATCCAGGCGCTGGGCGTGTCCGAGTTCCTCGACTGGGTCAAGATGCGCTCGCACCTGTTCCGCGGCGTCACCTTCGGCACGATGCTGCGCGACGAGGCCTACCACTTCCTGCGCCTCGGCACCCACATCGAGCGCGCCGACAACACCGCGCGGATCCTCGACACCAAGTACCACATCCTGCTGCCGTCGGCGGCCGACGTCGGCGGCGCCGTCGACTACTACCAGTGGGCGTCGCTGCTGCAGTCGCTGTCGGGCTTCGAGTCCTACCGCAGGATCTACAGCGACGTGATCTCGCCGCGCCGCGTGGCCGAGCTCCTGATCCTGCGCGACGACATGCCGCGCTCGCTGCACAGCTGCCTCAACTTCATCGACGACACGCTGGAGCTCCTGTGCGACGACCGCAACCGCGAGCTGCGCCGGCAGGCGGGCGAGCTGCACGCGCGGCTGCACTACGGGCGCACCGACGACATCATCCGCTACGGCCTGCACGAGTACCTGATGGACTTCCTCGAGCGCGTGTCCCTGCTGGGCGACGAGGTCAGCCGCGCCTTCCTGGTGCCGGTCTACTGACCGTGGGCGCGAACGCGATCCGGTAGAATGCCGGTCCCGCCGCGCGTCCGCCGGTCCGTCCCGCTCCCGCCATGACCTACTGCGTTGCCATGTCGCTCGACGCGGGCATCATCTTCGCGTCGGATTCCCGCACCAACGCCGGCGTCGACCAGATCGGGCGCTTCTCGAAGATGAAGGTGTACGCGCAGGAAGGCGAGCGCGTCATCGTCACGCTGTCGTCGGGCAACCTGTCGATCACGCAGAACGCGCTGTCGATCCTCGACCAGAAGGCGCGCGGCGGCGACGGCCAGCTGCACCTCGGCAACGCGCAGTCGATGTTCGACGTCGCGCGGCTGCTCGGCGACTCGCTGCGCGAGGTGAAGTCGCGCGACGGTCCGTACCTGATGCAGAACAACGTCGACGCGTCGGCCAACTTCCTGATCGGCGGGCAGGTCCGCGGCGAGCCGCCGCGCCTGTTCAACGTCTACGGCGAGGGCAACTTCATCGAGGCCACGCCGGACACCTGCTACTTCCAGATCGGCGAGACGAAGTACGGCAAGCCGATCATCGACCGCGTGATCAAGCGCACCACGAGCCTCGTCGACGCGACCAAGTGCACGATGGTGTCGTTCGACTCGACCATGCGGTCGAACATCTCGGTCGGGCTGCCGATCGACCTGCTGGTCTACGAGACGGACACGCTGCGGATCAAGCTCTCGCGTCGCATCGAGGAGACCGACCCGTACTTCCAGATGGTCCACACGCAGTGGGGCGAGGGCCTGCGCCGGGTGTTCGCGCAGCTGCCCGACCCCGACTGGACCTGACCGCCCGGCGCCCGATGGCCATCCGCGTCGCGCTGTCGCACCGCACCTCGTACCGCTTCGACCGCCACGTCGCCGTCGGCCCGCACGAGATCCGGCTGCGCCCCGCGCCGCACTGCCGCACGCCCGTGCTCGGGTACTCGCTCAACGTCTCGCCCGAGCCGCACTTCCTCAACTGGCAGCAGGACCCGTACGGCAACTGGGTGGCGCGTCTCGTCTTTCCGGAGCCCGCCGACCACCTGACGATCGACGTCGACCTCACGGCGGACCTGACGGTCGTCAACCCGTTCGACTTCTTCGTCGAGGAGTACGCGGAGAAGTATCCGTTCGCGTACCGGCCCGAGCTCGCCAAGGAGCTGATTCCGTTCCTGGAGACGATGCCGCCCGGGCCGCGGCTCGCGGCGTGGCTCGAGGAGTTCCGGGCGACGATCCTGCCCGGCGAGAACACGGTGCTGCTGCTGGTGCGGCTGAACCAGCTGCTGCAGTCGCAGATCGGCTACCTCGTGCGGATGGAGCCGGGCGTGCAGACGACCGAGCTGACGCTGGAGCGCGCGAGCGGCTCCTGCCGCGACTCCGGCTGGCTGCTCGTGCAGATCCTGCGCCACCTCGGCGTTGCCGCCCGCTTCGCGTCCGGCTACCTCGTCCAGCTCGTCGCCGACGTCAAGGCGCTCGACGGCCCGTCGGGCACCGACCACGACTTCACCGACCTGCACGCGTGGGCGGAGGCGTACATCCCCGGCGCCGGCTGGGTCGGCCTCGACCCTACCTCGGGGCTGCTGGCGGGCGAGGGCCACCTGCCGCTCGCGTGCACCGCCGATCCGGGCAACGCCGCGCCGGTCATCGGCTACACGGACGTCTGCGCGGTCGACTTCGACTTCGCGATGAAGGTGACGCGCGTGCACGAGGACCCCCGCGTCACGAAGCCCTACACCGACGCGCAGTGGCAGGCGATCGACGCGCTCGGCGAGGCCGTCGACCGCGAGCTCGCCGCGCAGGACGTGCGGCTGACGCAGGGTGGCGAGCCCACGTTCGTTTCGGTCGACGACATGGACGGCGCCGAGTGGAACTACACGGCAATGTCGCCGGCGAAGCTCGCGCTCGCGCGGACGCTGCTCGGCCGGCTGCGCGGCCGCTTCGCACCCGGCGGCCTCGTCCACCACGGCCAGGGCAAGTGGTATCCGGGCGAGCCGCTGCCGCGCTGGGCGCTCTCGGTGTTCTGGCGCACGGACGGGCAGCCGCTGTGGCGCGACGACTCGCTGCTCGCCGACGCCGCGCAGCCCGGACGCGCGACGCTCGCGGACGCGCGCGCGCTCGGCGTGCGGCTGGCCGCCGCGCTGCACCTGCCCGAGTCGCTGCTCATCACCGCGTACGAGGACGTCGAGCGCGCGCTCCGCGACGAGGCGGCGTTGCCGGCCAACGCGGACCCGCTGCAGGCCGACCTGTCGAAGCCCGACGAGCGCGCGCGCCTCGCGCGCCTGCTCGCCGCCGGCCTCGACCGGCCGGCCGGGCTCGTGCTGCCGCTGCGCGCCGTGCACGACGACGGGACGCTCGTCTGGCACTCGAGCCCGTGGCCGGTCAAGCGCGGCCACCTGTTCCTGCTGCCGGGGGACTCGCCGCTGGGGCTGCGGCTGCCGCTCGCCTCGCTGCCGGCCGTCCTGCCCGCGGACGCCGAGCCGCAGTTCGACGTCGATCCGTTCGCGCCGCGCGACCACCTGCCGGCGCGCGGCCGCGGCGCCGCCGGGGGAAGGTGCGCGGCGCGGCGCCGCGCGACGTCGTCAGGACCGCGCTGGCGCTTCGAGGTCCGCGACGGGCACCTGCACCTCGTCCTGCCGCCGTGCGAGCGGCTCGAGGCTTACGTCGCGCTGGTCGCCGCCGTCGAGGACGCCGCCGGCGGCCTCGGGCTGCCCGTCGTGCTCGAGGGCTATCCGCCGCCGCGGGACCCGCGCCTGCGGGTCCTGGCGATCACGCCGGATCCGGGCGTGATCGAGGTCAACGTGCACCCGGCGGCGTCGTGGCGCGAGCTGGCCGCGACGACCCGGACGCTCTACGACGAGGCGCGGCAGGCGCGGCTCGCCACCGAGAAGTTCATGCTCGACGGCCGCCACACCGGCACCGGCGGCGGCAACCACGTCACGCTGGGCGGCGCGACGCCCGCGGACAGCCCGCTGCTGCGGCGGCCGGACCTCCTGCAGAGCCTCGTCACGTACTGGCAGAACCACCCGGCGCTGTCGTACCTGTTCTCGGGCACGTTCATCGGCCCGACCAGCCAGGCGCCGCGCGTCGACGAGGCGCGCGACGACCGGCTCTACGAGCTCTCCATCGCGTTCCAGCAGATGAGCGCGAAGTCCGTGCCGGGCGCCGAGACGCTGCAGCCGTGGCTCGTCGACCGGCTGCTGCGGCACCTGCTCACCGACCTCACCGGCAACACGCACCGCGCCGAGTTCTCGATCGACAAGCTCTATTCGCCCGACGGCGCGACGGGCCGGCTGGGCCTCCTCGAGTTCCGCGCGTTCGAGATGCCGCCCCACTGGCGGATGAGCGCCGTGCAGATGCTGCTGCTGCGCGCGCTGGTCGCGCGCTTCTGGCGCACGCCGTACGCGGGCGAGCTCGTGCGGTGGGGCACCGCGCTGCACGACCGCTGGCTGCTGCCGCACTTCGTCGCCGCCGACATCCGCGACGTCGCGCACGATCTCGCGCGCGCCGGGTTCGCGTTCGAGCCGGCGTGGTTCGAGCCGTTCGTCGAGTTCAGGTTCCCGCGCTACGGCACCGTCACCTACGACGGGGTCACCGTCGAGCTGCGGCAGGCGATCGAACCGTGGCACGTGCTGGGCGAGGAGGTGAGCGGCAGCGGCACCGCGCGCTTCGTCGACTCGTCGGTCGAGCGCATGCAGGCGAAGGTCACCGGCATGACCGACGGCCGGCACGCGGTCACCTGCAACGGCCGGCTGCTGCCGCTGACGCCGACCGGCGTGCCCGGCGAGTTCGTCGCCGGCGTCCGCTATCGCGCCTGGAACCCGCCGTCGGCGCTGCACCCGACGATCGGCGTGCAGGCGCCGCTCACCTTCGACCTCGTGGACACCTGGGCGCAGCGGGCGCTGGGCGGTTGCACGTACCACGTCGCGCACCCGGGCGGGCGCAACTACGCGACGTTCCCGGTCAACGCCAACGAGGCCGAGGCGCGCCGTGTCGCGCGCTTCTGGGCGCACGGCCACACGCCCGGCCCCATGCACGTGTACCCGGAGCCGCCGAATCCGGCCACGCCGGCGACGCTCGACCTGCGCTGGCAGCCGCGACGGTAGTACGGCAGGTCAGGCCAATCAGCAGTGCAGGCGCTGCAGCATCTCCTCAAACCTCCTCTGGATGTGGAACACGTACTCGTTCTTGTGCGCAAGCAGGCCGGCAACGTTTTCCGGATGCGCAAGCATGGTGGGATTGGCCTCGAAGACCAGCAGCCGTCCGTCTGGCATGACCGAGAAGTCGATTCCAGCGTAATCGAGGTCCATCGCGGCGCCGATGGCCCGGACGGCGCGCATATTGGATGTGCCCAGCGCTGCTTCCGGATCGCGAAGAAACGCCGTCTCCTCGGCGAGCTTCCATGGATGCGGCTCCATCTCCGCCGTGTAGTAGTGGACCATCCAGTCCGGCGCAATCGCGAGGTGATATGGCCAGGGCTCGCGGTCGACGTAGATCATCCGGTACTTGCGGTAGCACGAATCGGCGGACCGGAAGTCGACGAAGCGGGTGACGTAGACGGGGCCTGCCTGCGCTTCGCGGAATCGTGCAAGCTCGGCCGGCGTACGGGCGAGCACGAGGCCGGCGCCGCCGTGCGATTCCACCGGTCGAACCAGCAGCGGCAGCGAGTCGCCGATACCCGGATCCCAATCCTCGGGCGTGGCGTAACGCCACACTTCGGGAACGAGCAGGTTGTCGATGCCCGCAAGCAGCGTCGGCAGCTTGTCGCGGGCGGTGCGGGCGACCCGTTCCGGCCTATTGAGCAGCGGCTTCGCGCAGGACGCCGCGAAGCGTTCCAGGGGCCCCTCGGAAGCGCCGACGAGATCGGGGTCGCCCATGGCGTTGAACACAACGTCGTACTCGGGCAGGTCCTCGCTCAGGTCGTCGCGCTCGGACTCGATCGTCCAGTTGACCCGCGTGTTGACGGTCGTGGGAAACAGTAGTTCCACCGTGGGCACGTTGCCGTACTTGGTGGTCAGCAGCACGAGCACCGTGCGCCGGGGGTCGGTTGCGTATTCGATGGCCATGAACTGGCCGCTGCAAGCGCGCGACAGGCACTCCCTCGCCGCATCGGCTTGGCCTGCCTCGAGCAGCAACGATGCCAGGTTCGCGTTCGCGAGTTCCTGCCCGGGCTCGAGCGCAAGCGCCTCCCTGTTCCAACGGAGGGCCTCGGCGGTGTTGCCCTGCGCACGATAGGCGGTCGCGAGGCTTGCCATCGCCTTGCAGAAACCCGGCTTTGCCGATATCGCAGCGCGAAAATAGTGGATTGCGGAGTCGATGCGCTGCGTGCGCAACATGGCAAGCCCGAGGCCGTGGCACGCGCCGGCGTCCCCGGGTGCGACGACAAGGGCTTGTTCGAAACTCGCGATGGCCTCGTCAACCCGGCCTTGCGCCATCTGCGCGGCCGCGAGCCGGCACCAGATCCGCTCGGTCGGAAGTCCGCGCTCGAGCGCCAGGCGACATGCCTGCTCGCACCTGGCGTGCCGTTCGAGGTCATGGCGGACATAGTCGAGGTTCATCCGAGCGGCCTCGTGGCGCGGGTCCAGCGCAAGCGCGCGGCGAAGCACAATTTCTGCTTCGGCCGGACGGAGTGCATCCTTGAGGACGGCCCCCAGGTTGTTGTGGGCGTCGGCGGAGCCGGGCATGACCGCCACGGCTTTGCGGAGTACCACCTCGGCCTCACCGAGCCGTTTCGTATCCTTGAGGATCCCGCCGAGGTTGAACAGTGCGCTGCCCAGGTCGGGCGCGTGCGAGAGCGTGGCACGATACGCCGCTTCCGCCTCCCACGGGCGATCGGTGCCGGCGAGAACGACGCCAAGATTGAAACGGGCGGCTACATTTTCCGGTTGAAGCGCCACGGCGTGCCGGAACGACGCTTCCGCTTCGGCGTGGCGCCGCGAGTTCCAGAGGGCGACTCCCAGGTCGACGTGCGCGACTGCGGAGTCCGGGGCCGCCGCGACGGCAGCCCGGCATTGCGCCTCGGCGGCGGCGAGGCTGCGCGTTTGCGCGATGACGACGTCGAGATTTCTGGCCGCATCGACGAAGCCCGGCCGCAGCTCGAGTGCCCGCCGGAAGGCGGCTTCCGCCTCCATCGGACGCGCGGTGCGCAGCAGGAGAGCGCCGAGATTGTTGTGCGCGTCGACGAACTCCGGAGCGAGCTCGAGTACCCGCCGGTAGGCCGCCTCCGATTCGACCGTGCGACCCGTCTCGGCCAGTACGACGCCCAGGTTGTAGTGGGCAAGCGCATTGTCCTTCTGCAGCAGGATCGCGCGTCGAAATGCGGCTTCGGCTTCCGCGGGCCGCATCGTGTTCTTCAGATGGACACCGAGGTTGATGTGTGCCTCGGCGAAGTTCGGCATCGCCTCGACCGCCCGGCGACACGCTTCCTCGTCCGCGGCGAACGCCACTGGGAGGGGAAGAGCAGGCCCATCGTCGGCGGAGCCGGGCTCGCGGCGACCGCGTCCGCGCGTCCCCATGACGCGAGCCAGGTCCTTCAAGAAGCTGATCAACATCGCGCGCGGTCCAGTTCGCAGGGCGCGTCGCGCCGTGAGTCCACGAGCATCCAGTTCACGAAATGGCTACCCGCCAGTCGGCAATTCGAGTCGTCGTTCCGCGCATGCGCTTTCCCCTATGGAGGGTCCCGCGGCCGAAGCGCCCGCGGACCGCACCCGACGAGTATAGCTGCCGGCACCGGCGGGTCGCGAAGTTTGCCGACGGTCGGTGATTGGACCTATAGTTCGCCGTCGATTAGCCGGCCGCCGCGCAGCCAGGGCTGCGCGGCGAGGCCGGTGTCACCACGTTCACGAGGAGGAAGCCATGCTGCGGTTGCTGTTCCTGCTGCTCGCGCTGTGCACCGCCACGATTGCGCCCGACGCATTCGCGCAGGCGAAGAAGGGCGGTGGTCCGATGCGGATCCCGACGGACAAGGACCCGTCGGTGAGCGTGACGGTGTTCATGCGCGACGCCGGCAAGAACGAGCTCCTGATCGGCACGCGCCTGTGGCCCGACAATCCGGAGTACAACGCCGTCGCGCTGCAGCGCTTCTTCGGGCTGATGAAGGCGCTGGAGCCCGGCTACCGCAAGGACGACGACGTCGCGTACACGTGGCAGCAGAAGGGCAAGGTCACCAAGTGCAGCATCTACCTCGAGTCCGCCGACGCGGGCACCAAGTCCGGCACCGGCGCCGCGGTCGGCTGCGAGGCGAACGGCGTGTCGACGCTTGCCGTGGTATCGCTCGCCGATCCCAAGCGGCCGAGCGGCTCGCAGGACCCCAAGCACCTCGCCGACGTGCTCGACATGTTCAAGAAGGCGGCGGAGCGGGCGCAGGGCAACATCGCGAAGTAGTGCCGTCATGAGGCAGGCGGTCACCGCGTTCCTTGCAGCGGCGCTGGCGCTCGCGGGCGCCGCGGCGTCCGCGGCCGACCCGCCGGCCCCCGGCGTCGCCGCGCGGCCGCGCGTCGGCCTCGCGCTCTCCGGCGGCGGCGCGCGCGGCCTCGCCCACGTCGGCGTGCTCAAGGTGCTGGACGAGCTGCGCGTCCCGGTGAGCTGCGTGACCGGGACCAGCATGGGCGCGATCGTCGGGGCCACGTTCGCCGCCGGCACGCCGCCGGCGCGGCTGCAGGAGCTCGTCCTCGACGCGAACTGGGCGGAGATCTTCCGCGACCAGCCGCCGCGCGCGGAGATCGCGATCCGCCGCAAGGCCGACGACTTCAAGACGCTGTTCGCGCCCGAGTTCGGCGTCGGCGACGGCGGGCTTTCGCTGCCGAAGGGCGTGATCGCCGGCGTGTCCATCGAGGCCTTCTTCCGCGTCCTGACGCAGCCGGCGGTCGGCATCACGGACTTCAACAAGCTGCCGATCCCGTTCGTCGCTATGGCGACCGACATCGAGAACGGCGCTTCGATCGCGCTCGACCACGGCAGCCTCGCGCAGGCGATCCGCGCCAGCATGTCGGTGCCCGGGGCGATCGCACCGGTCGAGATCGACGGCCGGCTGCTGGTCGACGGCGGCATCGCCAACAACCTGCCCATCGACGAGGCGCGCAAGCTGTGCGCCGACGTCGTGATCGCCGTCAACATCTCGACTCCGCCACTCGCGCGCAAGGACATCACGTCCGCGCTTTCCGTCACGCTGCAGCTCATCAACTTCCTCGGCATGAGCACGGTCGACCGGCAGCTCGCGAGCCTCGGACCTGCCGACGTGCTGATCGCGCCCGACCTGGGCAACATCTCGGCGGCGAACTTCTCGCGGGCGCAGGACGCGATCCGGATCGGCGAGGAGGCGACGCGCAGGGTGGCGGCGCAGCTTGCGCGCTACAGCCTGCCGCCCGCCGAGTACGCGGCGCTGCGCGAGCGGCAGGTGGCCAAGAGCGCCGATCTGGGCACGGTCGCCGAGATCCGCTTCGAGGGGCTGGAGCGCACGAACGCCGAGGTGCTGCGCGGGCTCGTCCACAGCCAGCCGGACGAGGCGCTGACCGAGGAGAAGGTGAGCGCCGACCTGCGCCGGATCTTCGGCCGCGGCGACTTCGAGGGCGTGAGCTATCGCATCATCGGCGACACCGGCCCGCGCGCGATGGTGATCGCGCCGCGCGAGAAGTCGTGGGGCCCCGACTTCCTGCGGTTCGGGCTGGGCCTGCAGAGCGACTTCCAGGGCGACGACTCGTTCAACGTCCTCGTCCAGTACCGCAGGACGTGGATCAACCGCCTGGGCGGCGAGTTGCTGTTCGAGGGCCAGGTGGGGCAGGACACCCACCTGTACGGCGAGCTCTACCAGCCGCTGCACGCGCCGGGCGTGTGGTTCGTGTCGCCGTATGCGGCGATCGGGCAGACGACGCGCGGCGTGTACGCGGGCGACGACCGCGTGGCGGACTACCTCGTCGGCAGCACGCGCGGCGGGGTCGACGTGGGCGCGACGCTCGGCACGTTCGGCGCCGCGCGCGCCGGACTGCAGTGGACGCGCGTCGACGCCCGGGTGGAGACGGGCAGCCCGGTGCTGCCGTCGGTGCGCGAGACGACGGCCGGCGCGCGCGCGACGCTCGTGCTCGACCAGCTCGACCAGCCGTGGTTCTCGCGCGCGGGCTACGCGGGCACCCTGTCGCTCTACGCGGCGACCAAGGGGCTGGGCTCCGCCGTCGACTACCAGGTGCTGGGCGCCGACGGCCGGTTCGTGCACTCGTGGGGACCGCACACGGTGAGCCTCAACGCCTCGGGGGGCACGGACTTTGGGTCGGACATGCCGGCCTACGAGTCGTTCACGCTGGGCGGCCCGCTGCGGCTGTCGGCGTTCCGCGTCAACCAGTTCGCCGGCCGCGAGTACGCCTTCGCCCGCGCCATGTACTACCGGCGCATCTTCGCGCTGCCCGAAATCCTGGGCTCGGGCGTGTTCGCCGGAGCCTCCGCCGAGGTCGGCACGATGCGCGACCGCTTCGACGGGCTGCCGTCGGCCGGAACGCTGTACTCGGGCTCGCTGTTCCTCGGCGCCGCCACGTTCGCCGGGCCGGCGTACTTCGGCGCGGGCGTGGGCAACGACGGCGCGTTCAGCATGTACCTGCTGCTCGGCGCGCCGTAGGCGGAGGCCGCGCGGAGCGGCCGGGTCGCGCCGCCGCCTCCGGTAAAATCGGGGGTTTCGACGTCCGCGCCGCCCGTGACCCCCGTCCGCACCCGATTCGCGCCGAGCCCCACCGGCTACCTGCACCTGGGCGGCGCCCGCACGGCGCTCTTCGCGTGGGCGTTCGCGCGCCACCACGGCGGCACGTTCATCCTGCGCATCGAGGACACCGACGTCGAGCGCTCGACGCCCGCCGCCGTGCAGGCGATCCTCGACGGCATGGCGTGGCTCGGCCTCGACTGCGACGAGGGGCCGTACTTCCAGATGCAGCGGATGGACCGCTACCGCGAGGTGATCGCCGACATGCTCGCGCGCGGCCTCGCGTACCGCGACTACATGTCCTCCGCGGAGCTCGACGCGCTCCGCGCCGAGCAGATGGCGCGCGGCGAGAAGCCGCGCTACGACGGCCGCTGGCGGCCGGAGAACGCGGCGGGCCGGACGCCGCCGGCGGACGTGAAGCCGGTGATCCGCTTCCGCAACCCGGACGCCGGCACCGTCGGCTGGGACGACGGCGTCAAGGGCCGCGTCGAGTTCGCCAACGCCGAGCTCGACGACCTCGTGATCGCGCGCAGCGACGGCACGCCGACGTACAACTTCTGCGTCGTGGTCGACGACTGGGACATGCGGATCACGCACGTTATCCGCGGCGACGACCACGTCAACAACACGCCGCGGCAGATCAACATCTTCCGCGCGCTCGGGCTCGAGCCGCCGCACTACGCGCACGTGCCGACGGTGCTGGGCGAGGACGGCGCGAAGCTGTCCAAGCGGCACGGCGCGGTCGGCGTGATGGAGTACGAGGCGGCCGGCTACCTGCCCGACGCGATGGTGAACTTCCTCGCGCGCATCGGCTGGGCGCACGGCGACGACGAGATCTTCACCCGCGACGAGTTCGTCCGCTGGTTCGACCTCGCGCACATCAGCCCGGCGCCGTCGCGGTTCTCGGCCGCGAAGCTGAACTGGGTGAACCAGGAGCACATGAAGCGCCTGCCGGACGCCGAACTCGGCGCCCGCCTCGCGCCGTACCTCGTTCGCGCCGGGCTCGACCCGGCGGCCGGCCCCGACGCCGGCGCGGTGGCGGCGCTGCTGCGCGACCGGGCGGAGACGCTGGTCGCGATGGCCGACGCCGCGTGGTATTTCTACAGGGCGCCGGTCGTGGCGCCGGACAAGGTGGCGGAGCAGGTGACCGCGGCGATCCGCGACGCGCTCGCGGAGCTGCACGGCGAGTTCGAAGCGCTCGACTGGACGCGCGAGGCGCTCGCCGCCGCGATGAAGGGCGCCGCGGCGCGGCACGCGCTCAAGGTACCGCAGATCATGATGCCGATGCGGCTCGTCGTCACCGGCACGCTGTCCACCCCCGCGATCGACGCCGTGCTGGCGCTCGTCGGCCGCGACGAGACGCGCGCGCGGATCGCGCGCGCGCTCGGCGCCGGCGGCTGAGCGTCGCGCGGGCGGTCGACGGCATCGGCATGGCTCGATCAAAAGGCGCGCGACGCGCGAGGAACGCCCGACATGACCACTGATCCCGCCGTCGTCGCCGCGCTGGCGCGCGTCACCACGGCCACGCTCACCACCGTGCTGCTCAAGCGCGGCCTGCGCAACGTGTACATGCGCGGCACGCGGCCGCTGGTGCCCGGCCAGCCGCGGATCGTCGGGCCGGCGTTCACGCTGCGCTTCGTGCCGGCGCGCGAGGACCTGGCCACGCCGGCATCGTGGGGCAACCCGATCTCGACGCGCGCCGCCATCGAGGCGATGCCCGCCGGCTGTGTGGCCGTCGTCGACGCGATGGGCACGACGGACGCCGGCATCTTCGGCGACATCCTGTGCGCGCGGATGGTCAGGCGCGGCGTGGCGGCGCTCGTCACCGACGGCGTGGTGCGCGACCTCGCCGGTGTGCGCGGGACGGGGCTGCCCGTCTGGTGCCAGGGTGCGGCCGCGCCGCCGTCGGTGGCCGGCTTGACGTTCGTCGGCTGGAACGAGCCCGTCGGCTGCGGCGGCGTGGCCGTGTTCCCCGGCGACACCGTGGTCGTCGACGACGACGGCGCCGTGCTGATCCCGGCGGCGCTGGTGGCCGACGTGACGGCCGAGGCCGTCGAGCAGGAACGCCTCGAAGGCTGGATCATGGGCGAGGTCGCGCGCGGCGCCGAGCTGCCGGGCCTGTATCCGCCCAACGCCGAGAACCGCGCGCGCTACGAGAAGACCAGATGACTCTGCCCGCCGACGCCCACGGCGTCTACGTGATCGCCCCGACGCCGTTCCACGCGGACGGGCGCGTCGACGACGGGTCGATCGACCGGATGACCGACTTCTTCGTGCAGGCGGGCGTCACCGGCATCACGGTGCTGGGCCAGCTGGGCGAGGCGCCCAAGATGACGCACGAGGAGTCGGTGGCGATCGTGCGCCGCGTGACCGCGCGCGTGCGCGTGCCGGTGGTGGTCGGCGTGTCGGCGCCCGGCTTCGCGGCGATGCGCGCGCTGACGCAGGACGCGATGGCCGCCGGCGCCTCCGCCGTGATGATCGCGCCTCCCAACACGCTGCGCACCGACGACGCGATCGTCGGCTACTACCGGCAGGCGTCGGAGGCGATCGGCAGCGACGTGCCGTTCGTGATCCAGGACTACCCGTTGACGTTCTCCGTGCAGATGGCTCCGGCGGTGATCCGCCGCATCGTGCAGGAGAACCCGGCGTGCGCGATGCTGAAGCACGAGGACTGGCCGGGCCTCGACAAGATCAGCCAGCTGCGCGCGTGGGAGCGCGACGGCTCGATGCGGCACCTGCCGATCCTGACCGGCAACAACGCGCTGTTCCTCGACTTCGAGATGGAGCGCGGTGCGGACGGGGCCAACACCGGCTACTGCTTTCCCGACATGCTGGTCGACGTCGTGCGGCTCTCGCGCGAAGGGCGGCGCGACGACGCGCACGACCTCTTCGACGCGCACCTGCCACTCATCCGGTACGAGCAGCAGCCGGGGCCCGGCCTCGCCGTGCGCAAGTACGTGCTGATGCGCCGCGGCATCATCGCGTCGGACACGTTGCGCCGTCCCGGCGCGGCGCTGTCGGCCGTTGCCCGTGCGGAAGTCGATTACCTGCTCGCACGCCTCGCACGCACCGACCCGCGCGCGCGGGTCTGACGCCGCACCGAACACCGCGCAGTCCGAGCCCCAGAACCGAGCCACCCCCGAAACCGAGCCAGGCTCGATTTTCGGATGCGGGGAAATCGAGCCTGGCTCGGTTTTCGGGCGCGCAGCGCCGTTGGACGGGAAAACTCGAGTCTGACCCTCAATCCGGCAAACGCAGGCGCGGGGCCTCGCCTTTGCGCGTCCCGGGCGATCTTGTAGAATGCGAATTTCCGGGACGAAAAGAAACATGGCCAAGTTCGTCTTCGTGACCGGCGGCGTCGTGTCCTCCCTGGGCAAGGGCATCGCCGCCGCCTCCCTCGCGGCGATCCTCGCGTCCCGCGGCATCCGCGTCACCAACCTCAAGCTCGACCCGTACATCAACGTCGACCCCGGCACGATGTCGCCGTTCCAGCACGGCGAGGTGTTCGTGACCGACGACGGTGCCGAGACCGACCTCGACCTCGGGCACTACGAGCGCTTCACCGACGTGCGGATGGGGAAGCGCAACAACTTCACCACCGGCCAGATCTACGAGTCGGTCATCCGCAAGGAGCGCCGCGGCGACTACCTCGGCGGCACGGTGCAGGTGATCCCGCACATCACCGACGAGATCAAGAGCTGGATCGTCGCCGGCGCCGGCGACGCCGAGGTCGCGCTGGTGGAGGTCGGCGGCACCGTCGGCGACATCGAGTCGCTGCCGTTCCTCGAGGCGATCCGCCAGCTCGGCATCACGCTTGGCCGCGAGAACGTCTGCTACATCCACCTGACGCTGGTGCCGTTCATCCCGTCGGCCGGCGAGATGAAGACCAAGCCGACGCAGCACTCGGTGAAGGAACTGCGCGAGATCGGCATCCAGCCGGACGTCGTGCTGTGCCGCGCCGACCGCCCGATTCCCGACGGCGACCGCCGCAAGATCGCGCTGTTCACCAACGTCGCACCGGAAGCCGTGATCCCCGCGCTCGACGCCGACTCGATCTACAAGATCCCCGGCAACCTGCACGCCGAGGGGCTCGACGTCATCGTGTGCCGGAAGCTCGCCATCGACGCGCCGCCGGCGGACCTCGCGACGTGGCACCGGCTGGTCGACGCGCTGACGCACCCGGAGCACGAGGTGCACATCGCGATGGTCGGCAAGTACGTCGACCTGACCGAGTCCTACAAGTCGCTGTCCGAGGCGCTGGTCCACGCCGGCATCCACACGCGCAGCAAGGTGAACATCCACTACGTCGACTCCGAGGTCATCGAGCGCGACGGCGTGGAGTCGCTGCGCGCGATGGACGCGATCCTCGTGCCGGGCGGCTTCGGCAAGCGCGGCGTCGAGGGCAAGATCAAGGCCGTGCAACTCGCGCGCGAGAGCGGCATTCCGTACCTCGGCATCTGCCTCGGCATGCAGCTCGCGGTCATCGAGTGCGCGCGGCACATGGCGGGGCTCGCGAACGCGAACAGCACCGAATTCGACCCGGACACGCCGCACCCGGTCGTCGCGCTGATCACCGAGTGGCAGAACCGCGACGGCTCGATCGAGAAGCGCACCGAGGCTTCCGACCTGGGCGGCACCATGCGCCTGGGCGCCCAGCCGTGCGCGGTGGTGCAGGGATCGCTCGCGCACCGGATCTACGGCGCGACCACGGTCGCCGAGCGCCACCGCCACCGCTACGAGGTCAACAACCACTACCTGCCGCGGCTGGAGGCGGCCGGGCTCGTCGTCGGCGCGCGCGCGCAGAGCGCGGCGGCCGGCGACCTGGTCGAGATGGTGGAGTTCCGCGACCACCCGTGGTTCTTCGGCTGCCAGTTCCACCCCGAGTTCACGTCGAACCCGCGGCGCGGCCACCCGCTGTTCGTCAGCTTCGTGCAGGCCGCGCTGGCGCAGCAGCAGCGCGTGCGCGGCGGCGCGGTCGGCGCGGTGGCCGAGCTCGTGGCGTCGATCTGAAGGCGCGATGAACCTTCGCGGCTTCGCGGTCGGGCTCGACTGTCCGCTGTTCCCGATCGCCGGGCGACCGGGCGGCGGGAAGGACCGCAGGTCGCGACCAGCCGCGCGGGATGCGGGCGGCGAGAGCGGGGGTGCGCGATGAAGCTCTGCGGGTTCGAAGTCGGACTGGACCGCCCGCTGTTCCTCATCGCCGGCCCGTGCGTCGTCGAGTCGCGCCAGTTGCAGATGGACGTCGCCGGCGAGCTGAAGGCGATCTGCGCGTCACTGTCGATCCCCTTCGTCTTCAAGTCGTCGTACGACAAGGCGAACCGCAGCTCGCACGGGTCGTTCCGCGGCCCCGGCATGGAGCAGGGCTTGGCGATCCTCGCCGACGTCCGCCGGCACGTCGAGGTGCCGGTGCTGACCGACGTGCACGCGATCGACGAGATCGCGGACGCCGCCGCCGTCGTCGACGTGCTGCAGACGCCGGCATTCCTGTGCCGGCAGACGGACTTCATCCAGGCGGTCGCCGCGGCGGGCAAGCCCGTCAACATCAAGAAGGGCCAGTTCCTGGCGCCCGAGGACATGGCGCAGGTCGTGGCCAAGGCGCGCGCGGCGAGCGCCGCCGACAACGTCATGGTCTGCGAGCGCGGCGCCTCGTTCGGCTACCACAACCTCGTGTCGGACATGCGGTCGCTCGCGATCATGCGGGCGACCGGCTGCCCCGTCGTGTTCGATGCCACGCACTCGGTGCAACTGCCCGGCGGGCGGGGCACGTCGTCGGGCGGGCAGCGGGAGTTCGTGCCGGTGCTGGCGCGCGCGGCGGTGGCCGCAGGGGTGGCCGGACTCTTCATGGAAACGCATCCGGACCCGGCGAAGGCGCTCTCGGATGGGCCGAACGCGTGGCCGTTGCCGCGGATGCGCGCGCTGCTGGAGACGCTGGTCGAGCTCGATTCGACGGTGAAGCGCCGCGGCTTCGCCGAGACGGAACTGCTGGCGGCGGCCTCCGGCTGACGCCAATCACGGGAGCCCTCATGTTCGTCCACCTCGTCCTGATCAAGCTGAAGCCCGGCGTCACCCGCGCCGACCCGCGGGTTCCGAAGTGGGAGGCGATGTTCGTCGCCCTGCGCCACAAGTGCCCCGGCATCGTCCGCTTCGAGCACGGCTGGAACACGACCGACCGGCCGGTGGCCTACGACTTCGGCGTCAACATGGCGTTCGCCACGCGCGCCGACCTCGACGCCTACGGCCCGCACCCGGCGCACCAGGAGGTGGTCGTCGCGCTGCGCGAGATCGCCGAGTGGGTGATCTGCGACTACGAAATCCCCGCGTGACGACACAACCCGCATCGCGCCTGAATGGCGCGCCTCCGCCGCGTGCAGACCACCGCCGCCTCTGACCACTGATACCTGATACCCGATACCTGACAATGAGCGCCATCGTCGACGTCATCGCCCGCGAGATCCTCGATTCCCGCGGCAATCCCACCATCGAAGCCGACGTCGTCCTCGAGTCCGGCGTCTCCGGCCGGGCGGCGGTGCCGTCCGGCGCGTCCACCGGCTCGAAGGAGGCGGTCGAGCTGCGCGACGGCGACCCGGCGCGCTACCTCGGCAAGGGCGTGACCCGGGCCGTGGAGAACGTCAACACCGAGATCTGCGAGGCGATCCTCGGCCTCGACGCCTCCGAGCAGAGCTTCATCGACCACACGCTGATCGAGCTCGACGGCACCGAGAACAAGGGGCGCCTCGGCGCCAACGCGATCCTCGCCGTGTCGTGCGCGGTGGCCAAGGCCGCCGCCGACGAGGCGTCGCTGCCGCTGTACCGCTACCTCGGCGGCGCCGGGCAGATGCAGCTGCCGGTGCCGATGATGAACGTCATCAACGGCGGCGCGCACGCGAACAACGCCGTCGACCTGCAGGAGTTCATGCTGGTGCCGCTGGGCGCGCCGAGCTTCCGCGAGGCGCTGCGCTACGGCGCCGAGGTGTTCCACACGCTGAAGAAGATGATCGACGCGCGCGGCATGCCGACGACCGTCGGCGACGAGGGCGGCTTCGCGCCGGACCTGCCGTCGAACGAGTCCGCGCTTCAGTTGCTGGTCGAGGCGATCGACAAGGCCGGCTACACGCCGGGCACCGACATCGCGCTCGCCATGGACTGCGCGGCAAGCGAGTTCTGGAAGGACGGGCGGTACCAGCTCGAGTCCGAGAACCGCGCGCTCTCGTCCGCGGAGTTCGCCGACACGCTGGCCGCGTGGTGCGACAAGTACCCGATCGTCAGCATCGAGGACGGCATGTCCGAGCACGACTGGGACGGCTGGAAGTACCTGACCGACCGCCTCGGCCGGTCGGTCCAGCTCGTCGGCGACGACATCTTCGTCACCAACACGAAGATCCTCCGGCAGGGCATCGCCAAGGGGGTCGCCAACTCGATCCTCATCAAGATCAACCAGATCGGCACGCTGACCGAGACGTTCGCCGCGATCACGATGGCCACGCGCGCGCGCTACACGTCGGTGATCTCGCACCGGTCGGGCGAGACCGAGGACAGCATCATCGCCGACGTCGCCGTGGGTACCAACGCCGGCCAGATCAAGACCGGCTCGCTGTCGCGGTCCGACCGCATCGCCAAGTACAACCAGCTGCTGCGCATCGAGGAAGACCTGGGCGAGGCCGCGAGCTACCCGGGCCGCGACGCGTTCTTCAACATCGGATAGGCGTCGCCCGAGCTTGCGCTGGCTCGCCTTCCTGTTCGCCGCGCTGATCCTCGCCCTGCAGTACCCGATGTGGCTGGGCAAGGGCGGCTGGCTGCAGGTGCGCGAGACCGACCGCCAGCTCGCCGCGCAGCGCGAGGCGAACGCCAAGCTGAAGGCGCGCAACGACGCGCTGGACGCCGACGTGCGCGACCTCAAGACCGGCTCGGAGGCCATCGAGGAGCGTGCCCGCTCGGAGCTCGGCATGATCCGCTCCGACGAGGTGTTCTTCCAGGTGCAGCCGGCCGGCGCGGCGCCGGCGCCCGCGCCCGCGGCGGTCAGGCCCTGACCGGATGCAGCGCGCGACGTCGCGGCAGAATCCGCGCCTCAAGGAAGCGGCCCGGCTGATCGCGTCGTCGCGCGACCGCCGCAAGTCCGGGCGCTGCGTGCTGGAAGGCGAGCACCTGATCGCCGTCTACCTCGAGCGCGTCGGCGCGCCGGAGGCGCTGCTCGTCGTCGAGGAGGCGCTGGACGACCCGCGCATCGCCGCCCTCGCGGCGCGCGTGCCGGCGCAGGACGTGGTCGCCGTGCCGGCGGCGCTGTTCGGCGAGGTCAGCACGCTGCCGGCCGACGTGGGCGCGCTGGCGATCGTCCGCACGCCGGCGCCGGCGCTGCCGATTCCGGCGCACTTCCACCTGCTGGTGGACGACCTGCAGGACCCGGGCAACGTCGGCACGATCCTGCGCACCGCCGCGGCCGCCGGGGTCGAGCAGGTGCTGCTGTCGCGCCACAGCGCGTTCGCGTGGTCGCCCAAGGCGCTGCGCGCGGGGCAGGGCGCGCACTTCCTGACGACGATTGTCGAGGACGTCGACCTCGCGCAGTGGGCGGCCGCGTTTCGTGCCGCCGGCGGGCACGTCGTCGTCACCGTCGCCCACGGCGGCCGCGACCTCTACGCCGCGCCGCTGCCGTGGCCGCTGGCGGTGGTGATCGGCAACGAGGGCGCGGGAGTGTCCGCGCCGCTGGCCGCGCACGCGGACGTTGCCGTGACCATCCCGTTGCCGGGCGGGATGGAGTCGCTCAACGCCGCGGCGGCGGCGGCGGTCGTGCTGTTCGACGCCGTGCGGACCCGCCGCGCCGAAGGCCGCGGGTCCGGTGGCCGTGGCTAGTAGAGGACCGCCGAGAAGTAGCCGGACTCGACGCAGCCGTCGCCGACGTTGGCCGACCACTGGCCCTCGATGCCCTGCGCGGTCGCCTTGATGTCCGTGACGTTCGCGGTTCCGGAGAACGCGCTGCCGCAGACGTAGGAGCCGCCCGGGATGCGGTAGAGCGTCCCCTCCTGCACGGCATTGCCGGCCAGCGTGCACGAGCCGCCGCCCGAGTCCTTGCCGTTGAGGAAGAAGTCGAGCGACAGCGCGTTGCCTGACGTCTGCGTCGCCTGCACGTCGACGAAAATCCGTGCGACGCCGTTGTTGGCCGGGTTGTTGCAGTTGGTGACGTAGGACGCGATGCCGCCGCGGTAGAGCCCGCCCAGCGGAATGGTCGTCAACGTGAGCCGTGTGATCTGCTTGGTGACGTTGACCGCGCCGACGTTGTACGTCAGCGTCCCCGCATAGGACGTCGACGGCGTGAACGAGACGCTGCCCACCTGCTGGGTGTCGGTCTGGCTGCCGTTCCACGGCGCGCCGAAGTAGGAGCCGGTGGTCCGGTAGAGCCCGCCCGACCAGACTTCGGTCGTGGCGTTGCGCGTCATCTGCCCCGTGTACCAGACCGGCTGCAGGTTCGCGTCGTGCAGGTAGAACGTCGCGAAGATGAACTGGTCGGACTGCACGAAGTTGACGCCCCAGCCCACCTCGGGGATGGCCCACCAGATGTCGGTCCAGTCGGTGGCCGCTGCCGGGCGCACGAGGGCAAGCGAGAGGAACAGCGAGGCGGCAAGAGCACGCAGGGGAGCGCGCAGGCGCGTGAGCAGGGTCATGGGCGGTGTTGTCCGGGGCGAAAAGTTGAATATTTTAGCAGAATCATCGGGTTGCCGTGCCGGGGCGACGTTGCGCGCCCGCGTGGGTGCACGCGTCGGCGCCGGCGCGAACGCCCTCGGCGAGCGCCGTCGCGAGGCCGCTGCCGCGATCGAGCGCCGCTGCCAGCGCGCCGGTGAAGGCGTCTCCGGCGCCGGTCGTGTCCACCACCTCGATCGCGGGCGGCGCCACGCGCACGACGTCGCCGCCGACCTGTGTCAGCGCGCCGCGCGCGCCCATCGTCAAGACCACGGCCACGCCGAATCGTTCAGTGGCCGCAGCGACGAACCCGGTCGGGGATTCCGGCAGCCGCCACGCCTTCGCGCAGGTGGCGGCCTCGTGCTCGTTCACGACCAGGACGTCGAGGTCGCCGAGCAGCGCGGCAGGCACTGCCAGCGCCGGAGCGGCGTTGAGCACGACCGTCGTGCCGCGCGCGTGCGCCCGGTGCGCGAGTGCGACGACTTCGGCAAGCGGCACCTCCAGCTGCATCAGCAGCGTGCCGCCGGGGGCGAGCAGGGCGTCTGCGACGTCGTCGGCACGCACGCGCGCGTTGGCGCCCGGCACGACCGTGATGACGTTCTCGCCGCGGTCGTCGACGTTGACGAGCGCCACGCCGGTCGGCGTGTCCGCCGCCGCGACGTGGGTCAGGTCGACACCGGCCGCCGCCAGGTTGGCGAGCGCGACGGCGGCGAAGCCGTCGCGGCCCACGGCGCCGACCAGCGTCACCGCCGCGCCGGCGTGGCGCGCAGCCAGCGCCTGGTTCGCGCCCTTGCCGCCGGGCAGCGTGGCCAGCGAACTGCCCGCGATCGTTTCGCCGGGGGCCGGCAGGCGCGGGACGCGCGCGACGAGGTCGACGTTGATGGAGCCGAAGACGACGACCATGTCAGTGCCGCCCGGCCGCCCGAAGGCACTGACGCGCCCCCGTGGGGGGCAGCGAGCGCAGCGAGCGTGGGGGTCGTATCACCGAGTGCCGCCCGGCCGCCCGAAGGCACTGACGCGCCCCCGCGGGGGGCAGCGAGCGCAGCGGTCGTTTCATCGTGGTGCGGGGACGGAGCCGTCCGCGGCGGCTGGCGGGTACCGGTTGACGGTGCCCTTGACCAGCAGCACGTTGCCGTACGGGCGCAACTCGCCGGTGCGGACCACGGCGAACGCGCGCCGCGCGCGCTCGTAGAACGCGTGGCGCTCGAGGGCGCCGATCTCGACGTCGGCCATCCCGCGTGCGGCGAGGACCCCGGCGAACGCCGCCACCGGCAGCGGAATGGCGCGCGGGTCGCCGGCGACCTCCATCGTCAGCACCGCAGGCGCCGTCGCGGTATCGAGAGGCAACACGGTCAGTACCGCCGCGAGCGCCGCGGGCGCGTCGGCGCCCGGCAGCGCGATCACGCGCCGGCCGATCGCCGCCGACGGGAAGTTGGCGTCGGCGATCACCAGTTCGTCGCCGTGCCCCATCGAAGCCAGCGCGTGCAGCAGGTCCGGCGTCAGCAACGGATGGATGCCGATCAGCACGGGCGCCTCCCAGTCGTCACTGCTGCGCGGCCGCGTGCGGTGGCGCGAGGCCCGCGCGCGCCAGCGCGGCGCGCAGCGTCGTGCGCTGGCCATCGGTGAGCGGCGTGAGCGGCGGGCGCACGGCGAGCCAGCCCGGGTCGTTGCGCTGGTCCGCCAGCATGCTCTTGAAGCCCGCCATCAGCGGCTGGCGAAACGCGATGTCGATGAACGCGGCGATGCGCGCCTCGTCGCCGGCGGCGGCCTCCGGCGTCAGCAGCGCGCGCACCAGGCCCGGCAGGATGTTCGCCACGCCGCAGATCGTGCCGGCGCCGCCCGCGCGCATCAGCCGCGGCAGGTGCGGCTCGTGCCCGATCACGATGGCGAGTTCGGGCACGCGGGCGAGCAGCGCCGCCGTGTGCGCCCAGTTGCCCTCGCTGTCCTTGACGCCGACGACCGTGCCCGGGAAGGCCGCGGCGAGGCGGCCGACGAGGTCGACCGACAGCGGCACCGCCGACACCTGCGGCAGGTGGTACAGCATGAGCTTCAGGCGCGGGTCGGCGACCTTCTCGATCAGCGCCGCGTACCACGCGAAGAGCCCGTCGTCGGACACGCCCTTCCAGAAGAACGGCGGCAGCACCAGTGCGGCGGCGCAGCCGGCTGCGACCGCGTGGCGCGTCAGCGCGACGGTCTCGGGCAGCGCGGCGCAGCCGGTCGCCGCGACGATGCGCGCGCCGCCGATGCCGCCGGCGAGCAGCGCGTCCAGGCCCGCGCGGCGCTCGTCGACCGAGAACGACTGGCCTTCGCCGGTGGTGCCGAACGGCGCGACGCCGTCCACGCCCTGCGCCAGCAGCGCGCGGGTGTGCGCGACGAGCCGCGCGTGGTCGACGCTGCCGTCGCTTGCGATGGGCGTCAGCAGCGCGCACCACAGGCCGCGGACCGGAAACGGAGGGGAGGGACTCATCGGGCGGGCTCCTGCAGGCCGAGCGCGCGGTTGCGCGCGTGGGTGAGGTGGGCGTCGATCGCGGCGACCGCGCGCTGCGGGTCGCGCGTGCGCAGCGCCGCGATCAGCGCGAGGTGCTCGTCCATCGCCGGCTGCAGCGACTCGGCGGTCAGCGTGACGCGGTCGAGGCGGATCAGGCGGATGCGCAGGCTGTTGACGCGGTAGATCGCCGACACCATCTCGTTGCCCAGCGCGTCGACCATCGTGTCGTGCAGGCCCCAGTCGACCGCCTGCGCGGCGTCGAGCAGCGCCGGCGTGACGCCGCGGGCGGCGCGGACGAGCACGTCGCGGTGCGCCGCCTCGAGCAAGTCGAGCTGCGCGTCGGTGGCGGTCGCGGCGAACTGCGCGGCCGCCTCCTTCTCGAGGATCGCGCGCAGCTGGAAAGCGTTGCGCACCAGCCGCACGTCGACGTTGGCGATCTGCAGGCCGCGCTGCGGCACCGTGCGCAGCAGGCCCTCGGCTTCGAGCCGCGGGATCACCTCGCGGATCGCGCCCAGCGGCAGGCCGGTCAGCGCGGCCAGCTCGCGCTGCGAGACGAATTGCCCGGGCCGGATGCGCGCGGCCAGCAGCTGCTGCTGGAAACGGTCGTATGCCTGCCAGCGCAGCTGGCGCGGCGCGGCGCGGCGGGTGGCGGAGCCGGGCATGGCGTGCCTAGCGCCCCAGCAACAGGTTGGGCAGCCACGTCGACAGCGGCGGCCACAGCGACACCGCGGCCAGCACGGCCAGCAGCGGCACGAGGAACGGCAGCGTCGCGCGCGTGACGCGCTCGAACGAGATGTCGGCGACCTTCGCCGTGACGTAGAGCACGATGCCGACCGGCGGGGTGATCGTGCCGATCATGAGGTTCAGCACGAACATGAGGCCGAAGTGGACCGGATCGATGCCGAGCTTCACCGCCGCGGGGACGAGGATCGGGATCAGGATCAGCATCGCCGCGAGGCCCTCCATGAAGCAGCCCACGACCAGCAGGATCACGTTGACGACGAGGAGGAACACGAGCGGGCTGGCGGCGAGCGCCGTCAGGAACGCGCCGGCGGCCTGCGGCACCTGCGACAGGGCGAGGCAGTACGCGAGCAGCGACGCGGCCATCACCAGCGCCATCACGACGCCGGTCGTCTCGACGGTGGCCAGCACGATCTTCGGCAGGTCCGCCCAGCGGAACTCGCGGTAGATGAAGAGGCCCAGCAGGAGCGCGTAGGCGACCGAGATGGCGGCCGCCTCGGTGGGCGTGAACACGCCGCCGAAGAGTCCAGCGAACAGGATCACCGGCAGCAGCAGCGCCCAGAACGCGCGGCGAAACGCGCGCCACAGGTCGGCGAGCCCCGGGAACGGGTGGCGCGGCAGGTCGAGCCGGACCGCGACGGCGCGCACCATGACCATCAGCGCGCCGGCCATGAGGAGGCCCGGGATCACGCCGGCCAGGAACAGCGCGCCGATCGACGTCTCCGCCGACACGCCGTAGATGATCATCGGCAGCGACGGCGGGATGATCGGGCCGATGGTCGCCGACGACGCGGTGACCGCGGCGGCGATGTCCGGCGGATAGCCCTCGTCGGTCATCGCCCTGATCTCGAGCGTGCCGAGGCCGCCGGCGTCGGCGACCGCCGAGCCCGAGGTGCCGGCGAAGAACACGCTCGCCACGATGTTGGCGTGGCACAGCCCGCCGCGCATCCAGCCGACGCACACGCTGGCGAACGCGAAGATCCGCTGCGTGATGCCCGCCGAGTTCATCACGTTGCCCATCAGGATGAACAGCGGCGCCGCCAGCAGCGGGAACGAGTCCGCCGTCTTGGCGATGCGCTGCGCCAGCGCGAGGTCCGGAATTCCCGCCAGTGCGAGGAACGCCCAGCCGGCGAGCGCCATCGCGAGCCACAGCGGAGGCCCCAGGAAGATCGCGACGAACCACGCCGCGAGGATGGCCAGCATCAGCGTGGTCATGCGACGTCGCCTGCCGGCGGCCGCCGCACGCCGCGCAGCGCGTCGGCGAGGGCGATCGCGGCGTAGGCGGCGATGGCGGCCGCCGCGACCGGCTCGATCAGGTAGACGACGCCCAGGTTGAACGGCACCGCCACGTTCTCGACGTCCCAGCTGTTGTGCACGAGCCGCAACCCGCGCGAGCCCAGCAGCCACGCGAACCAGAGCGTGGCGAGTTGCGTGGCCACGGCCAGCGCGGCCTGCGCGCCCGGCGGCAGGCGGTCGACGACGAACGTCATCGCGAGGTGGCTCCCGCGGCGCGACGCGATGGTCCAGCCGAGGAACGCGCACCAGATGAACAGGTAACGTGCGAGCTCCTCGCTCCAGGTCAGCGGGGCGTTGAAGACGTAGCGGAACACCACCTGCGCGAGCACGCACAGGAAGATGCCGGCGAACGCCGCGATCGCGGCGGCGTCGATGGCGCGCTCGGCGAGGCGAAGCGCGGCCTTCACCGGGCGCACGTCCGGCGGCCACGGGACCGCGCCGCGGCGCGGGTCGCGCGACGCCGGTCGCCCGGCGCCGCGCGCGTCGGACCCCGCACGGCCGTCACTTCATCTGCTGCAGCTTCTCGTACGTCCCCTTGCCCCAGCGGCTTTCGAACTTGGGAACGACCGCGTCGACCACCGGCTTGCGGAACTGCTCGACGTCGACGGCCACGACCGTCATGCCGCCGGCCTTCATGCTGTCGACGAGCTCCTTCTCCTGCCGCGCGAGCTCGGTGTTCTGCCAGCGGATGCCGGCGTCGATCGCGTCCTGGAGGATCTTCTGGTCGGCGGGCTTCAGCCCCTTCCAGAAGGCGTCGTTCACGACGACGAGGCGCGGCGTGATGATGTGGCCGGTCAGCACCAGGTATTTCTGGACCTCGTCGAACTTGCCGGACTTGATCGTAGGCAGCGGATTTTCCTGCCCGTCCACCGTGCCCTGCTTGAGCGCGAGGTAGAGCTCGCCGAAGTTCATCGGCGTCGGGCGCGCGCCCCAGGCCTCGGCCATCGCCTTGAACACGTCGTTCTCGGGAACGCGCAGCTTGAAGCCGGCGAGATCGGCCGGCGTGCGCACGTTCTTCGTCGACGTCGTCAGGTGGCGCGTTCCATAGTAAGTCGTGCCGAGGATGCGCATGCCGCGCTTGGCTACGAGCTCGTCGTTGAACGCCTTGCCGACCGGGCCCGCCATCGCGCGCACGAGGTGGTCGCCGTCGCGCCAGATGTACGGGCTCTCGACCACCGAGATGGCGGGGACCCACGCGCCGAAGTTCGCAGCACCCTCCGTGACGAGCTGCTGCGTACCGTTGGCGACGGCCTCGATCGTGTCGCGCGAGGACCCGAGCTGGCCGGCGGGGAACGCCTGGACCGCGATGCGGCCGCCGGACTTGGCCTTGGCTTCCGCGGCGATGCGCTCGATCATCTGCACCGACGGGTGCGAGGCGGGCACCACGTCCGACCAGCGCAGCACGATTTCCTGCGCGTACGCGCTGCCGGCGCAGCACGCTGCCAGCAGGACCAGCGAAAGGCGGGCTCTCGTCATCGAACCTCCCCGTAGACGTTGTTGGATGGGTCCTGTCGACCCGTCGCCGCCGCGTTCCGCGCTTGCCGCCGCGGCGTGCGACCGGCTAGGATGCGGAATCCTACCTGCTGACATGTCAGTGTGCAACCAGCAATCGCGTCGCGGCTGCAGGACTCCGTAGCCACCGCCGGAATCGCGCTCGGCGGCGCGCCGCTCGGCAACCTGTTCCGGCCGGTCGCGGAGGAGGAGGCGCGCGCGGTGCTCGACCGCGCGTGGGACGCGGGCATCCGCTGTTTCGACACCGCTCCGCACTACGGCCACGGCCTGTCCGAGCGGCGTTTCGGCGCCGCGCTGCGGGGCCGGCCGCGCGACGCGTACCTGCTGTCGACCAAGGTCGGCCGGCTGCTGCACGCCGACGCCCGGGCGCCCGCGGCCCAGCACGGCTACGTCGACGTGCCGCGCTACGTGCAGTCGTACGACTACTCGCGCGCGGGCGTGCTGCGCTCGCTCGACGAGAGCCGCGAACGCCTCGGCGTCGATCGCATCGACGTCGTCTACGTGCACGACCTCGACCGCGCGACGCACGGCGACCGGTTCGAAGCCCACTTCCGCATGCTTCTCGACGAAGGTCTACCCGCGCTGGCGGAGCTGAAGCGTGCCGGGGACATCGCGGCGTATGGGATCGGTGTCAACGGCGTGGACATCAGCCTGCAGACGCTGCGCCACGCCGACCTCGACGTCATCCTGCTCGCCGGGCGCTACACGCTGGCGGATCAGTCGGCGCTGCCCGAGTTGCTGCCGGAGTGCGAACGGCGCGACGTGGCGATCGTGCTCGGCGGGCCGTTCAACTCGGGCATCCTCGCGACGGGCGCGCATCCCGCCGACGGCGGCCACGCGTACTTCGACTACGCGCCGGCGCCGCCAGGCGTCGTCGCGCGCGTCGAGGCGGTGGAGGCGGTCTGTGGCGCACATGGTGTTTCGCTTGCCGCCGCCGCGTTGCAGTTCCCCGCCGCGCACCCGGCGGTGGCCGCCGTGCTGGCGGGCGCGCGCAACCTCGCGGAGCTCGCCGCGAACCTCGCGTTCGCCCGCGCGCCGATCCCCGCGGAATTTTGGGTAGAGTTACGCACGCGCGGCCTCGTGCCGGCCGGCGCGCCCCTGCCCGGACTTCCGCCCTGGTGAAACGACCCCCACGCTCGCTGCGCTCGCTGCCCCCCGGG
>JBGAMF010000052.1:0-27452 GCA_044223185.1 Casimicrobiaceae bacterium | reverse complement strand
ACTGCGGCGCCTGAGGTCGGCGCGGTGAGGCGGCGCGCCGCGAACTCCCCTCTCCCGCTTGCGGGAGAGGGGCGGGGGTGAGGGTGCGCGGGCAGGCACTCACGTACCGGACTCCTTCGTGCGCACCGCCCGCCACGCGTCGATCAGCGCCTCGTAGGTCGCGCGCACGCGGCGCTTGAGTTCCGCGTCGTCGATGGTGCCCGCCAGCCAGGCGCCCGACGGCTCGGAGAAGATCGTGCGCCCGACCGCGAAGCCGCGGCACGTGGTGCTCGCCCGCGCGTCGCGAAAGCCCGCGGCCAGCGTGTCCACGCTGGCGTTCAGGCCGAGCAGCACGACGCCGCGGCAGTGCGGGTCGCGCTCGGCGATCAGCGCGTCGATCGCCCGCCACTGCGCCGGCGCCATCGGCTCGAGCTTCCACCACTCCGGGTAGATGCCGAGGTTGTACAGCCGCTTGACCGCCCGGTACACGGTGTCGTCGCCGCGCGGCAGGTGCTTCGGCGGGATGATCTCCAGCAGCAGCTCGTGCCCGCTGACCTGCACGGCGTCGTACAGCGCGCGGATCTGCGCCTCCTGTTCCAGCCGGTGCGGGACGGCGTCGTCGGGGTGGTAGTAGACGAGGCACTTCGCGACGTGCTCGGCGGGCCAGGAGACGAGCGTCGTGCCGATCGAGCGCCCGCGGTCGAACTGCACCGGGTTCGAGCCCGGCAGCTCGACCGGCCTGCCGATCCACCAGCCGCGGCCGGTCGCTGCGTTCAGCGCGTCCTGTCCGTACCGGTCGTCGCAGAGGATGCCGGTGCTGGTGCCGAGCCCGCGCGCAGCCGCCGTCTCGGCGACCGCATCGACCAGCAGCCGCTTCAGCTTCGGCAGCCGCGACTCGGCGGCGCCGGCGCGCTGGGCGAGGTCGAAGAACGGGTTGCGGTGGTCGAACGCGAACGCGAGCACCTCGGCGTGCGGCGCGCGCGGGGCCGTCACGCGGTGCAGCCGCGTGAGCGTCGCGTCCTGGTCCGGCCGGGGGATCGCCTCGGCGTGCGCGAGGAAGTGGTCGAGCTCGGCGCGCGTGGGCATCGCCGGCGAGCAGCCATGCCGCGACACCACCAGCGCGCCGCAGGCGTTCGCGTACCGCGTGCAGGCGTCGTAGTCCTCGCCGCGCACCCAGCCGGACAGGAAGCCCGCCGAGAACGCGTCGCCGGCGCCCAGCACGTTGAGCACCTCGACCTCGACGCCGCGGCCGTTGAACGCGTCGTCCAGCGACGCGGGAATCGCGCCGTCGATGACGGCGCAGCCCATCGGGCCGCGCTTGACCACGAGCGTGGCCGCGGTCAGCGTCCTGACCTTGCGCAGCGACGCGATGATGTCGGTCGAGCCGCCGGCGATGTTGAACTCCTCGATCGTGCCGATCGCGAGGTCGATCTTCGGCAGGATCGACTGCAGGTGCGCGGTGACGCCGTCGGAGGCGATGAAGCGGGTCTCGCCGTCGCCACGCCTGGTGAGCCCCCACAGCACCGGCCGGTAGTCGATGTCGAGCACCGTGCGCACGTCGTTGCGCCGCGCGCGGTCGAGCGCCAGGTTGCTGATCCGGTTGATGTACGCGGTCGAGAAGTGCGTGCCGGTGATGAGCAGCGCGCGGGCGCCGGCGATGTACGCTTCCTCGACGTCGTCCTCGGCGATCGCCATGTCGGCGCAGTTCTCGCGCATGAAGATGAGCGGGAACGTGTCCTTGTCCTTGATGCCGAGCACGACGGCGCCGGTCAGCCGCGTCGGATCGACGCTGACGTGGCTCGTGTCGCAGCCCTCGCGCGCGATCGTCTCGACGAGGAAGTGGCCGTTGGCGTCGTCGCCGATGCGCGAGATCAGGCCCGCCTTGAGGCCGAGCCGCGCACAGCCGAACGCCGTGTTGGCCGACGAGCCGCCCAGGTACTTGGCGAAGCTGGTCACGTCCTCCAGCCGGGCGCCGATCTGCTGCGCGTAGAAGTCGACGGCGAAACGGCCGAGGCAGACCACGTCGAGCGCGCGGCCCGTGGCGAAGTGCGTGGCGTTCTTCATGGAAGCGGCAGGTGCGCGGCGAACGGCGCACGGACAGGAAATTCTCGCGCAACACCTCTCGAAACACAAGTTCCGCAACCCGGAGATTACGGAATGCACGTTCCAACGCCGTTCCGCCGCGTTCCATGCCACGCCGCGGCGTTCGGTTAAGGTAGCGGTTCGCTCGACATCGCCACCGGCTGCCCCTGACCTCCGACGCCCGCCTCTCGCTTTCCGACTTCGTCGTCGTCCTCGCGATCGTCGCGATCTGGGGCTTCGCCTTCGTGCCGATGCGCTGGGCGCTCGAGACCGTACCGCCGTTCGCGCTCGCCGCGCTGCGCTTCCTGTGCGCGGCCGTGCCCGCGGTCTTCCTCGTGCGGCGACCGAACGTCGCGTGGCGCTGGCTCGTCGCCTACGGCCTCGCGATCGGCGTGTTCCAGTTCGGCCTGCTGTTCCTCGGCATGAAGCTCGGCATGCCCGCCGGCCTCTCCTCGCTCGTCATCCAGACGCAGGTGTTCTTCACGATCGGGCTGGCCGCCTGGCTGCTGCACGACCGGCTGTCGCGGCACAGCCTGATCGGCGCCGCCATCGCCACGGCGGGCATCGTCGTGCTCGGCTGGCACAAGGTCGCCGCAGGCGCCAGCGCGACGGCCGTCGGCTTCCTGCTGGTCATCGCCGCGGCGTTCTCGTGGGCGGTCGGCAACGTCATCGCCAAGCGCGCAGCGGCGACAGCGGCAAGCGTGGGGGCCGTCGACCGCGCCGCGGGACGCGCCGACGTCGACATGTTCGCCATGGTCGTCTGGTCGAGCCTCGCGGCGCCGCTGCCGCTCGCCGCGGCGTCGTACGCGTTCGAGGGCGGGGGCGCGGCGTGGGACGCCGTCGTGAACATGACGTGGGTGCCGTGGGCGTGCGTGCTGTTCATGGCGTACTTCGCCACGCTGTTCGGCCTCGCGCGCTGGAACGCGCTGCTCCACCGCTATCCGACGGCCGTCATCGCGCCGTTCGCGCTGCTGATCCCCGTGTCTGGCCTCGTCAGCGGCGCCGTGTTCCTGGGCGAGGGTCTCGCGCCCATCCAGATCGCCGGCGTCGCGCTCGTGCTGGCGGGCCTCGCGTGGAACGTGATGGGCGCGCAGGCGCGCGCGTGGCTCGCCGCGGCCCTCGACTGACGGTTGACCTCAGGCAAGCCGTTCGCGCGCGGCGCCGCCTACAATCGGACGAGGCCCGCGCCGCTCGCGACGACCATGGACACGCCAGCCGCCCCCGAAAGCAGGACCGACCGCCGCCTGCGCGAAGTGTTCGCGGCGGGCCACCCGCTGCTCTACGTGCTGGCCCCGGACGAAGGGCGCGTCGACCGCCTGCTCGCGGGCGCGGCCCGGCGGTTCTTCCCGCAGCCGGTCCCGTTGTGGACGTGGAGCCTGACCGAGGGGCTGCGCGGCGGTGACGGCGCCGTCGCGCCCGACACGCGCGAGCCGCGCGCGGCGCTCGACTTCTTCGCCGGGCACCGCGAGCCGGCCGTGTTCCAGCTGAAGGACTTCCACGAGCCGATGCGCGCGGCGGCCGACGTCCGCCGCCGGCTGCGCGACCTGCACGCGCTCGCCGCCGCGCGCGGCCAGTTCGTCGTGATCACGTCGCCGGTGCGCGCCATTCCCGAGGAGCTCGCGCGCGACGTCCTCTACTTCGAGCTGTCGGTGCCCGACGCGATCGAGCTGCGCGCGTTCCTCGACGAGCAGGCGGCGGCGATCACCGCCGACGGCGGCTGGGTGGACACGCGCGAGGCCACGCTCGACATGCTCGTCCGCGCGCTGCAGGGGCTCTCGCTCGACGAGGCCGGCTTCGCGCTGAAGCGCGCGGTCGCCGCGACGCGCAAGCTCGGCCGCGAGTCGCTGCCCGTGCTCTACGCCGAGAAGCGGCTGCGTGTGAACCGCTCCGGCACGATCGAGTACGTCGCCGACGGCAGCGAGCTCGAGCGCGTCGGCGGCCTCGAGGTGATGAAGAAGTGGCTGACCGAGCGCCGCGCGCTGTTCCAGCCGAAGGACGCCGTCGGCGCCGAGCTGGTGCCGAAGGGCGTGCTGGTGATGGGCGTGTCCGGCTGCGGCAAGAGCCTGTCGATCAAGACGATCGCGTCGCTGTTCGAGCTGCCGCTCTACCGGATCGACATGGCCGAGATCTTCTCGGGCCGGCACGGCGCGCCCGAGTGGGCGTTCGCGCAGGCGTGCCACACGATGGAGGAGGTGGCGCCGGCCGTCGTCTGGTTCGACGAGATCGAGATGGGCATCACTTCCGCGGAGGCTTCCGGCGAGCAGGGCCGCATCTTCGCGTTCTTCCTGACGTGGATGCAGGAGAAGCAGCGCGGGCTGTTCGTCGCCGCCACCGCCAACCGCATCGACCTCCTGCCCGCCGAGATGATTCGCAAGGGCCGCTTCGACGAGGTGTTCTTCGTCGACCTGCCGCACGACTCCGAGCGGCGCGAGATCTTCGAGATCCACCTGACGCGCCGCGGCGAGGATCCGGCGACGCTCGACATCGGCCGGCTCGTCCCGATCACCAAGGGCTGGACGGGCGCCGAGGTCGAGCAGTGCGTCGTCTCGGCGATCACCCGGGCCCGGCTCGAGGACCGGCCGCTCAAGTTCGAGGACCTGTTCCGCACGGCGGCGCGCATCGTGCCGCTGTCGAAGACGATGAAGGAGCAGGTCGACCACATCCGCAGCTGGGCGCGCGACCGCGCGGCGCCGGCGTCGGCGGCCGAGTAGGGCCAGGGGCGCCGCCCGCCCGAGTCGCCGCCGCGCGACCGCATCGCGAGTCGGCGCGGTCGCACGGGCACCGGCGCGACCACGCGCACGTTGTGATGCACACGTTGCATCACGCCGTCGCGCACGCGATGAATTCGCTGTCCCGTTTGCCGATCGTCAAGGAATCCGCACGCGCGTGCGCGTGATGATGGTGGCAGGTGACGGCCGCCGCGCGTTGCCGGCCGTGGTCCGCAAGCCAATGCGAATGGAGTCCGTTATGAACCGGCTCGTGTTCCTGGTGGCCCTCTGCCTCGCGATCGCATCTCCGGTGCAGGCGGCCGCTCCCTGGCCCTCCAACTGCATTCAGGCGATCGCGGCGGGGCAGACGATCAACGGCGTGCTGACCACGAGCGACTGCTCGTACTACTTCACCGCCGATCCGGCCAAGCTCTACTACACCGACGTCTACGCGTTCAGCGGCACCGCCGGGCAGCAGATCGCGATCACGATGACGTCGAGCGCGGTCGACGCCTGGCTCGACCTGTACGACGTCAACGACGTCACCGCCACCGCGATCGCGGTCGACGACGACGGCGGCGGCGGCACGAACGCCCGCATTCCGGCCGGCGGCGGCTGGTTCACGCTGCCCGCGACCCGCACCTACTACATCTGGGCGAACACGGCGGTTGCGAACCAGACCGGCGCCTATTCGCTGACGGTGACCACGACCGGCGGCGGCGGGCCGCTGCCCGGCGAGACGGCCGTGTACGAGTTCTATCACCCGGGCTTCGATCACTACTTCATCACCGCCTACCAGGCGGAGGCGGACAACCTCAACGCCGGCAAGCTGCCGCCCTGGGTGTCGACCGGCAAGCTCTTCAAGGTGTGGGCGGGGCCGGGCACGAACATCGGCAACGTGTGGCGATTCTTCAGCGCGTCCTTCGCGCCCAAGAGCGGGCACTTCTACACGAACAACGCGTCCGAAGCGGCGACCCTGCAGGCCGGCGGCACGTGGTTGCTGGAAGCTTCCAACGCGTTCTACATGATGGCTTCGCCCGCGGGCACCTGCCCCGCCGGCACGATCCCGCTGTACCGGCTCTACAACGACGGCCAGGGCGGCTCGCCGAATCACCGGTACACGACCGACCCCGACGTGCGCGCGCAGATGATCGCCGCGAAGTGGGTGCCGGAAGGCAACGGTCCCGACGGCGTGTTCGCCTGCGTGCCCGCCGGCCTGACCGGCGGCACGTTCAAGGCCCCGGGCGGCGTGGCGACGGTCGCGATCGCGACCGGCACGATTCCGCCGCAGGTCGCCGTGGGGAACCCCGCGCTCACCGCGGCGCCGAGCCTGCCGCCGGGCCTCGTCATCGACACCGCCGACGGCGAGCTGAACGTGACGCTGGGCGCCGCCGGCTATACGTTCGACCTCACCGGGCAGAGCGGCTTTGCGACGACGGTTTCCGGGGCGGTCACCGTCAGCCTGCCGGTCAACGCGGCTGCGGTGCCGGGTGCGGACCTCGCCAACCCGGCGCGGGTGCTGATGCGCATCCACGACCCGCAGACCGGATCGGTCGCCGACCTCACCGGCGACCTCGCGGGGAGCGGCGCCACCACGGTCCTCACGATCGAGACGCGCGGGCTGCCGCAGCGGTTCACCGCCGCGGTCGTGTACAGCCCGAACATGGAGGCGGTCACCGCCGACACCGCGGCAACGTACGACGCCGCGACGTTCGAGGCCAAGGCGGCCACCACGTGGCCCGCGCAGGCGTGGTGCGTGCTCTATCGGCGCACCGAGCCCGCGCTCGTCGACGCCGTGAAGAGCATCTACGGCCTCGCCGGCGCGCCGTCCGCGGCGCAGATCCGCACGGCCGTGATCGACAGGGTCGGCGGCGCCGCGCGCAAGTCGCAGGCCATCTACCAGGCCGACGGCTTCCGGGGCCCCAACCTCTACATCGGGCGCACCGCCTGCCGCGACAACGTCGCGCGCTACAACGTGCACCTGGTCAACGACGGCAGCCACTTCACCGCGGACGACCCCAACGAGCAGGCCAGCGCGGCCGGCACGCATTACGGACGCCTGTACATCTCGTACGGCCGCATCGACGACAGCGCGGCGACCAACCTGGGCTCGGTGCTCGCGAGCGTGTCCCACGAGATGCAGCACGCGATCCAGAGCAGCTACGAGATGCTCGCCTACGTGTCGAAGGGCTACACCGAGGGCACGGCGACGACGTACGGCAAGACGATCGACGCCAACCAGTCGATCCGGATCCGCCGCGAGACCGAGTGGCTCGACCAGCGGCTGATGGCGCCGGATGAGTCCAACCGGTACAACAACGAGGACTTCTTCGCCTACGTCGGCCGCCAGCACAACGGCGGCAAGCTCAACTACGTCTCGGGACTCTGGTCCCACATGCAGTCGGCCGTCGGCTCCGCGCCTGCCGCGTCGGCGCCGGCGCTGTACGGAGCGCTCAACGGGTACCTGAGCGCGACGTTCGCGCAACCGCTCTCCGCGGTGTACCTCGACTTCGTCCGGCAGCGCGCGCTCGACCACAACGCGAACAGCCAGTTCGGCCGCGGCGGCGAAGTCGTTGCGGGCTTCGCGTCGAACCTGTTCACCGCCGACGGCCAGTACACGCACGCGGTGGACGTCGGCACGTGCGACCGGAACAAGGCCACGCTGCGCTGGAACAACCGGCCGCCGTACTCGACCGCCGCTCTTGGCCTTCGCGCGGCCGGCGTGCTGCCGGCCGGCGTGACCGGGCGCGCGCTCAGCGTGAAGATCACGCCGTCGTCGGGCGCCGTCGGCGGCACGTGGAACGGCTTCACGTACCGGGCCGGCAAGTCGGCGGGGCTCTCGCCGGTTAACAGGTTCGCGGATTTCGGCAAGGTCGCGGGCGAGGACATCGTGCTGCTGGTGGCAAACCTCGACGCGGCGGTGACCGGCTACTTCGATTTCGAGGTCACGTGCGGCGGGGTCACGATCGCGTCGCTCAATCCGGTCAAGGGCCCGGTCGGCACGCCGGTGACCATCACGGGCACCGGGTATGGAACCGCCGCCGACACGCGGTCGGTGACGTTCAACGGCGTGGCCGCCTCGGGTGTCACGTGGACCAGCGATACGCAGGCGGTGGCCAAGGTGCCCGCCAACGCGTCGACCGGCAACGTGATCGTCACGGTCAACGGCGAGCAGAGCAACGGCGTGAACTTCGAGGTCGTCGCGCAGTGCAGCGCCACGCAGAACGCCGGCGGCGACACGCCCGACACGCGCACGATCGAGCTCGGCAAGACGGCCGGCAGCTTCGCATTCTCCTACGAGACCTACACGCAGGAGGACCGGATCATCGTCAAGTACGGGGCGTCGACGCTGTTCGACACCGGCTGCGTCGGCGCCAACGGGACGAAGACGCTGTCCTACTCGGGGACGTCGTCGCAGATCACCGTGCAGGTGATCCCGAACTGCAAGGGCGGCACCGGCACGGCCTGGAACTACACGGTGAGCTGCCCGTAGAGGAAGGGGCGTCCGGCGGACCGGGCGCCCTCGGCCCGCCGGACCCGGCGCGCGCCCGGGGCAGGCCGCGCGCGCTCCGCTCGCCCTCGCGGCGGATGGACGGCCGCATCCGATCTACACTGTGGGGGCGGCCGCGGCGCCGACTCTCCGGACCCCGCGCGCACGCTCGAAAGGCGGGGTGATCATGCGGCGAGGCGGTTGGTGCGTGCTCGGATTGGCGCTCGCGGTGCTCGGCGCGTCGCCGCTGGCGATCGCGCAACCGAAGGACGCGGCCGGCCGCGCGGCGAGGCCGGTCACGGTGACGCTCGTGCACCTGAACGACGTCTACGAGATCCTGCCGGTCGAGGGCGGGAAGGCGGGCGGGCTCGCGCGCGTGGCCACCGTCGTCCGCAAGCTCAAGGCGGCCAACCCGGCCGTGCTGACCACGCTCGCTGGCGACTACCTGTCGCCGTCGGCGCTGGGGACGGCCAAGGTCGACGGGCAGCCGCTCGCGGGGCGGCAGATGGTCGCGGTGCTGAATGCCGCCGGCGTGGACTGGGCGACGTTCGGCAACCACGAGTTCGACGTGTCGGAAGCCGCGTTCCGCGCGCACCTCGCGGACGCGAAGTTCCGGCTCGTCTCCACCAACGTCACCGACGCCGGCGGGCAGCCGTTCGCCGGCGTGCCGACGTCGGCGATCGTGCCGGTGGCCGCGGGCGGACGGACGCTGCGGATCGGGCTCATCGGCGTCACCGTCGACGCGACGAAGAAGGACTGGGTCGCCTACCGCGACGCCATCGCGGCGGCGAAGGCGGAAGTGGAGAAGCTGCGCGGCCGCACCGACGCCATCGTCGCGCTCACGCACCTGTCGCTCGCGCAGGACACGGAGTTCGTCACGGCGGTGCCGGGCATCGACGTCGTGCTGGGCGGGCACGAGCACGAGAACTGGCTCATGTACCGCGGACCGCGCTTCGTGCCCATCGTGAAGGCCGATGCGAACGTGCGCTCGCTGGCGATCGTGTCGCTCACGTTCGGCGCGCCCGGGACGCGCCCCGTCGTCGCGACGCGGCTGCAGGTGATCGACGACACGATCGCCGCCGACCCGGCCGTCGACGCCGTGGCGCGGCAGTGGACCGAGCGCGGCTTCGCGGCGTTCCGGCGCGAGGGCTTCGCGCCCGAGGCCGTGGTGGCCACCGCCACCGAGCCGCTGGACGGCCGCGAGTCGACCGTGCGCAACCGCGCGGGGCGGCTCACCGACGTGATCGTGGCGGCGCTCGCGCGCGAGGCCGGGGCGTCCGACGTGGCGCTCTTCAACGCCGGCTCGGTGCGCATCGACGACGTCGTGCCGCCGGGGCCGGTCACCGAGTACGACGTCATCCGCGTGCTGCCGTTCGGCGGGAAGGTCGTGACGGCGACCTTCGACGGCGCGCTGCTCGCGCGCGTGCTCGACGCCGGCGAGAACAACGAGGGCATGGGCGGCTACCTGCACGCGCGCGGGGCGCGGCGGGAGAACGGCGCGTGGCTCGTGCAGGGCAAGCCCATCGATCCTGCCGCACGGTACGCCGTGGTGCTGACCGACTTCCTGCTGACGGGCGGCGAGACCAACCTCGGCTTCCTGACGCGCGCCAATCCGCAGGTCGGCGACGTGCGGGAGTTGCGCGACATCCGGCGCGTGGTGATCGAGGAGCTCGGCAGGGAGTATCCGGTCCGAAGGCCCTGACGCAGGCACGCGTCCGCCCGGCGCGACACCGCCGGCGGCGGACGGCAGCACCCGTTCCCGAAAGTCGTTGCGCCCGCCGAGTCGGCCGTGGCACGTTCACCCCGGGTTGCCGGCCGGGCACGCGCCGCCGCGTCGCAAGCCGCCCGTTCGGTCGACACGCAACGCATCCGTGCGGCGCCTGGCCCCCGGGCCACGGCCCCGCCGGCGTCGTCCCGAGGAGCGTAGCGACGAGCGCCCCGCTGGTACGCAACGCCTTGAATCGTGACGGGGGCGATTCCCCCGCTTCGCCCGGGATGACGCCGCATGCCGGAGGTGGTCACCGCTTTCGGCATCCTGCCGGCTAATGTCCGGTTAATGCGGCCGCGCGAACCTGCGGGAGCCGTGCGCGGACGGCGACAGGGGTCGCCGGATGCGGCGCGCGGCCCTTCGGAGGATTCACCATGAAGACCGCCACGCTCGCTTCGCTGCTGCTGCTCGCCTCGACCTCCGCACTGGCCGCCGCTTCCCCGGCCGGGTCCCGCCTGCTCGCGCTCGACGAGGCGGTGGCCACCCTCGAAGCGCACTACCAGGGCAAGGTCGTCGCGATCGCCCTCGACGACGCCGGCGACAAGCCGGCGCACTACCACGTCGATATGCGCTTCCCGGAGAGCGGACTCGCGCGCGTCGACGTCGACGCCGGGACGCTGGAGATCGCCGCGCGCGACGTCGCCGCGCCTCCGCTCGGTCTGCTGCACGCGGTCGCGCGCGTCGCGTCCGCCGTGGACGCGCCGCTCCTCGCGGCGCACCTCGTGCAACGAAGCAGTTGCGCCGGCACTACGACGTCGACGTCCGCTTGCCCGACGGGTGGATCGCGCGGCTCAAGGTCGACGACGCGTCGGGCAGATCGGCGGCGCCCGCCGTCGTGGCGCTGATCAGTGCGTCGGCGCACGCCGCGACGGCGGGCATCGCCCCGCCGCGGCGGCCATCGTCGAGCGCCGCGACCAGCTTCCGGCGCCGCCGCGGCGAGCGCCAGCGTGACGACGAGTCCGGCGGGCACGCCGGCATCAGCGGCTTTGAGCGTGGCGCCGCGGACCTCCAGCGATCCGCAGCGCGATCGACAGGCCGAGGCCGGAGCCGGGAGCCGCCGAGCCCGGCAGGCGGTGAAAGCGCCGCCCGAGCCACGCGCGCTGTTCGGGCGCAACGCCCGGTCCCTCGTCCGCGACGGACACGACGGCCCGGTCGTCCCGGCGCCCGACGCGCACGTGAACCGCGGTGCCCGCCGGGCTGTAGCGAACCGCGTTGTCGAGGACGTTGCGCAGCAGGATGCGCAGCAGCCGCACGTCGCCGCGAACGGCGACGGACGCCTCTTCCGCGAGGTCGACGTCGATCGCCTTCGGAAGCGCCTGCGGCACGACGTCGGCCACCGCGTCGCGTGCGATCGCGGCGAGGTCGCAGCGTTCGAGCTGCGGCCGCAGCCCCTCGGGCTCGAGGCGCGCGAGCGTCAGCAGCTGGTCGACCAGGTGGGACGCGCGATCGCACCCCGCGATGACGTTGTCGAGCGCGCGGTCGCGCTCCGCCGGCGCGCCCGCGCCCCGCGCCACCTGCGCCTGCGCGCGCAGCGCCGCGAGCGGCGTGCGCAGCTCGTGCGCCGCGTCGGCGGTGAAGCGGCGCTCGTTCTCGATCGACGCGCGCACGCGGCGGAACAACCGGTTGAGGTTGTCCACGAGCGGCACCACTTCCGCCGGCACGCCGGCGACGTCGAGCACGGCCAGGTTGTCGGGCGCACGGCGCTCCACCTCCCCGCTCATCGAGCGCAGCGGCCGCAGGGCCCGGTCGATCGACAGCCATACCAGCAGGCCCAGCGCCGGCAGCGCGACTGCGAGCGGCCAGAGCAGGTTCTTGGCGATCTTCGCGACGATCTCGGCACGCGCCGCGCGCCGCTCTCCCACCTGCACGAGGTAGCGCCGGTCCGCATCCCAGCCGCTGAACACCCGCCACGCGCGGCCGTCGATCGTGACGTCCGAAAAGCCTTCGGCTTGCGGCGACAGGCGCGCATTGGGCGCGGACGCCGAGTGCAGCCGCAGTACGGTCCCGTTCTCCCAGAACTGGAAGACGACACGGCGTTCGTACGGATGGAGCTGCGGCGAGTGCTCGAGCTCGATCGCCTCCGACTCGCGACCCGCCTGCGCCACCAGCAGGGACGCCGACTGGGCGAGGTGGGCGTCGAGCAGCTCGTCCAGCTCGTGCCGCGCATCGAAGTAGCTGACGACGGCGGTGGCGAGCCACGTCGCCGCCACCGCGGCGAGCACGGCCGCAAGCAGCGTGCGCCGCACCGAGCCGCGCCGGCCGGACCTAGGCACCGCCCTGCCCCTTGGGCATCACGTAGCCGACGCCGCGCACCGTGCGGATCACCTCGGGTGCGAGCTTCCGCCGCAGGTGGTGGATGTGGACGTCGACCGTGTTGCTCTCGACCTCCTCGCCCCACGCGTACAGGCGCTGCTGGATCTGCTCGCGCGACAGCACGCGTCCGGCGTTGAGCGCGAACTCGTGCAGCAGGTTGAACTCCTTCGCCTGCAGTTCGACCGCGGCGCCGCGGTAGTGCACGGTGCGCGCCGCCGGGTCGATCATGAGGTCGGCGATCGCCAGCACTGGGGAAGGCTCGCCGCGCGACCGCCGGACCAGCGCGCGCAGGCGCGCAGCGAGCTCGTCCAGGTCGACCGGCTTCACGACGTAGTCGTCGGCGCCCGCGTCGAGTCCCTTGACGCGGTCGTCGACCGCATCGCGCGCGGTCAGCACGAGCACCGGGACCCGGTTGCCGCGCGTGCGCGTCCGCGCGAGCACGCGCAGGCCGTCGAGCCGCGGCAGGCCGAGGTCGAGCACCGCCGCCGCGTACGGCTCGGCGGCGAGGGCCGATTCCGCCGCCACCCCGTCGCGCACCCAGTCGGCGTCGAAGCCGCGCTGCTTCAGCCCCGACTGCAGCGCGTCGCCCAGCAGCGGATCGTCTTCGACGACGAGGATGCGCATCGTGTCGCACCCTACGAATCGTCGCCGCGCTCGCGGTGCTTCGCGCGCGCGTCGTGAACACCGTCGCCGCCGGGCGCGGGCTTCGCGGAGGCCGGAGGAGCATCCGGCAGGCCGTACGCGCCACCCCAGAGCGCGACCGCGGCGAACGCGACGACCGCCGCGGTGGCCGCAGCGAACCGCGAACGGCCGATGCCGTCCGCTGCGGCGCCGCGCTTGCGCCCGGTGAACATCGCCGCGACGAGGTTCTCGCGGTGCAGCAGGCTGCTCGCCAGCACGGCGGCGACGTGCACGACCACCAGCGCGAGCAGCGCGTTGGCGGCGCCCTCGTGCATCGACTCGATCCCCCGGCCGCCGATGTCTTGATACAGCGCGTACCCGCTCGCGCCGGTCGCGATGCCCAGCGCCAGCATGGCGAAGATCGCCCAGCTCCCGGCCGGGTTGTGGCCGGCGAAGTGCAGCGGCCTGCGCGTCGCGAGCGACCTGGCGTACGCGAGAACGGCTTGCGGGCCGTAGGCGAACGACGCGAACCGGGCGTGGCGCGTGCCGATCAGGCCCCAGACGAGCCGAAAGGCGAGGAGGGCCATGAACGTGTATCCGAAGGCGACGTGGACGTCGCGGACGCGCTCCGACTCGGCAGTCAGGAACGCTCCGGCGAACGACAAGGCCAGCAGCCAGTGGGTGAGGCGCACCGGCAGGTCCCACACGAGGATTCTAGTCTTTTCCATGTTCACCTTCACTGTCCGGGGACGCGAACGAGCCGCTCGCTGAAGTCGCCGCGCTCCGCGCCGCGATGGCACGCCGGGCAGTTGGCCGGGCTCTTCACGTCCGCACGAGCCCACGTCGCGGCGGCGATCTCTCCGTGCTCGCGACGGAACCAGCCCGTCTCGGTGATGCGCAGCGCCGAGGGATCGGCACGCCGGCTCGACGCGTCCATCGCGTTCGCCTCGAGGAAGCCGCCGATCGCGGCGGCGGTGGCGGCGTCGACGCCCGCATCGACGCCGAAGTGCCGATCCAGCCCCTGCATGATCCTGCGCCACGACGGCACGGTCAGCAGCCGCGGCGGATACGTCACGTGGCAGCTCCCGCACTCGGCCTGCCACACCGGGTCCGGCGTCACCGCCACCCGCCGCTCGCCGGCCTGGGCGCCGGTGACGAAGACGAGCGCGAGCGCGACGCCCGCGGCCCACGCCACGGCGCTGCGCGTCGTGCGCGCAGGGGCGCGACTCATTGCGCCTCCCCGGGTCCGACCTGCCGCAGGTACGCGAGCACGTCGCCCTTCTCCTGCGCCGTGCACTCGCGGCCGAGGACGTCGTTGCAGTTGCGCCGGAACCACTTCTCGGCCGTGGCGGCGCTCGTGAAGCGCTCGGCGTTGGCGACCGGCGCGAGCGGCGCGATGGTCTTCGCGGTCCGGGCGTGCCTGCCCGCCGCTGCCGGATTGGCGGTGTGGCACGACGCGCAACTCCATTCGCCGCCGTGCGTCGAGCGGAAGAAGGCTTCCCCGCGCGTCGCTGAGAAGCCGGCAAAGCCGGGAGACTCGCGCCGCGCGGCCTGGGTGTACGCCTCGCTCAATGCCGCCGGCGACTGCGCGTATGCGGGAACCGCGCCGGCCGCGAGTGCGGCCAGCGCGATGCACGCCGTCGTTACCCGTCGATACATGATGCCTCCGTTCGTCGATCGGAACGAGGCGAGATTGGCTGCCGATCATTAGCGGACGGTTAACGCGCACGCCCGGCGCGCGGCGGGGGCGAGGGGCCGCGCGGTCGCGGGAAAACGCGCAGGGCCCCAGACTCGACGCACCGAGCCCTTCCGGGGATCGTGGCGGGCGGTGAAGGATGCTAACCTTTGGCCGACGGATCGAAAGTCCGCTGCTCCACCAGCTGCGCCGACGACCCACGACTGCCGCAATCTACGTCGCGGCACGAGGCAATCCGCGGCGCCCGCGTGCCGCCGCCGCACGCCGCCCCCCATGCCCGAATTCACCCATCCCGAACCCGCGCGCGCCGAGGTCGACGCGCTGCGCGGCCCCACGCTGATCGAGTTCGGCACCGGCTGGTGCGGTCACTGCCGCGCCGCCCAGCAGCCGATCGCCGCGGCGCTCGCCGCGCACCCGCGCGTGCGCCACTTCCGCATCGAGGACGGCCCGGGCCGGCGGCTCGGGCGCTCGTTCGGCGTCAAGCTGTGGCCGACTCTCGTGATCATGAACGACGGACGCGAGGTCGAGCGGCTGGTGCGCCCCCGCGGAAGCGAGCCGATCGCCGCGGCGCTGGCGCGGATCGACGCGGGCGCGAGCGCGTAACATGCGCCCGATGCGCTTCGACGGGATCGACATGAGAGGTCCGGTAGCGAGGGTCGCGGTGGCCGCGTGCCTTTGCGTGCTGCAGGGTTGCACCGACGACACCTACGCAGGCGATTGCGCGCCGGTCGCGGCAGCACCCCCCGCCACGGCCGCGGCGATCGCGTCGGCGCTCGCGGACATCCGGGAGAGGCACAAGCTCGCCGCGATCATCGTCGGCGTCGAGCAGGACGGCCGGCCGCTCGTGCGAACCGCGCTCGGCGTCTCTGCCAACGGCGCGCCGGCGACCACCGACATGCACTTCCGGATCGGCGGCGTCGGCTGGCAGTTCCTGTCGACCGTCATGTTGCGCATGACCGAGCAGGCGCCGCACACGGTCGCGCTGACCGACCTGGCGTCGAAGTGGTACCCGGACTACCCGCACGCGAACCGGGCGACCGTGCGCATGCTCGCGGCGTCGAGCGCCGGCTTCGGCGACTACATCACGCCGCAGTCGTTCGTGCGCGACCTCGAGGCCGACCCGCTGCGCTTCTGGAGCGCGGACGATCTCCTCGCCCGCAGCGTCGTGCCGTGGCAGGTGCCGCAGTTCGACGCCCCGGGCAAGGCGTGGCAGTACTCGCACACCGACTTCGTGATGCTCGGGGCGATCCTCGAGAAGGCGAGCGGCCGGAAGTACGCCGCGCTGCTGCAGGAGCTGGTGCTCGACCCGCTCGGGTTGCGCCACACGCGGCTGCAGTTCGACGCCGCGCCGCAGCTGCCGGTGCTGCACACGCTGCAGGAGGACGACTTCCGCGACTCGACGTACTGGAATCCGTCGTTCGTCTCGTGGGCGGCGCTGACGTCGAACGTCTGCGACCTGGGCGCGTGGAACCGGGCGTTCGGCACGGGCGCGCTGCTCTCGCCCGCCACGCGCGGCGAGACGACCGCGCCGGTGAACGTCGGCCTTCCGCTGCTGCCGGCGGGCGCCGGACCGGCGGTCGTCCCCGCGGACGCGTACTTCGGGCTGGGAACGCTCGTCTACCCGCCGTGGATCGTGCAGCGGGCGGCGTACTGGGGCATGTACACGACGACGGCGTTCGATCCGACGACGGGAATCTCCATCGTCGCGACGATCGCGCTCGGCCCGGCGTCGCCGCCGCGCATCCAGCCGTCCAACGAGATCGTGACGGCGATCTCGAGGATCGTGACGCCCGGCCACCCGGTGCCCGAATGACGGCCGGCTGCCGCGGGCTGCAGGCCGCGGTCGCCGCAGCGCTCGTCGCCGTCGCGTGCACGGGCGGCGGCGCCGACCACTTCACGACCGCGCTGGTCGACGTCGGTGCCGGCAGGCGGATGTACGTGGAGTGCGCCGGCGTCGGCGCGCCCACGGTGGTGCTCGTGGCCGGCAAGGGCAACCGCGCCGACACGTGGAGCACGAGTCGCGCTGAACCGGACAATCCCGATGCCGCGGTGTTTCGCCGGGTCGCGCGGTTCACGCGCGTGTGCGCGTACGACCGCCCTGCGACGGTCGGTCCCGCCGAAGAGCGCAGCCGCAGCGACCCGACGCCCGAACCCGTGACGGCGGCCGACGGTGTGGCCGACCTGGCCGCGCTGCTCGCCGCGGCGGACGTGCGCGGCCCGTACGTGCTGGTCGGCCACTCGTACGGCGGACTGATCGCCCGGCTCTACGCGAGCACCTATCCGGATGTGGTCGCCGGCGTCGTCCTCGAGGACGCGCTCTCCGAAGGGCTGTACGCCGGCCTCACCGCGCAGCAGCAGGCCATCCTCGAGAAGATCAACGAGGTACCGGAGCGCGTCGACACCGTGCGCTCGTTCGCGCAGGTGACGTCGGCGCCGCCGGTGCACGCGGTGCCGATGGTCATCCTCACCGCGGACACGCCGCCGATCAGCGCGGAGGACGTCGCCAGCGGCGCGCTGCCGGGCGTGGCGCCGGAGTTCGTCGACGCGCTGTGGGTGGCGCAGGTCGCGGCCCAGAACGCGCTCGCCGCGCTCTTCCCCTGGGCCCGGCACGTCACCGACACCCGCAGCCGCCACTACATCCACGCCGAGCAGCCGCAGCTCGTGGTCGCTGCGATCCTCGACGTCGCCGACGCGGTCCGCGGCGCGGGACGCTAGCGGCCGGGCGCCCGAGTCCGTCGCGCCGGGGCCGGCGCGATCGGCGGCGACACGCCACGGCGTCGCGTCCCTCTCAGACGACCTCGACCATCTGCATCATCCCCATGTCCTCGTGCGCCAGCATGTGGCAGTGCATGACGTACTGGCCGCGAAAGTCGACGAAGCGCGAGCGGAACCTGACGAAGCCGGGATTCTGCGCGTTGCCGGGCGGCAGCGCGATCGTGTCGGCCCAGTACGGCTCCATCCCCGGCTTGTCGCTGACCGCGACCACCCAGCACGGGTTGACGTGGATGTGGAACGGGTGCCGGATGTTGTTCATGTTGTAGACGGTCCACTCCTCGACGCTGCCTAGCGTGACGACCTGCCGCTTCGCCCGCGCCGACTGGAATGGAATGACCTCGGTGAACTCGCCCGGCGCGACCGGATCGGGCGAGGCCGCCTCGCCGGTGATGCCCACACCCAGCACGGTGTCCGACAGCGTGTTCGGCTCGCCCTGCGGGTTCGTCGCCTGGAAGACCCAGTCGTCGAGCTCGTCGCCGGGGTGCACGACGAGGCTCGCCGGCGGCTGCGTGATCGGGAACTTGCGCGGCAGGAACGGCGGCGTGTTGTTGGGGTTGTCGACCGCACGGAACACGATGGCGCGCTCGAGCCCACCGGCCGCCGCCAGTTCGTGGTCGGTGATCGGCGCGAGCTCCGGCGACACGGGCAGGGCGCCGGCCGGCAGCCCCATCGGGTTCGGCACGTCGAGCACGACGATCTCGGCGACGACGTCCTCCAGCAGTTTCGCCCCGGGGTTGGTCTTGCCCGGCGGCGGGCCGCCGATCGCGAAATTAAGCGTGCGCAGGCGGTACGTGCCCGGTGCGCCGGCCTGCACCAGCACGCTGGCGCGGTTGCCCGGCGCGAGCACGACCCCTTCCTGCGTGAACGACGCGGGGTCGGGCACGATCGGGCCGACGGCCTTCAACCGGCTGCGCGTGTTGCCGTCCACGCTGTAGAGCTGGAGCGCGTGGCCGTCGAGGGCGAGGTTGAGGAACTTGAAGATCCCGGCATTGACGAAGTGCCAGTTCTGCACCTCGCCGCGGTACATGACGAGGCGCGGCCGCCGCACGCCGTTGACGAGGAACGGCGGCTCGCCGGTCGGGATCGAGTTGTCCGACGCGGCCAGCCCGCCGTTGTCGGCGACCTGCACGAAGTTCTCGAGCGTGCCGGACGCGTCGACGATCGGCGCCTGGAACATGAACACGCGCTCGCGCGCGGCGGCGATCTCGGGCACGCGGTCGACCGCGCCCTTCACCAGCAGCGCGCCGGCCATGCCGCTGCCCACCTGCATCGCCGAGGACCCGTGCAGGTGCGGGTGGTACCAGTACGCGCCGGGCGGGTGGTCGGCGCCGATCCGGTATTCGTGCTGGCGCGTTTCCCCCGGCTGCACGCCGAGGCTCGGGTCGTCCATCACGTAGTCGCCGTAGACGCCGGGGGAGACGAGGCCCGGCGTCACGTGCAGGCCGTGCGTGTGCAGGTTGGTGCTGTTCGGGTAGCGCAGGTGCTTCGCCGGCTCGGTGGACGGCGGGTTCGCCGGCAGGTTGTTGACCAGCCGGATGCGCAGCGTGTCGCCGGCGTTCACGCGCAGCGTCGGCGCGGGGATGGTGCCGAACCAGTTGCGCAGGGTGACCTGCCTGCCGTCGAGCCGGGTCGTCAGGTACGCGAGGTTCAGCGTCAATTCGAGCTTGCCGTCCACCGACGACAGCACCTGCGGGTCGACGAAGGTCTCGGTCGGCAACGGCGTGCCGTCGCCGCCGCCGCCGAAGCAGCTCGTCAGCACGGGCGGCAACGCCACGCCGGCCGCGAGCGTCCAGCCGAGCCGCAGGAAGTCGCGCCGTGAGCGATCGTTGCCGTGTGCGTCAGCCATCGCCGCTATCCTCGCGCAAGAGTGAAGAACGGCGCCGGACGCAGCTGCGTGCGCTCCGCCGTCCCGATCTGGCCGCTCGCGTTGTTGCCCCAGCCGACCAGCGCATCGTCGTTGAGTGCCGCGGCGTGCGTTTCGCCCGCGGCGATCGCGCGCACGCCCGCCAGTCCGAAGATCCGTGTCGGAGCGCGGCGGTCGTCGCGGTCGCCGACGCCGAGCTGGCCGTGGCCGTTCCAGCCCCACGCGTAGACGTTGCCCGACGTCGCGAGGGCCAGCGAGTAGTGCATGCCGGCCGCAACGGACGCGACGGGTTCCGGCAGCACGATCGTCACCGGCGCGCTCGCGTAAGGCAGGCCCGGCTCGCCCAGCTGGCCGCGGTGGTTGCTGCCCCAGGCCAGCACGCCGCCGTCGGCCGTCACCGCGAGCGTGTGCGTCGCGCCCGCGGCGACCGCGCGAATGGCGTGCGGCAGGCGAAGCGGCGCCGGCGCGGCCACCGGACGCAGGTGACCGAGCCCGAGCTGCCCCGCGGCGTTGGCGCCCCAGCCGTACAGCGCGCCGTCGCGCGTCAGCGCCAGCACGTGGCCCTTGCCGACGGCGAGCGCGCGCGTCGGCGGCACACCGGCGACGATGCCCGGCCCGGCGTTGAGCGCACCGGTCGCGCGGCCCAGCGCGCCGTCGCTGTTGACGCCCCACGTGCACACGTTGCCGGCGGCGTCGACGGCGCCGAACAGGAACTCGCCGGCGGCGATCGCGCGGACGTCGGTGAGCCCGGCGAGCCGCTGCGGCGCCGACAGCGCGATCGCGTCGCGCCGGCCGCCGATGCCCGCGGCGTTCGCGCCCCACACCGCGACGTCGTGCCGCGCCGTGATGCCGAGACTCACGCCGTTGCCGGCCGTCACCGCGACCAGCGGTTGCGGCAGCTTCACTTCGACCGCGGCGGTGGGCGCCTTCGCGGTGCTGCAGTACTCGGGCGTGCCGGGCGCGATGCGACCGCTGCCGTCGCCGCCCCAGCCGACGACCGTGCCGTCGGCGAGCAGCGCGAGCGTGTGGTCGCCGCCACCGCACAGTGACCGGACGAGCCGGGCGTTCGCAGCACTTGCGCTCATGGCAGTCCTTCGGCGGTACGCAGGGCGTTGCGCACGCCGGCACGACCGATCGCGCGCGGTGCCGGCGGGGCGCGCCGCAATGTAACACGGAGAAATCGGCGTTGCGTGCACCACGGGACCGCCGCCGCGGCACGACCTTCCGCGCGGCGTGCTGCCCGGGGCGCTCACGCGCCGCCTGCGGGAACGGCGACCCCGCCTTCGCCCTCGTGCGGATCCGTCCGGACCAGCACGACGAACACGAGCGCCGCCAGCATCGACATCGCACCCGCGAGCACGAGCAGCGGCCCGAAGCCGAACGAGGAGATGAGCTCTCCGCCGACGAACCCGCCCGCGGCCACGGCGCAGAACCCGACCAGCGCGGCGAGCATCGACGCGCCGGACTGCTCGTCGGTGCGCACGCGGTTCATCAACAGCGTCTGCAGCGGGACCTGCGCCATTGCGACGAAGCCCATGTAGGCCGCGTAGCCTACGCCGGCCGTCAGCGGCGACGCCGCGACGGCAAGGAAGAGCGCGCACGCGCCGGCGAAGAACATCATGAAGCGAGCGCCGGTCACCGGACCGCGCGCGGCGACGACCGCCGGTGCGAACGCGACGAACAGGGCGCCGACCACCTGCCCGCCGGCGAGGTCGAGGCCGATGGCGCTGACCGGCTCATGCAGCCAGTTCGAGAAGTAGACGGCGTAGAACGGCGCGAAGAGGCCCACGGCGAAGTTCCACACGCAGACGGCGATCAGGATCCTTGCCACCGCCGGCTCGCGCGGGATGTTCATCGCCCTCCCCTGCACGGGCACGGACGGAAACCGCAGCCCGGCGGCGGGAGCCGCACTCGCGAGGCTCACGGCGCACGCGACGAGCGCCGCCACGAGCATCGGGTCCGCGCCTTGCGGCAACCCGAAGTGGCGGGCGAAGAGCCCGGGCAACTCGCCCCCGACCGCGTCGCCCAGGAAGCCGGCGCCGATCGACACGGCGAAGAACCAGCCGAAGCCGACCGCGCGGTTGCCGGGCGTGGTCAGGCGCGACACGATGACGGCGATGCCGACCGCGGCGACGGCGAAGAAGAAGCCGGCGGCGAACGCGCCGCCGTAGACCGCCAGCGCGTGGTCGTGCCACAGGCGCACCGCCGACGCGAGGGAGGCACCCGCGAACGACACGGCCGTGGTCCGCGCGAGCCCGAGCCGGCGCATCAGGAAGACCGCGGGAATCGTCCCGGCGATCGAGCCCAGGTTCAGCGCGACGCTCGCGTTGCCGAGGACGACGACGCCGTATCCGAGTTCGCGCATGTACAGCGCGTAGAGCTCGGCGAAGATGAACACGCCGAACCAGAAGAGGCTGTAGCTCCCGAGGTAGCGCCAGAAGTTGCCGTCGAATTGCCGCAGGTGGTCGCGCAGGCGCATCGGGTCTTCGTCCTCGTTCCCGCGGCGGCGGCGGTGATGGCGTGCGCGGCGCCTCGGCCCGCAAGCAGTTGCTCGGTCGCCGCGGAAACTCCAGTTTGGAACTGTCTACTGGAAGGAGAGCTTACGCCTGGACGTTGTACGCGGTCGGAGTCCACCTCGCCAGAAGTGAACGGCGAAATCAGACCGGACGAGGGGGCGAGGACTTTGGACCGGGGTGTCACGCGGCCATGCCCGCGCCGAGCACGCGCGCCGGCAGATGGAGGGTCACTCCAACTTGCGGGAGTACGCCGGCGGGCGTCGTGAAGGGAGTGGTAGGCCGTGTAGGATTTGAACCTACGACCAACGGATTAAGAGTCCGCTGCTCTACCAGCTGAGCTAACGGCCCACGCCCACGAACGCTGGGATTCGGCTGCCGGCACGAGGCGTTGCGCCCCCGGAAACGGCATCCGAATGTCCTTCGGAAAGGGCACGAATATTAGCACGGGCCGCGCTTCCCGGACAACCCGTGCGGATCCGCCCGGCGACCGTCGAGTTCGGCGCCGGCGCGACACCGGACCCTTCACGGACGCCTCGTCGCGGTGCGAGCGCGGATCGAATGGTAGGCCGTACTGGACTTGAACCAGTGACCAACGGATTAAAAGTCCGCTGCTCTACCAACTGAGCTAACGGCCCGCCGCAAGGACTGGAAATTATAGCCCAGGGGGCGCACCACGCCGGGCGCGCCGGCCGCGACCGCTTCGGCTCGCGCCACCGGCTGCGCGTCCGGCGCCCCTACCTTCCGCCGTGCGATTGAACGATACTGCCGCGCATGAACGTGAGGTACCGGACCGCGCGCCGCGCGCTTCTGGCAACGGCAGCGACCGCCGCGCTGGCGGCCGCCGCAGTCCGCGTGCGCGCGCAGGGCACCACGGCGCCGATCGCGCAGCCGCGCGACGCCACCCCCGCCGCCTTCGCGACGCGCGCGGCCGAGATGCGCCGGCTCGCCATCGAGCGCGGCGACCAGGCGTACGGCGCCGTGGTGGTCCGCGACGGGAAGATCGTCGGCGAAGGGGTGAGCGCGGTCGTCACCGACCGCGACCCGACCGCGCACGCGGAGATGCAGGCGATCCGCGACGCCGCGCGGCGGCTCGGCACCAACGACCTCTCGGGCTGCGTGCTCTACGGCACGTCGCGCGCGTGCCCGATGTGCGAGGCCGCCGCGTACTGGGCGCGCATCGCGCGCATGTACTCCGGCCCGCAGCCCGGCGACGACGGCGCGCCGCGGCTGCGCTGAACGGATCGCGGACGCGCATGAACGTCGCTCCCCGACGTCGCGGGCTGCTGCGTCGTTCTACGCTCGCGTGGCTGCTCGCACTGGCCGCGCTACCGGCGTCGGCACAGGACCGCGACCGCATGCGTCCGGTCGACCGCGAATTGTTCGCCGCCGCCGAGGCGGGGAACGCGCCGGCCATCGCGAAGGCGCTGGCGGCGGGTGCGAACGTCAACGCCCGCGACGAGCGCGGCCGCACGCCGGCGATGGCCGCCACGCACGCGCGCAAGGCCGCGGCGGTGGAGGCGCTGCTCGCGGCCGGCGCCGACGTGAACCTGCGCGACGACCGGCTCGACAACCCGTTCCTGTACGCCGGCGCCGAAGGCCTCCTCGACATCCTCCGCCTCGCGATCGCGGCGGGCGCGGATCCGCGCATCACCAACCGCTTCGGCGGCACGGCGTTGATCCCCGCCGCCGAGCGCGGTCACGTCGAGGTCGTGCGCGAACTGCTGACGCGCACGAAGGTCGACGTGAACCACGTCAACAACCTGGGCTGGACCGCGCTGCTGGAGGCGATCGTGCTGTCCGACGGGGGCCCGCGCCACCAGCGCATCGTCGAGCTCCTGATCGCGCACGGCGCCGACGTGAACATCGCCGACCGCGGCGGCGTCACGCCGCTCGCGCACGCGCGCTCGCGCGGCTACGCGGCGATCGCGGCGATTCTGAGCAAGGCCGGCGCGCGGTAGGCGCGGGGAACCGCGGGAAACCGAGCCTGGCTCGGTTACCTGTCGCCGCTACTGGTGCTCGCGCGTCAGGAATGGCGGCAGCGCGGCGAACTCGATCCCCTCTTCGGCGAGCGCGTCGGCTTCCTCGCGCGACGCCTTGCCGCGGATCGAGCGGGCTTCCACTTCCTTGTAGTGGATCCGGCGCGCTTCCTCGGGGAAGCGCTCGCCGACGTCCTCGGTGTTGCGCACCGCTTCGCGCAGCCTGGCGAGCAGCTCCGCGGGCAGCCCGGCGACGACGTCGGCGGTCGGCTCGGCCGCCGGCGCGGGCGCGTCGGCACGGGCGGCGCCCTTCCTCACCCGCACGCGCGCCGACGGCAGGCGCTCGACGCGGGCGTCGTCGCAGACCGGGCAGTGCACGAGGTCGGCCTCCTGCTGGCGCGCGAACTCCTCGGAGGAGGCGAACCAGCCCTCGAAGCCGTGGCCGTGCACGCAGCGGAGGTCGAAGACGATCATGGGCACTTAACGCGGCAGGTCGCGGATCGGCCGACTACGCCATCTTCGACAGCCGCCACTCCTGGTACTTCATGGCCGCGACGCAGCCGCCGATGATGGCCCCGAGCGCCAGGAACGACCCGACCGCCAGCGTCGAGACGCCGGTGATCCCCTGCCCGATCGTGCAGCCGAGCGCGGTCACGCCGCCGAAACCCATCAGGATGCCGCCGACGATGTGGTTGGCCACGTCCTCGGTCGAGCCGAAGCCCTCCCAGCGGAACGTCTTCGACACGAGCGCGTAGGCGGCCGAGCCCAGCAGCATGCCGAGCACCGCCGCGATGCCGAAGGTGACGATCCGCGACTGGTCGCTCCAGAACATCAGCAGCTCGATCGTGTAGGCGATGGGCGCCACGAAGCTGAACGACTCGAGCCGGTTGCTGTTCGTGCCGAAGAACTTCTCCTCCAGCGTGGCCGGGTCCTCGGATACGTAGCCCAGGTGCCCCGACACGTACCAGCCGCCGACGACGACCAGGCCGACCACGACGCCGCCGGCGACGAGCTCGGGCGACTTCCGGAACTCCGCGTCCCTGAACACGAACACCGCGAGCAGCGCCGCCACGGCGAACGGAAGCCACGTCTTCACCGCGGGGATGCCCAGCGCGGCGAGGATCGTCGGCAGGTCGGACGTCGCGGCCCCGAGCGGCGTGAGGTCGAAGCGCCAGACGTCGAGCGCGTTCGTCCGCCAGACCGCGAACAGCCCGCGCAGCGTCATGTACGCGGCGATGCCGATCATCACGAACACGATCCAGGACTTGAGGTTCCCGGCCCCGGCGCGGATCAGCGTCTTGCTGCCGCAGCCGGACGCAAGCGTCATCCCGAACCCGAACAGGAAGCCGCCGACGATGGCGGAGACCCAGGCCACCCGGGCGCCGGTGAAGATCGATTTCTTCAGGTCGACGCTCCCGGTCAATACCAGAATCGCGCTTCCCGCAATGGCTACGGCGATAGCGAGCACCCACATACGCATGCGGTGCCAATTGCCGAAGTTCACGATGTCGGCGATCGCGCCCATCGTGCAGAAATTGACGCGGTTGGCCACCGCCCCGAACACGAACGCGAGCGCGAACGCGAGCGAGGCCACGACCAGCGGGAGCTTGGCGACTTCGGCGGGGTCCATGGATTCCATTATTGCACCAGGGGCGGGGGCCGCCGGAACCCCTTTAACCCCGCCCGGGATCCGCCCCCGTTGAAGGGGACACGGCCCGCAACGAGGCCGGTTCCCGATGGAGACGGACATGGTCATGACCCTTTCGACGTGGCGGCGGGCGCTGGCGGCGGCGCTCGTTGCGGCGGGCTTCGCGACCGGCGCCGGCGGCGCGGCGGCGACGTCCCCACCCTACGCACCGCCCTACGTGAAGAGCAGCCTCGTGCAGGTCGACGTGTTCGACCGCCAGAACGGCACCGCGCTGCCCGTCTACCAGAAGGACGGCCGCCACTACATCGTCGGCGTGCCGGGCCACGAGTACGCGGTGCGCATCCGCAACTGCACCAACGCGCGCATCCTCGTCGTGACCAGTGTGGACGGCGTGAACGTCGTCTCCGGCGACACCGCGTCGCCGCAGCAATCCGGCTACGTGCTCGAGCCGTGGGGCTCGGTCGAGATCACCGGCTGGCGCAAGAGCCTGGAGCGCACGGCGGCGTTCTACTTCACCGACCTCGGCGACTCGTACGCGGCGCGCACCGGCCGCCCGCAGAACGTCGGCGTGATCGGCGTGGCGGTGTTCCAGGAGCGGCCGAAGCGCATCGCGTGGCGCGAGCAGGACTACCGCGGCCGGCTGGCGGCCTCCGAGGCGACCGCCGACGGTGCGAAGCGCGAGACTGCCGACGCACCTGCCGCGCCCGCCTCGCAGCCTCCTCAGCCCGCGCGGGCAGCGCCGGTGCCGCCGCCGATGCCCGCGCCGTCGGCCGGCGCCCGCGACAACGAGTCGGCGGCGGAAGTCGCGCGGCAGGAGTTCAAGGACGAGAAGCGGATGCTCGGCAAGCTCGGCACCGGCCACGGCCGCAGCGAGGACTCGCGCGTGACCGTGACGCAGTTCGAGCGCGCGACCTCGTCGCCGGCGGAGACGGTGGCGATCCAGTACGACCGCCGCGAGAACCTGGTGGCGCTCGGCGTGCTGCCGCGGCCCACGCCGTACATCGCGCGGCACGAGCCGAACCCGTTCCCCGGCGCGCTGCGTTTCGCGCCGGATCCGAACCGGTAGGCCCCGGTCCGGGCGGGCGCGTGCTCCCGCGTCCCGCGCCGCGCGCGGCGCCCGGCGTTGAAACGCGCCGGGCGCGCTTGCATACTGGGCGGGCCATGCGAGGCCCGCCCGCCCCGGCCGCCGCCGACACCGACGAAGCGCTGATGCAGGCCTACGGTGCGGGGGACGCGGGCGCGTTCGACGCGCTCTACGCGCGCCACAAGGGCGGCACCTACCGGTACCTGCTGCGGCATTGCCGCGACGCAGCGGTCGCCGACGAGCTCTTTCAGGACGTGTGGATGAACGCGATCCGCGTGCGCGCCTCGTACGTGCCGACCGCGAAGTTCACGACTTGGCTGTACACGCTCGCGCACAACCGGCTGGTCGACCACTGGCGCGCGCGCGGCCAGGCGAAGCTCGTGTCGATCGACGCGGACTGCGACGACGACGAGGGCGGCGGCACGCGCGGCCTGGTCGAAGCGCTGCCGGGCGCGCGCCAGCACGAGCCGCAGGCGCGCGCGGAAGCGCGCGAGCTCGGCGCGCAGTTGCACGCGGCGCTCGCCGCGCTGCCGCCGGAGCAGCGCGACGCGTTCCTGCTGCAGTACGAGGGCGGGCTCGCGCTCGCCGAGATCGCCGAGCTCACGGGCGTCGGCACGGAGACGGTGAAGAGCCGCCTGCGCTACGCGACGGCGAAGCTGCGCGGCGCACTCGGCTCCGCGCACGAGGAGTGGTCATGACGACCGGACCGGAGTCCCCCGAACGCGATCCCGCGCTCGAGCGTGCGTGGCGCGCGCACTCGCGCGAAGCGCCGCCCGCCGCGCTCGACCGCGCGATCCTCGCGGCCGCGCACCGCGCCGTCGGCCGCGGGGGCCGCTGGCTTCGCCTCCGCGGACTCGGCCTTGCGCGGCGCCGATGCGGCCGGGAACGGATCGGGCGTGCGTTCGGCGAGCTTGCCGACGACCGCAGGCGCG
>JBGAMF010000051.1:0-27320 GCA_044223185.1 Casimicrobiaceae bacterium | reverse complement strand
GGAGAGGGTTGGGGTGAGGGGCGTCAGCCGACGAGGTCGCGCAGCTTCGTCTTCAGCACCTTGCCGGTGTCGTTCTTCGGCAGCGCGTCGACGAACACGTACGCCTTGGGCCGCTTGAAGCGAGCGATCCGCGCGAGGCACACGGCGTCGAGCGCGGCTTCGAGCGCGCGCGCTGCCGCCGGGTCGCGCGGCGGCGCGCGCGGGACGCCGCATGCGACGACCTCCTCGCCCCACTCGGCGTGGCGGCGGCCGACCACGGCGACCTCGGCGACGCCGGGGTGCGCGAGCAGCGCCTCCTCGACTTCGCGCGGGTAGATGTTCGAACCGCCGCTGATGATCAGGTCCTTCGAGCGGTCCTTCAGCGTGAGGAACCCGTCGGCGTCGAGCGCGCCCAGGTCGCCGGTGTGCAGCCATCCGCCCGCGAGCGTGGCGGCCGTCGCGGCCGGATTGCGCCAGTAGCCGCGCATCACCGTCGGTCCGCGGACCAGCACCTCGCCGACCTCGCCGATCGCCGCTTCGGCGTCCGTGCTGCCGACCCTGACGTCGATGCCGGCCTGCGCCACGCCGACCGACGCGATGCGCGCATCGTCGCCGCGCACGAACGCGTCGGCGAGCAGCGCGCGGCCCATCGCGGTGATCGTCATCGGCGACTCGCCCTGCCCGTAGATCTGCGCGAGGCGCGCCCCGACCGCCGCGAACGCCGCCTTGCCGTCCTCGACGTACATCGGTCCGCCGCCGTACACGATCGCCTTCAGCCGGTCGAGCGGCGCGGCGCGGAACGCCGGCGCGTCGACCAGGCGCTTCACCATCGTCGGCGCCGCGAAGAACAGGCTGCGCTCCCAGCGTCCGAGCAGCGCCGCGATCTCCGTGGCGTCGAAGCCGCCCGACGCCGGCACCACGCTGACCGCGCCGCGCGCGACGTGCGGCACGACGTAGAGTCCGGAGCCGTGCGACAGCGGCGCCGGATGCAGCAGCGCATCGCCGGGCTCGATGCCCTCGACGTCCGACAGGAAGCAACGGCCCATCGCCAGGAGGTTCGCGTGCGTGATCTCGACACCCTTCGGCCGGCCGGTGGTGCCGCTCGTGTAGAACAGCCACGCCGGCGCGTCGCGCGCGACTGCCGCCGGCCCGCCGTCCGGCGCGTGCGCGACGAGCGCCCGGTACGGGGCGTCGTCCCACGCGATCACGTGCGCGAGCGCCGGCGCGTCGCCGGCGATGCGCGCCATCGCCTCGGCCCACGCATCGTCGACGAGCGCCCACCGCGCGCCGCTGTCCGCGAGCACGAACGCCATCTCCTTCGCGTGCAGCTTCGCGTTGACCGGCACCGCGACGAGTCCGGCCCACCAGCAGCCGTAGAGCGCCTCCACGTACTCGGGGACGTTGCGCGACGCGAGGACGACGCGGTCGCCGTCGGCGAGCCCGGCCGCCCGCAGCCCGGCCGCGAGGCCGGCCGCGCGACGCGCCAGCCCCGCGTAGTCGTGCCGTACGGCGTCCCCGTGCGCGACCGCCGCCAGCCGCGGCCAGCAACGCGCGGTTCGCACGAGCTGCGACGCGACGTTGTGGGCGACGGACGGGGGCACGGACGAAGTCACGTCATTCCCGCCGGGCCGCCCCAAGGGAATGAACTTCCCCCTCGGGGGGCAGCGAGCGCAGCGAGCGTGGGGGCCGCATTCATTCCCGCCGGGCCGCCCCAAGGGAATGAACTTCCCCCTCGGGGGGCAGCGAGCGCAGCGAGCGTGGGGGCCGTCATCTACCGCCGCCGCCGCGCGTCCTTCACGATCTCGCGCGCCGCGTTGCGGCCGGGGATCCCGGTGACGCCGCCGCCGGGGTGCGCGCCCGCGCCGCACAGGTACAGGCCGCGCACGGGCATCCGGTAGTCGGCGTGGCCGAGCACCGGCCGCGCGCTGAAGAGCTGGTCGAGCGACAGCGCGCCGTGGAAGATGTCGCCGCCGGTGAGGCCGAACTCGCGCTCGAGGTCGAGCGGCGACAGCACGCGGCGGCCGAGGACGCTCGCGGCGAAGTTGGGCGCGTAGCGGTTCACCGTCGCGATCATCAGGTCGGCCACCTCGTCGCGCGCGTCGTCCCACGTCCGCCCGGGCAGCACCGCCGGCAGGTCCGGGTGCGCGTGCTGGCAGAACAGGCTCGCGACGTGCGCACCGGGCGGCGCCAGCGTGTCGTCGAGGGTCGACGGGATCAGCATCTCGACGATCGGCGCGCGCGACCAGCCGTGCGTGCGGGCGTCGAAGAACGCCTGCTCCATGTAGGCGAGCGACGGGGCCATGACGATGCCGCTCGCGTGATGCGGCTGCGCGCCGGCGACGGGAAGGCACGTGAAGTCGGGCAGCGCGGACAGCGCGACGTTCATCCGGAACGTACCGGACCCGCAGCGATACGCGGCGATGCGCGCGCGGAAGTCCTCCGGCAGGTGCTCGGGCGCGACCAGGCGCTCGCACAGGAGCTTCGGGTTGACGTTGGCGACCACGCGCCGGCCGGCGACCACTTCGCCCGATTCGAGCTCGACGCCGGCGGCGCGGCCGGCCTGCACGATGACGCGCGCGACCGGCGCGCCCGTGCGCAGCACGACGCCGCGCGCCGCGCACTCCGCGGCCATCGCCTGCGTGATCGCGCCCATGCCGCCCACCGCGTGGCCCCACTGGCCGGGCTTGCCGTTCACTTCGCCGAACACGTGGTGCAGCAGCACGTAGGCGGAGCCCGGCGTGTACGGGCTCGCGAAGTTGCCGACGACGGCGTCGAAGCCGAAGGCCGCCTTGAGCGGCGCGCTCTCGAACCAGCGGTCGAGCACGTCGCCGGCGCTCTTGGTGAAGATGTCGAGGAAGTCGCGGCGCTCGGGCAGCGACAGCGCGCGGAGGCGCCGCCCGCTGCGCGCCAGGTCGACGAGCGTCGCCGCGTCGGCGAGCGTGCCGGCGCGGACGTTCGGCGGAGTGACGCCCAGCATCGCCCGCAGCACGGCCGCCACGCGGTCGAGCATCGCGTAGTAGCCGGGCAGGGCGTCGGCGTCGCGGCGGGAGAACCTCGCCACCTCCTGTTGCGTCGCCGCGAGCCCGCCGCCGACCTTGAGGTAGCCGCCGTCCGGCAGCGGCAGGAAGTTGCCGAACGGGCGCTCGCGCACGACGAGCCCGTGGGAGGCGAGCTTCAGCTCGCGGATCACCTGCGGGTCGAGCAGGCTGACGGTGTAGCTGGCGGTCGAGTTGCGAAAGCCCGGGTGGAACTCCTCGGTGACCGCGGCACCGCCCAGCACGGCGCGGCGCTCGACGACGCACACCGAGAGCCCAGCGCCCGCGAGATACGCGGCGCAGACCAGGCCGTTGTGCCCGCCGCCGACCACGACGGCGTCGAAGCGTGCCGCGCTAGTCTTCGACAAGCCCGGCCGCGACGTTCGAGAAGCCGCAATCGACGTACGTGATCTCCGCGGTGATCGCGGAGGCGAGCGGCGACAGCAGGAACGCCGCGACGTTGCCCACCTCCTCGATGGTGACGTTCCGGCGCAGCGGCGCGTTCGCCTCGACGAAGCGGAGGATGCGCGTGAAGCCGCCGATGCCGGCCGCCGCGAGCGTCTTGATCGGCCCCGCCGAGATCCCGTTCACGCGGATCTGCTCCGGGCCGAGGCACGCCGCGAGGTAGCGGACGTTCGCCTCGAGGCTCGCCTTGGCGAGGCCCATCACGTTGTAGTTGGCGAGCGCGCGCACGGCGCCCAGGTACGACAGCGTGACCATCGCCGCGCCGCGTCCCCGCATCAGCGGCCGCGCGCCCTTCGCGAGCGCGGCCAGGCTGTAGCTCGAGATGTCGTGCGCGGTCGCGAACGCGGTGCGCGAGACGCTCTCGAGGAAGTCGCCGGACAGGGCCTCGCGCGGCGCGTACGCGATCGAGTGCAGCATGCCGTCGAGCCCGCCCCACTCGCGGCCGAGCGCCGCGAACAGCGCGGCGACGTCGTCGTCGCGCGTGACGTCGCAGGGCAGGACCGGCACCGGGCCGAACTCGGCCGCCAGCTTGACGACGCGGTCCTTCAGCTCGTCGTTGACGTAGGTGAACGCGAGCGCCGCGCCCTCCCGCCGGCACGCCTGCGCGACGCCGTACGCGATGGAGCGGTTCGACAGGACACCGGTGATCAGGATCTTGCGGTCGGCGAGGAAGCCCATGCGTGTGCGGGTCGGAGGATTGACGGAGAAGGGACGGCTCGGAGTGCGCGGCGGTTGCGGCGCCGCGTCAGAAGCGCAGGACCGTGCCGGTCTCGAGGACGCCGCACGAGAGACGATTGTTCGGCTGGCCGGGGAACGCGTCGTCGACGCGGCCGCCCCAGTGGAGCACGACGGAGCGGCCGCGGATCGACGTCGGCCCGTCGACGCGGACGCCGGCGATGAACGCGACGAACGACGCTTCGGTGCCCTCGGAGTTCGTGACGAACGGCGGCAGGAGCTCGCCCGGCGCCTTCGAGGATCCCGGCGGCGCCCACGCCGGCCCCGCGGAGAACAGGTTCGGCGACGTGCAGTTGCCGCGCTCGTGCAGTGCGATCCGGTAGGTGCCTGGCATCAGGTTGCTGAAGAACGCCTGGAGCGTCACGCCGTCCCGCGCGTTGAACACGCGGACCGTGCCGACGACCGCCGACGTCTTGCTCTGCATCGGCGCGGCGAGGCCGGGATCGCGCGTCGAGGGAACGATTTCGCCGTCCTGGTTGCGCGTCGCGGCGCATCCGGCGCCCAGCGCCGCGGCGGCCGCCAGCAGCGCGAGCGCGCCGCGGCGCGCGGGCGGCGAGGCTACGACCGGGCGATCACGCCGCATGCGACGCGCGCGCCCGAGTTGCCGGTGGGCTGGGTGGCGAAGTCGTCCGGGTCCTTGTGGACGATGAGGCCGCGGCCGACGACGTCGGTGTCCCCGCTGCCGATCGTGATGACGTCCACCTCGACGACCAGCACCGCGTTGCCCGCCGCGTCGGCGACGAGCATCGGCAGGTCGCCGGCGTGGCGGTCCGGCGTCGCGGGCGCCGCGTGCGGCTTGCCGCGCGGGTTGAAATGGCCGCCGGTGCTCATGCCGTCGCCGGAACTGCAGTCGCCCTTCTCGTGCACGTGGAAGCCATGGCTGCCGGGAGCAAGGCCCGCGACGCGCGCCTCGACCAGGACCTTGCCGCCCTTCTGCGTGAACGTGACCGTGCCGTTGGCGGTGTTGCCCTTCGTCGGCTCGAGCTTCGCGGACGCCCGCGGTCCGGGGGGGGTCATCGAGGCGCAGCCGGCCGCGAGCGCGGCAACGGCGATGCAGGCGATCGCATTCTTCACGGGTCCTCCGGGGAGCGGGGGCCGGTCAGGCGCAGCGTGCGCCGGACCGGAGAAGCGCTGAATGATAGAGCATCGGCCCGGCGTTGCCAAAGCGCCCCGCAATTCGCGCGGCCGTCCCGGCTGCGGCGGGGGTAGAATTCGCCCCGCGCCGCCTTCCGCACCGCAATCCACACGGGGAGAACTCACCATGGCATTTCATCGTCGCGCGGGCGTGGTCGTGCTCGCCGCCGCCGTTTCCGCGCTGCTCGCCGCCTGTTCCGGCGACAACGTCTCGCCGCCCGACGTCAACGCGAAGCCCGGCTTCGTCGGCACCGTCACCAAGGGAACCTACGACGGCAACCTCGACGACCTCCTGACGGCAGGCCTCGGCAAGACCGGACTCGCGGCCGCGGCACCGACGTACGCCGACCCGCTGAATCCGACGGCAGCCGAGCTGCGCAAGCTCGCGATCTGGAACAACTACCGCGCGATCGTCGACATGGCGGCCAACGGCGGCTACGGCTCGCTGTACGGGCCCAACATCGACGTCAACGGCAACCCGACGCTGGGCGAGGGCAAGGTCGCCGGCACCGAGTACCTGGCCTACGCCGACGACGGCAGCGGCAGGCAGAACGTGACGATGATGGTGCAGATCCCGGCGTCGTTCAGCAAGGCGTCCGCGTGCGTGGTCACCGCCACGTCGTCCGGATCGCGCGGCGTGTACGGCGCGATCGGCAGCGCCGGCGAGTGGGGGCTGAAGCGCGGCTGCGCCGTCGCCTACACGGACAAGGGCACCGGGACCGGCTTCCACGACCTGTCCACCAACACGGTGACGCAGCAGAACGGCGTGCGCGCCGGCGCGGCCGCGGCGGGCAAGGGCTCGAACTTCACCGCCGACCTCTCGGCCGCCGAACTCGCCGTCTTCAACGCCGCCACGCCGAACCGCGTCGCGGTCAAGCACGCGCACTCGCAGCAGAACCCCGAGCGCGACTGGGGCCGCGACACGCTGAACGCCGTGCGCTTCGCGTTCTACGTGCTGAACGAGGAGCGCGGCGAGCGCAACACCGACGGCACCGCGAGGAACACGTTCCGACCGGACAACACGATCGTCATCGCGTCGTCGGTGTCCAACGGCGCCGGGGCCGCAGTCGCCGCCCTCGAGCAGGATACGGAAGGCCTGATCGACGGCCTGGCCGTCACCGAGCCGAACGTCGTCATGCCGCCGGGGGGCAACCTGGTCGTGCGGCGCGGGAACGTCACGACGAACGGTTCCGGCCGCGCGCTGTACGACTACTTCACGCTCGCCAACCTGCTGCAGCCCTGCGCGGCGCTGTCGGCGGCGGCGCAGGGCTCCCCGGGCGCGGCCTTCGTCAACACGGCGATCGCGACCAACCGCTGTGCGTCGCTGAAGGCCAAGGGCTACGTGACCGGCAACACGACCGCCGAGCTCGCGGCCGACGCGATGAACCAGCTCATCGCCTACGGCTGGCAGCCGGAGTCGAACCTGCTGCACGCGTCGCACTACGCGCTGGCGACGTTCTCGATCACGATGACGTACTCGAACACGTACGGCCGGTTCGGCGTCCGCGACAACCTGTGCGGGCTGTCGTTCGCGGCCACCGACGCGACGTCGTTCAAGCCGATCCCGCTCTCCGCCTCCGCGCTGGCGCAGAGCTTCGGCGGCAGCAACGGCGTGCCGCCGACCGTGGGCGTCAACATCGTCAACAACGACGCGCCGGGCGGCCCGGTCAACACGTCGGCGTCGGTCTCGCCGTCGACGGGCCTGCTCGACTACAACATCGACGCGGCGAAGTGCCAGCGCGACCTGTGGCTCGTCGCCGACCCATCGGGCACGCGCGTGCAGAACGGCGTCAAGGAGACGCACCGGACCGGCAACCTGCGCGGGCGCCCGGCGATCATCGTCCACGGCCGCGCCGACGCGCTGGTGCCGGTCGCGTTCTCGTCGCGGCCGTACTACGGGATGAACAAGATCACCGAGGGCGCGGCGTCGAAGCTCACCTATGTCGAGGTGACCAACGCGCAGCACTTCGACGCGTTCATCGACAACCCGCTGCTGCCCGGCTACGACTCGATGTTCGTGCCGCTGCACTTCTACTTCGTCAGGGCGATGGACGCGATGTGGGCACACCTGACCCTCAACGTGCCGCTGCCGCCCGCGCAGGTCGTGCGCACGGTCCCGCGCGGCGGCACGCCGGGCGCCGCGCCGCCGATCACGACGGCGAACGTGCCCGCCGATCCTCGCCGCGCCGCCGGCGGCGAACCAGATCACCTTCTCCGGGAACACGCTGACGATCCCCGACTGACACCGCGGCATCCGGTACCTACGGCGGCCGCCCGTTGGGCGGCCGCCGTCGTTTTCCGCCCGCCCGAGAGCGTCGCCATGTCGTTCCGCATGACCCCCGAGGAGATCGTCTCCGAGCTCGACAAGCACATCGTCGGGCAGGAGGCAGCGAAGCGGGCGGTGGCGATCGCCCTGCGCAACCGCTGGCGCCGGCAGCAGGTGCCGGAGCCGCTGCGGCACGAGATCACGCCGAAGAACATCCTGATGATCGGCCCCACCGGCGTGGGCAAGACGGAGATCGCGCGTCGCCTCGCGCGGCTCGCCGACGCCCCGTTCGTCAAGGTCGAGGCGACCAAGTTCACCGAGGTCGGCTACGTCGGCCGCGACGTCGATACGATCGTGCGCGACCTGGTCGAGGTGGCGATCAAGGACACCCGCGAGGCCGAGACGCGCAAGGTGCGCGACCGGGCCGCCGACAACGCCGAGGAGCGGCTGCTCGACGTGCTGCTGCCGCCGGCGCGCGAGGTGAACTTCTCCGACTTGAAGCCGACCGACTCCGCGACGCGGCAGAAATTCCGCAAGATGCTGCGCGAGGGCGCGCTCGACGAGCGCGAGGTCGAGATCGAGGTCTCGGCGCTGCCCGCCCAGATGGAGATCATGGCGCCGCCGGGCATGGAGGAGCTCACCAGCCAGATCCAGGGGATGTTCCGCGAGATGGGCTCGGGCCGGCGCAAGATCAAGAAGATGACGGTCGCCGACGCGCTGAAGGCGCTGACCGACGAGGAGGCCGCGCTTGCTCAACGACGACGAGATCCGGCTCGAAGGCGCTGGCCGCCGCCGAGCAGAACGGCATCGTGTTCCTGGACGAGATGGACAAGATCAGCGTCGCGCTCCGGCGCACGGCGCGGACGTGTCGCGCCAGGGCGTGCAGCGCGACCTGCTGCCGATCGTCGAGGGCACGACGGTGTCGACCAAGTACGGAATGGTCAAGACCGACCACATCCTGTTCATCGCCTCCGGCGCCTTCCACCTCGCGAAGCCCTCCGACACATCATCCCCGAGCTGCGAGGACGCTTCCCGATCCGCGTCAAGGCTCTCGTCGCTGTCGGTGGCCGGACTTCGAAGATCGGCGGCGACCGGCATACCTTGTGCGCGGCGAGTGCGCGGCGCGAAAAGCAGCGCCGAGCAGATCCCTCGGGATTCCACGGCGGCAACATCAAGCACTGGCCGAGATCGCGTTCGCCGTCAACGAGCGCCAGGAGAACATCGGCGCGCGGCGGCTCTACACGGTGATGGAGCGCCTGCTCGACGACGTGTCGTTCCACGCCGCGCGGCGCACCGGCGACACCGTCGCGATCGACGCCGCGTTCGTCGACGCGACGCTGGCCGGCATCGCCGGCGACGACAACCTCGCGCGGTACATCCTGTGATGCGTGCGCCGCCCGGCGCGGGTTTCCGGCGCGGCGTCCGGGTGCGGGTCCGGGGCTGACGTGATCGAGCGCGTCCTCGGCATCTTCCTGCCGGTGCTGCTGGTCGTGGTGGTCGGGTACCTGTACGCGCGCCGCGTGAAGCCGGACATGGCCGCGGTGAACCGGATCAGCATGACGATCCTCGCGCCGGCGCTCATCTTCTCCGCGCTCGCCAGCAAGGATTTCGACGTCGGCGCCTACGGTGCGCTGATGCTGGGCAGCATCGGCGTCGTGCTGGGCTCGGGCCTGCTCGCGTGGCCGTTCGCGAAGCTGCTGCACGCCGACGCGCGAACGTTCGTGCCGCCGATGATGTTCAACAACTGCGGCAACATGGGGCTGCCGCTGGCGGTGCTGGCCTACGGCGCCTCGGGCTTCTCGGCGATGGTCGCGCTGTTCACCATCTCGAACCTGCTGCACTTCACGCTCGGGCAGTGGATCGTCGACCACCACGCGCGCTTCCGCAACCTGCTGCGCAACCCGATGGTCTGGTCGACGTTCGCCGGGTTCGCGTTCGCGCTGACGCACCCGCCGCTCCCCGACTGGGCGGCGACCTCCATCAAGATGGTCGGCGACGCGCTGGTGCCGATGATGCTGCTGTCGCTGGGCGTGCGCCTGTACGAGGTCCGCTGGGACGACTGGCACCTGGGCGTGATCGGCGGGCTGGTGTGCCCGCTGACCGGCATCGCGATGGCCGCGCTGCTCGCGCCGGTGCTGGGGCTCGACCGCGAGCAGCAGGGGCTGCTGCTCATCTTCGGCAGCCTGCCGCCCGCGGTGCTCAACTTCATGGTCGCCGAGCAGTTCCGGCAGGAGCCCGCCAAGGTCGCGTCGATCGTGCTGATCGGCAACGTGCTGTCGGTCGTCTTCGTGCCGCTCGGACTGGTGCTCGCGCTGCACTGACCGCGATGAACGGTCCGGACATCGACGCGATCCTGTTCGACCTCGGCGGCGTGGTCGTCGAGCTCGCCGGCGTGGAGAAGATGCTGGAGTGGTCGGCCGGCATCGACAGCACCGACGAGCTGTGGCGCCGCTGGCTGCACTCCGACGCCGTGCGCCGGTTCGAGACCGGCGCCACCGGGCGCGACGCGTTCGCGCGCGAGGTCGTCGCCGAGTTCGGCGTCCCGGTTCCGCCGGACGAGTTCCTCGCCGCGTTCACCTGGTGGCCGCGCGCCGTGCTTCCCGGGGCGCTCGAACTGCTCGCCGAGCTGCGCGGCCGCTACCGGCTGGCGAGCGTTTCCAACACCAACGAGATCCACTGGCAGCGCTTTGCGGACGCGTGGTCGCTCGACGCGGCGTTCGACCACAACTTCCCGTCCCACCTCGTCGGCAGGCTGAAGCCCGACGCCGACTACTTCGCGCACGTCGTCGCGGCGATCGGCGTGCCGGCCGACCGCGTGCTGTTCGTCGACGACAACGCGATCAACGTCGCGGCTGCCGCGCGCTTCGGCCTGCACGCTCGGCGCGTCGTCGGCGTCGACGGCGCCCGGCAGGCGCTGCGGGAGCTGGGGCTCTTCGACCGCTGAGCGCGCCCTCGGCGGCGCGCGCCCATTCGCCCGAGCGATGAGCCACGTCCTCCTGCTGCCGCACGGCACATCGGGCAGCGTCTACCCGTTCGTGTGGCTCGGCCGGCAGCTGCAGCGGCGTGGCCACCGGGCGACGATCGTCACGGCGGACACCTATCGCCACGCGGCCACCGGCGCGGGGCTCGGCTTCGCGGGCGTGGGCGACGGCGAGCTCGCCGCGCTGCTCGCCGACCCTCGGCTGTGGACGCAGGCCGGCGGCGGCCGGGCGTCCTACGAATGTGCGGGGCGGTCGACCCGCGGCTTCGTCGACGCGGTCGAGGCGATCGTCGCGCGCGACGGACTGCCCGACCTGATGCTCGCGCCGATGATCAACTTCGGCGCGCGGCTGGTGCGCGAAAAGCACGGCATCCCGCTGGTGAGCGTCCACCTGTACCCACTGCTGTTCGTCAGCGCGCGCGCGCTGCCGCTGTTCGGGCCGGTGGCGCGGCACCTGCGCCGCCTGCCGTGGTGGCTGCGGCGCGCGCTGCTCGCGCTGCCGAATCCGCTCGACCGCCACGCGCTGCCGGCGGTGCGGGCCGTGTGCGAAGAACACGGCGTCGAGCCGCCCTACAGCCTGTGGAAGCAATGGTGGCACTCGCCGGACGGCGTGCTGGCGCTCTTCCCCGATTGGTACGCCCCGTCGCAGCCGGACTGGCCGCACCACCTGCTGCAGTGGGACTTCCCGCTGGAGGACATGGCGGCCGAGCAGCCGCTGGAGCCGGCACTGCAGCGGTTCCTCGCCGACGGCGAGAAGCCCGTGGTGTTCACCGCGGGCACCGGCCAGTTCCACGCCGGCGGATACTTCGCGGAGGCCGCGGAACTCGTGCGGCTCTGCGGCTGCCGGGCCGTGTTCCTGACGCGCAAGCCGGAGCAGCTGCCGCACGGACTGCCGGCCAACGTCTTCGCGTCGTCCTACGCGCCGTTTTCCGTTCTGCTGCCGCACGCGCGCGCGCTCGTGCACCACGGCGGCATCGGCACCGTCGCGCAGGCGCTGGCAGCCGGCGTTCCGCAGCTCGTCGTCGCGATGGCGCTCGACCAGCCCGACAATGCGGAGCGCGTCCTGCGCCTCGGCGCGGGTGTGGCGACGACGGCCGGGGAATTCACCGCCGCCCGCGCGCTGCCGCTGCTGCACCGGTGCCTGCGGGACGAAGGCATCCATCGCGCCGCCGCCGCGTGCGCGCAGCGGGCGCGCACGCGGCCATCGGCCGATGCGCTGGTCGACTGGCTGCTGTCACGGCGCATCCCGAGCCGGATCGGCGTGCCGGCCGGGCGCGCGCGGCGGGTCTTCCTGCTGCCGGGGCTGGCGGCCGACAGCCGCACGTACCGCGGGCCGTGGGACGAGCTGCCCGGCGCCGTGTACGTCGAGTGGCCGGAGTACCGCGGCGAGGCGACGATCCCGGCGATAGCGCGCTTCGTGGTCGAAGCGTGGCGCATTCCCGACGGCGCCATCATCGTCGCCCCGTCGTTCGCCGGCGCCGTCGCGTGCGAGATCGCCAACCTCCGCGCGCTCGCCGCGGTGGTCTTCGTCGCCAGCAGCCCGTTCCGCGCCGATTTCGTCGCACTCGCGCGTTCCTACCTGCTGCGGAAGTTCCTTCCGGTAGCGTGGCTGCAGCGCTTCCTGCGCCGGCGCGAAGGCATCAGGCGGCACCGCGTCGGCCGCGACGCGTCGCCGTTCATGCTGGCGCTGCTGGACGGCTTCGAGCAGTTCGGCCTGTGCCAGCTGTCGCTGCACCGCGACATGTACGACGCCATGTCGATCTGGCCGGGAGGGATCCGCGAGGGCGTCCGGATCGTGCGCATCCACGGCCGGCACGACTCGACGGTACGGCCGCCCGCAACGGCCGACCTGATGCTCGACGGCGGGCACCTGATCGTGATGACGCACGCGCGCGAGTGCGTGGACTTTCTGCGGAAGGCGCTCGCCGCCGAGCTGGCGGCGCCCGACTGCGGCGGGGACGCGGCCTGAGCCGGGCGGCGGTGCGCCGCCGACCGGTCAGAACTTCCAGTTGTAGTACGCGGCGAGGAAGAAGGAACCTGCCTGGTTGTACGCGCCGACCAGGTCGCCGCGCCCGCCCGCCGCCACGGGGAGCTGGCTCCTCATGTCGACGTCGAGTCCGCCGCCATAGGCATACTCCGCCGCGACACCCCAGAAGGCGCCCTTGTCGACCTGCTTCTGGGCGCCGGCGCCGAAGCGCCATGCGGAGTTCACGGGCAGCATCGGCGAGATGTTGCCGCTCTGGAACGCGGAGTCGTACGCGATGCCGAAGTTGACGAGCCACGACTCCGAGTACCGGTACTGTGCGCCGGCGGAAACGTGCCACGTGTCCTTGAACTCGAGGTTCTTGGTGACGCTCGTCGGATTGTTGACGTCGTCGAGGCCGAACTGGACCTGGCCGAACTTCGACCACTGCTGCCAGCCCGCGCTGCCCAGCAGCGCCAGGCGGTCGCTCGTCTCCGAGTAGACGCTCAGCATCACGCCCTGCGGCACCTTGATGCCGACGCCGAGCGACGCGTTCAGGAGGCCGCGGTGGTCGAGCGCCGTGCGCAGGCCCGGGGCGAGGTTCGACCACTCGAGGCCGGACTCGAAGTCGAGGTTGACCTGCGAGCTCCACACGAGGCCCCAGCGCGTGCGCGCGTCGGGCTGGTACAGGACGCCGACGTTGGCGCCGAACCCCCACACCTCGTCCTCCAGCTTCAGCTGGCCGTCGCCGAAGTTCGGCAGCAGGTTGTTGATGGCGACCTGGTTCTTGAAGATGCCGTACATCGCGTTGAGCGCCACGCCGACGGACACCTTGTCGTTGACCTTGTAGGCGACCGACGGCAGGAACGAGAGGCCGAGCAGCGTGGCCTTCTGCACGTAGTAGCGGCCGGCCCAGTCGTCGTCGTAATTGAGCGGCATGCCGAAGTTGCCGGTGGCCGCGAAGCCCAGCGTCACGTCCGGCGAAACGCGGTAGGTCGTGAAGGCGCCGCCGCCCAGGAACCAGCCGTCCTGCCCGACCACGTGGCCGCCGTTGTTGCCGCCCAGCGCCGGCGACGTCCCGCCGCCGATCGAGAACCTGACGTCGCCCCACAGCAACTGACCCGCCGCGAGCACCTGCGTGCCGTCGAGGCGCGTCATGCCGGCCGGGTTGGTGAGCACCGTCGACGCGTCCTGCGCGCGGGCGCCGTAGCCTGCGGCGGCAAGGCCGACGTCGGCCGTGCCGACCTCGTAGAGGATGATGCCGCCGGCGAGCGCCGGTGCGGCGGCCGTACCGATCGCGGCGATCGCCGCGGCGCCCAGCAGGCGCAGGGCGGGGTTGCTCGGACAGCGGCTACCGGTCATGTCTTCCCCTTGTTGAGCATGCGGCGCCGCGCACGTGGCCGCGCGGCGCGGTCGCCATTCTAAGCCATGCACGGCGCGCCGGTCTGGCAATTCCGGACATCCCGCGGCTCGGACGAGAGGGCGGCCATTGGCCGCGTTCCGCGCGTGCGGCATCATGCGCGGATGAACCTCCATCGCATGCTGCTCCAGCGCGCGGCCGAAGGGCGCCCGCTGCGCGTCGCGCTGATCGGCGCCGGCAAGTTCGGCACGATGTACCTGGCGCAGGCGAAGCACACGCCGGGCATCCACGTCGTCGCGATCGCGGACCTCGCGCCCGCCCGCGCACGCGCGTCGCTCGAACGCGCCGGCTGGGCGCCGGAGCGCCTCGCGCCGCGCACGCTCGCGGACGCGGCGAGGAGCGGCGGCACGTTCGTCGACGACGACGCGCTCGCCGTGATCGCCGCGCCGGCGGTCGACGTCGTGATCGACGCCACCGGCAATCCGGCCGCCGGCATCCGCCACGTGCTCGCGTGCTGCGCGCACGGCAAGCACGTCGTGATGGTCAACGTCGAGGCCGACGCGCTGGCCGGACCGCTGCTCGCGCAGCGGGCGCGCGCGGCGGGCGTCGTGTACTCGCTCGCGTACGGCGACCAGCCGGCGCTGATCTGCGAGATGGTCGACTGGTGCCGGACTGCGGGCTTCGAGGTCGTCGCCGCCGGCAAGGGAACGAAGTACCTGCCGGAGTACCACGCGTCGACGCCGGCGACCGTGTGGCCGCACTACGGCTTCACGCCGGAGATGGTCGCGGCGGGCGACTTCAACGCGCAGATGTTCAACTCGTTCCTCGACGGCACCAAGAGTGCGATCGAGATGGCGGCCGTGGCCAACGCCGCCGGCCTGACGCCCGCGCCGGACGGGCTCGCGTTCCCGCCGTGCGGCGTGGACGACCTGCCGCGCGTGCTGCGGCCACGCGACGAAGGCGGCCAGCTGCACCACGCCGGGCAGGTCGAGGTGATCTCGAGCCTCGAACGTGACGGCCGCCCGGTGTTCCGCGACCTGCGCTGGGGCGTGTACGTGACGTTCCGCGCGGGCGACGCGGCCGGCGAGGATTACGTGCGGCGCTGCTTCCGCGAGTACGGGTTCTCGACCGACCCGTCGGGCCGCTACAGCGCGATGTACAAGCCGTACCACGCGATCGGCCTCGAGCTCGGCATTTCCGTTGCGTCGGCCGGGCTGCGCGGCGAGCCCACCGGGCAGGCGCAGGCGTGGCACGGCGACGTCGTGGCGACGGCGAAGCGCGACCTCGCGGCAGGCGAGACGCTCGACGGCGAAGGCGGGTTCACCGTGTACGGCAGGCTGATGCCGGCCGCGGCGTCGCGCGCGCTGGGTGGGCTGCCGCTCGGCCTCGCGCACGGGGTCAGGCTCCTGCGCGGGATTGCGGCGAACGCGCCGGTGCGCTGGGACGACGTCGAATACGACGCGGGCAGCGATGCGGTGAAATTCCGGAGGGAGATGGAGGCGGCGTTCGGTGATGCGGAGGGAGCCGGGCGATGACGCCCCTCACCCCGGCCCTCTCCCCGCAAGCGGGGAGAGGGAGAGCAAATTTGCGACGCCTGCGATGCATCGCGCCCAGCCACCGGCGTGCTCCCTCGCCCCGCGCAGCGCGGAGAGGAAGCCGAACGATGCGACGCCTGCGCTGCATCGCGCCCAGCCACCGGCGTGCTCCCACGCCCCGCGCAGCGGGGAGAGGAAGCCGAACGATGCGACGCCTGCGCTGCACCGCGCCCAGCCACCGGCGTGCTCCCTCGCCCCGCGCAGCGGGGAGAGGGCTGGGGTGAGGGGCGCACGCGCTTCGCGCAACGGTTCGCGAACCCGATGACGACGACGGCCGCCGCGCATCCCCTCGACAACCCGTTCTGGTCCGCGCTTACGACGCGGCAGGCGCACTTCGCGCTGGGCGGCGCGCTCGCGCGCCGCTACGCCCCGGACGTCTCGCCGATCGCGGCGCTTCCGGCGGCTGGCCCGGACAACGTCGCGGCGCTCTCCGAGCTCGTCGCCGTCGGTGACGACGCCGGACTCGTCGGGCCCTTCGCGCCGGCGCTGCCGGACGGCTGGGAGACACTCTACGAGTCGACGATCGTGCAGATGATCCGCCCCGACCCGGCGCCGCTGCCGGAGGGCGACGCCGGCGTCGTGCGCCTCGCTCGCGGCGACGTGGAGGAGATGCTCGCGCTGGTCGAACTCACGAAGCCGGGGCCGTTCCGGTCGCGCACGATCGAGCTCGGCGTCTACATCGGCATCCGCGACGGCGGCCGCCTCGTCGCGATGGCCGGCGAGCGCTCGTGCGCCGGCGCGTTCCACGAGGTGAGCGCCGTCTGCACGCACCCGGACGTGCAGGGCCGTGGCCTTGCGCGGGGGCTTATCGGCCGTGTCGTCAACCGGATGCTGCGCGCCGGCGAGACGCCGTACCTGCACGTCGACAGCCGCAATCCGCGGGCGATCGACCTCTACGTGGCGCTGGGTTTCGTCCGCCGGGCCGAGTTCCCGCTGCTGCACGCGCAGCGCACGCGGTGACCGGCGCGGCGCGCGTCAGAGGCCTTCGATGATGCGAATCTCGCGGTCGGCGCCGTCGCCGAGCGCCGCGAGCGCCTCCTGGTAGGCCGACGAGTCGTGCGCGGCGACCGCCTGCGCGACGCTGTCGAACTCGACCAGCACCGTGCGCTGCCTCATGCCGAGCTCGTAGACCTGCGCGGGCTCGCCGCGCGCGAGGAAGCGCCCCCCCGCGGCGGTGAGCGCGGGACCGGCCAGCTTCGCGTACGCGGCGAGCTTGTCGGGGTTCTTCACGGCGCGGTACGCGCTGATCCAGTAGGCCTTCGGCATGGTGCGTCCTTCGCGGTCGTGGGGAATCGTGTGCGCGCGCGGCGGCCTGCCGGCGCTACGCCGCGCGCTTGAAGGACGCGAGCAGCGCGCCCATCGTCATCAGCAAGCCGCCGAACGCACGGTTCATCGCGCGGATGTGGTGCGGGCGGCGCAACAGCCGCAGCGCCTTCGCGGCGAACGCCGCGTAGCCGGTCATCACGACGAGGTCGGTGAACGCGAGCGTCGCGCCGCAGATCGCATACTGGACGAGCTGCGGCCGCGCGGGGTCGATGAACTGCGGCAGCACCGCCAGCATGAACACGATGCCCTTGGGGTTGGTCGCGTTGACGAGGAAGCCGCGCACGAAGAGCTGCCGGCGGGTGCCGCCGAGCGTGCCCGCCGCGGCGTCGGCGTCGACGGCGAACGCCGGCGCGCGCCACTGCTCGACGCCGAGCCAGACGAGGTAGGCCACACCCAGCCACTTGACGACGGTGAACGCGACCGCGGACGCGGCGAGCAGCGCGCCCAGCCCCGCCGCGACGATCGTGAGCACGAACAGGATGCCCGCGATGAGGCCGCCGATGTTCGCCATCGCGCGCGCGAGCCCGAAGCGCGAGGCCGCGGCCATCGCGGAGATCGCCCCGGCGCCGGGCGAGGCGCTGATGAGCCAGGAGGCGACGAAGAACGCGAGCCAGGTCTCGAGCGTCATGCCGCGGCCGTCAGTACTTGACCGAGCAGCCGTACGGCGTGGTGCTGGCGACGGCGACCGGCTTGCCCGCGGTGGCCTCGGCCAGCGCCGCGCGCACGTAGTTGTGGGCGGTCTTGCGGTCGGCCTCGCGCGCGCTGCGCTTGTCGTCGATGGCGCCGGCGTAGACGACCTTGCCGGCCGGGTCGATCACGAACATCTGCGGCGTGGTCCTGGCCGCGTACGCGCGGCCCGTGGCGCTGGTGTCGTCGAGGAGCACGGCCTTCGGCGCGGCGCCCTTCTCCGCCATCCACGCGCTCATCTGCGCGGGCGTCTTGTACTCGCCGTGGTTGCGGTTGGTCGAGTTGATCGCGAGCCACACGACGTCCTTGCCGCCCCACTCCTTCTGCAGCGGCTGCATGCCGTTGCCGTTGTACTGCGCCTGCACGAACGGGCAGTCGGGGTTGGTCCACTCGAGGACGACGAACTTGCCCCGGTAGTCGGACAGCTTCACGGTCCTGCCCGCCGTGTCGGCCAGCGCGAAGTCGGGCGCGGCCGAGCCCGGCGCGGCGGCGAACGCCGCGCCGGCGGCGAAGGCGAAGGGAAGGGCGAGCAGGCGCAGCGTGTTCATCGTCATGGCGACCTCGTGCGGTTGTCGAGCGCGGCCGCCCTGGGCGCGCCGGCCATCGCCAGCGCGTCGAGCACGACCTGCGTCTGCAGGACCTCGGGCAGCAGCGTCGGTTCCCGGCCCGGGATGTACAGGACGTAGACGGGGACGCCCTGGCGGCCGAGCGCCGCCAGCGCCTGCGTGATCACCGGGTCCCGGCGCGTCCAGTCGGCGCGCACCAGCTCGATGCCGTGCTGCACGAACGCGTCCTTCACCGTGCGGTCGTTGAGGACGAGCCGCTTGTTCACCTGGCAGGTGACGCACCAGGCCGCGGTGAAGTCGACGAACACCGGTTTGCCCGCGGCCGTCAGCTCCGCGACGAGCGCCGGCGTGAACGGCTGCCACGGGTCGCCCGCGGCCGCCTTGCCGGCGCCGGGCGCGGCCGCCGCCGCGTCGCGCTCGGCCCCGCCGGAGAAGAGCGGCCAGGCCACGGCGACCGCCGCGACGAAGCCCGCCGCCGCGGCAACCGAGTATGCGCGCGCAGCGCCCATGCGGTAGTTGCGCCACGCCCACAGCGCGAACGCGACGACCACCAGCGTGATCAGCAGCCGCACGACGGCGTCGTTGTCGACCTGCGCCCCCAGCACCCACGCCAGCCACGCGACCGTGGCGTACAGCGGGAACGCAAGCAGCTGCTTCAGGTGCACCATCCACGTGCCCGGCTTCGGCAACACCCGCCGCCAGCCCGGGAACCACGACAGCAGCAGGAACGGCAGCGCCATCCCGAGGCCGAGCGCGACGAAGACGATGAGCGTGACCACTGCCGGCTGCGCGAGGGCGAACCCCAGCGCCGCGCCCATGAACGGCGCCGTGCACGGCGAGGCGATGACCACCGCGAGCACGCCCGACAGCGCCGCGTCCGCGTACTTGTTGCGCGCGCTCCAGCCGGCCGCGTCCGACGGCACGAGCGAGCCGAACTCGAACGCGCCCGACATGTTCAGCGCCAGCACGAAGAACAGGAGCGCCAGGCCGGTGACGACCGCCGGCGACTGCAGCTGGAAGCCCCAGCCGAACTGCTCGCCCGCGGCGCGGAACGCCAGCAGCAGCCCCGCCAGCGCGACGAACGTCGCGATCACGCCGCCGGAGAACGCGAGCCCTTCGAGCCGCAGCTTCTGCTTGTTGCCGTGGCCGGGCGCGGCCAGCGCCAGCGCCTTCAGGGACAGCACGGGGAACACGCACGGCATCAGGTTGAGCACGATGCCGCCGACGAACGCGAACAGCATCGCCGCCAGCAGCGACAGGCCCTCGCCCGCCGGCGCCGCGACGTTGAGCGCGGGCACGGGCGCCGCCACAGGCTTGGGCCCGGCGACGACGGTGCCGGTGAGCGGCGTGTCGATCACGATGGCCTTCGGCGTCGCGGCGCCCGCCACGAAACCGCCGGCGGCGGTCAGCACGCCGGCGACGCGCGTGAAACCGGGGACCAGCTGGCTGGCCACCGGCAGCGTCAGCGTGAACGTGCCGCTCGCGTCTCGCGCGAACGCCTGCTTCGCGGAAGGCTCGATGCGGCCCTCGTCGAACGGGAAGAAGTGCACGCCGGCCGGCGTGGCCGCACCCGCGGGGCCGGTGAGCGTGACGATCACCTTCTGCCCGTCGCCGCGCGCCGCGGCGAGCCAGCCCGGCGCGGGCGCGGGCAGCGCGGCGCGCGTCGCGGCGATCGCCTGGCCCCACTGCGGGTACGGATCGGAGCGGTCGGACACCGGCAGCACGAGCTCGAGCTGCGCCTCCTCCGGGATGCACGTCTCACGGCAGACCAGCCACTCGGCCTTCGCGGCGAGCGCCAGCGCGTCGCCGGGCCGCGCGTCGGCCGCCACGGCGACGTCGGTGAGAAGCAGCACCTCGCCTTCGTAGCCGAAGTTGACGAGCGGCCCGGCGGGCAGCGCCTCGGGCGCCGGCCACTGGATCGGGCCGGCGGTGGTGCCGGCAGGCAGCTTCCACGCGAGCGTCGTCGGCAGCCCCGAGTCCCCCGGGTTGCGCCAGTACGTGTGCCAGCCGTCGGCCATCTTCAGCCGCAGCGCCACGGTGGTCGCCCGGCCCGGCACCAGCGCCGTGCGCTCGGATACGAGCTCGGCCTCGACGTGGGGCGTCTTCACCGGCGCAGCCGCGGCCGCGCCCGCGCCCAGGAGGGCGGCGGCGGCCAGGGCGACGGCGAGGACGGCGGTGCGCGGCATGCGTTTCTCGTGGCGGGGACGACTGGCGAACAGTCGTTGGTTCACCGGGCTTCCGGTTCGGTTCCGTGCGAGGGCTAGAATTATCCCCTTTTCCCGGCGAACGGCTTCTCGCGCGGCAGGCGGACTTATGACAATAGCATAAGTCCGCGCGGGCGGGGGTTGTCCCACCCCCACCGATGCTCGAAGCCCTGCTCGTGTCCACCGCCGTCGTCGCCGTCGGCGAACTCGGCGACAAGACCCAGCTGCTGACGCTGGTGCTCGCCGCGCGCTACGGCCGCCCGTGGCCGATCGTCGCGGGCATCGCGGTCGCGACACTCGCCAACCACGCGATCGCCGGCTGGGTCGGCAACTGGGCGCGCGCGGTGTTTCCCGAGGACGTGCTGCGCTGGCTGCTGGCGCTGTCGTTCTTCGCGGTCGCCGCGTGGGCGCTCAAGCCCGACAAGCTCGACGAGGGCGCGACGCCGCCCGCGTCGCGCACCAGCGTGTTCCTCGTCACGACGTGGACGTTCTTCTTGGTCGAGATCGGCGACAAGACGCAGATCGCCACGGTGATGCTCGCCGCGCAGTACGCCTCGCTCGCCGCCGTCGTCGCCGGCACCACGCTCGGCATGCTGCTCGTGAACGTGCCCACCGCCTTCCTCGGCAAGGCGGCCTCCGCCCGGATCCCGTTCCGCGCGGTGCGCATCTTCGCCGCCCTGCTGTTCGCGGCGCTCGGCTTCTGGGTGCTGGCGGCGCCGTACCTCGGCCGATGAGCCGACGGTCGGCCGGTATAATCAAAGGCTTAGCGAAAGTGACGCCATGAAACCGTTCGATCCCCGCGCCATCGAGGCCGCCGCGCAGTCCGCGTGGCAGGCCGCCGACGCCTACCGCGCCGTCGAGCGCGCCGACCGCCCGAAGTACTACTGCGTGTCGATGCTGCCGTACCCCTCCGGCATCCTGCACATGGGGCACGTGCGCAACTACATGATCAGCGACATGATGTACCGGCACCTGCGGATGCGCGGGTACAACGTGCTGGTGCCGATGGGCTGGGACGCGTTCGGCCTGCCGGCCGAGAACGCCGCGATCAAGAGCGGCGTGCCGCCGGCGCGGTGGACCTACGACAACATCGCGACGATGAAGCGGCAGATGCAGGCCGTCGGCCTCGCGATCGACTGGTCGCGCGAGCTCGCCACCTGCGACCCCGCCTACTACCGCTGGAACCAGTGGCTGTTCCTGAAGATGCTCGAGAAGGGCATCGCCTACAAGAAGACCGGCACCGTCAACTGGGACCCGGTCGACCAGACGGTGCTCGCCAACGAGCAGGTGGTCGACGGTCGCGGCTGGCGCTCCGGCGCGCCGGTCGAGAAGCGCGAGATCCCGATGTACTACCTGCGGATCACCGACTACGCCGACGAGCTCCTCGACAACCTGCCGAAGATGACCGGCTGGCCCGAGCGCGTGCGGGCGATGCAGGCGAACTGGATCGGCCGCAGCGAAGGCGTGCGCTTCGCGTTCCCGCACGACATCCGGGGCGCGGACGGGCGCCCGCTGCAGGACGGGCGCATGTACGTGTTCACGACGCGCGCGGACACGATCATGGGTGTCACGTTCTGCGCGGTCGCCGCCGAGCACCCGATCGCGCTGCACGCCGCGCGGTCGAACCCCGAGCTCGCCGCGTTCGTCGACGAGTGCCGGCGCGGCAGCGTGATGGAGGCCGACCTCGCGACGATGGAGAAGAAGGGGATGCCGACCGGGCTCTGCGTCCGCCATCCGCTGACCGGCGAGCCGGTCGACGTGTGGGTCGGCAACTACGTGCTGATGTCCTACGGCGACGGCGCCGTGATGGGCGTGCCCGCGCACGACGAGCGCGACTTCGCGTTCGCGAAGAAGTACGGGCTGCCGATCAGGCAGGTCATCGCCGTCGCCGACGAGTCGTTCTCGACCGACGCCTGGCAGCCGTGGTACGCGGACAAGGAGCGCGGCCGTTGCGTCTTCTCCGGCAAGTACGACGAGCTGCGGTACGGCGAGGCCGTCGACGCGATCGCCGCCGACCTCGCCGCGAAGGGCCTGGGCGAGAAGAAGATCACGTACCGGCTGCGCGACTGGGGCATCTCGCGGCAGCGCTACTGGGGGACGCCGATCCCGATCGTCCACTGTCCCGCGTGCGGCGACGTGCCGGTCCCCTGCGAAGAGCTGCCGGTCGTGCTGCCCGAGGATTGCGTGCCCGACGGCGGCGGCAACCCGCTCGCGCGGCGCGCGGATTTCGTGAACACGCGCTGCCCGAAGTGCGGCGCGGCGGCGAAGCGCGAGACCGACACGATGGACACGTTCGTCGACTCGTCGTGGTACTACATGCGCTACGCCTGCCCCGACGCGCCGACGATGGTCGATGCGCGCAACGCGTACTGGAACCCGATGGACCAGTACATCGGCGGCATCGAGCACGCGATCCTGCACCTGCTCTACGCGCGCTTCTGGACCAAGGTAATGCGCGACCTGGGCCTGGTCGCCTTCGACGAGCCGTTCACCCGCCTGATGACGCAGGGGATGCTGCTCAACCACATCTTCTTCCGCCGCGGCGAGAAGGGGGGCATCGACTACCAGGCCCCCGACGGCGTCGAGGTCGTCACCGACGCCGACGGGCGCGTCGTGGGTGCTACGTCGAAGGCGGACGGCCAGCCCGTCGAGTACGGCGGCATCGGCACGATGTCGAAGAGCAAGCGCAACGGCGTCGACCCGCAGGAACTGATCGCGCGCCATGGCGCCGATACCGCGCGGCTGTTCGTGATGTTCGCCGGCCCGCCGGACGACAGCGCGCTGTGGTCGGACGCGGGCGTCGACGGCGCGCACCGGTTCCTGCGCCGCCTGTGGACCTTCGCGCAGGCGCACGCGGAGGCCGTCGCCGCCGCGGGTGGGTTCGACGCGGCCAGCGCCTCCGCCGAGGCGAAGGCCGCGCGCCGCGAGGTGCACTTGAACCTCCGGCAGGCGACCTACGACTACGAGCGCATCCAGTACAACACCGTCGTCTCGGCCGGGATGAAGATGCTGAACGCGCTCGAGGCGCTGCCGGCGCAGGCCGCCGGCGCGGACGCGGCGGTGCGCGAGGGGCTGTCGATCCTGCTGCGCGTGCTCTACCCGGTCGTCCCGCACACCACGTGGGTGCTGTGGAACGACCTGGGCTACGCGGCGCAATGGGGCGACCTGCTCGACGCGCCGTGGCCCGAGCCCGACCCGGCGGCCCTCGTGCAGGACGAGATCGAGCTCGTGCTGCAGGTCAACGGCAAGCTCCGCGGCAAGCTCGTCATCCCGGCGCAGGCCGATCGCGCGGCGATCGAGGCGGCCGCGCGCGCGAGCCCCGAGGTCGCCAAGCACGCCGCGGGCGCGGCGGTGAAGAAGGTCGTCGTCGTGCCGGGACGGCTCGTCAATGTGGTGGTCTAGGGCGCTCGCCGCGGTCGCCTGCGCCGCCGCGCTGTCGGCGTGCGGCTTCCACCTGCGCGGCGACGCGAGCTTCCCGTTCTCGTCCGTGTACGTGAATGCGCCGACGTCCAAGCCGTTCGCGCAGGAGATGAGCCGCGCCATCGGCTCCGGCAGCGGTGCGAAGGTCGTCGACGAGGCGGGCGCCGCCGAGGTCGTGCTGGCCATCCCTTCGGTCGTCGACGACAAGGACGTGCTGTCGCTGTCGTCGGGCGGCTCGGTGCGCGAGTACGCGCTCGCCAAGCGCGTGCAGTTCCGGCTGCACGACAAGAACGGCAACGACTGGATGCCGGCCGGCGAGATCGTCGTCCGCCGCTCGTACACGTTCAACGAGACGCAGGTGCTCGCGCGCGACCTGCAGGAGCAGCGGCTCCTGCGCGAGATGCAGACCGACGCCGTGCAGCAGATCGTGCGGCGAATGCAGAGCGCACGGAAACCGACGTAAGTCCCGCGCTTGGCGCCACGCGCCGGCGCGATCTCCATCGGACGCAGTCGGCGCGGACACCTTCGGGTCTCGGCTCGTTGCATGGCCGTCGAGACGCGTACTGGCCGGATGTCGCCTCGCGGCACCGTCCATCATCGGGCTCTACAAGACCCGGTCACTCACCCCCGCGAGCCATGGCTGAAAACGGAAAGCCGTCGAGTACGCCACGCAGGCATGGGTCGATGGGTTCAATCATCGTCGGCTGTTCGAACCAATCTGCAACCTCGCCTGAAGTACTCGAGGTGTCGTATCATCAGTCAACGGGTCGGCTGCCGATGGCAGTCTCACTCAAACCCGGCAGTCTCCGGGAATCCCGGGGCGGTTCACCCTCGGAGATGAGCTGCTACTCACTTCGCGGCGCATCGAAATAGGAATCGCCAGTAGGCCATTGCAGATGTGCCGCGCGTCGGCAATTCGAAAGGTAGTTGTGGACGAATCGACACGCTTCCTCTAGCGCTTGAAACGAGTCAACACCTTGTATCGGGCCGGCATCGCCTATCAGTCCATCCAACTGCACCATGCAGCCAAAGGCCGCACTTCCTTGCACGGGCGTCGGCGCGCCAATGCGAACTATGACGGGATGAGTCAAGCCTGAATTCGGGTCTACCAACTGTAGCTTTCGCTCAGCAATCCACGTACTCACGGGCTCTCGCATTCCCGAAGGCATGCAGCATAACGGACGTTCTCCGCCACATGACAGATCTGTGCCACTACCGGGTTCCGAAAGCGTGAACATGCCTTATGGGCGGCTTGAGAAACGCGATCACATACCTTCTTGCACATCTCAACCGCAGAGAGACCGCCGGCGCCCGCTGATACGATGTCGACCTCATTGTCAATCTGCGGAGGGTAGCCCCCGTCAAACCAAGGAGACGGTTCCGGAAGGTCCCAATGAGTATCAAGAGGCTCAGGCCAACCAATCACCTCAATGGGAGGAAAGCTGAAGGCATCGTCGAACTCCTCAATCTTCTGCTGCATAGATGAGCCCGCACGCACCGCCTTGAGCGCATCGCGAACGCCGCTTTCCGCTTGCTTCGCGCTCGCGCGCGCTGCGTCTCCTTCCTGTACTACAGTTACGGTTTCGAGAGTGCTTCCTCGCGATGGTCCGATGCTGAGGGAGACATTCTCAGCAATCGGCCCGATCGGGTAGCACGCAAGGCTCGCGGCTCTAGGTGCGGCATCCACGCGACAAATGCTTGCGGTCCCGGCGGTAAAGAGCAGCAATCCGGTCCTGCCCTTCTGCAAGAGCGACCCTGCTTGCACGTCACCGATGCCAAGGCTGGTACTGGCGGCAATCTTGCTGCATCGGCTTGAAGCGGCGCCGACATCAAAACTGCACAGCGAACCGCCGTGATCGTCGATTAGCAGCACCTCGCTAGCCCCGATCTTTGAGAACTGACCAGCCAAGTAGCGGACGCCGGCGTGCTCATATGCGCGGGACTGAGAGGTGCGACAACTGAACGCTCCTTCACCCCACTCGCAGACCTGAGTTCCAGTGGTGGTCTCGACAACCAATGCCGCGCTTTCCCCGCGAGAAGTCTCCTTCTGGCTGTAGGCACCTACATTGCTCGACGAATGCACTACGCAAGATGAAGCGAAGCCGCCACCTTCCAAGTGGCAGACCGTTGACGACGATCGCATACCCCCCAAAGCCAGAAGCTCGCTCGGGCGACCTGCCTCCTCATACAAGGCGAAGTATGCCCGCGCACTCGGTACGCTGACCATTCTGCAATTGGCGAAGGCGCTACCGCCGCACAACATTGCAGAGCCTTGTTTCGTGACCACCATCGCTTCGGGGCGTGAATCGCCGTCGAAGTCCGCGACCAGTACCGTAGAGCCTTGGTCAGTGACTCCAGCGTTTGCAAGGTTGGGAGTGATAGCCACTCCGCAAAGAGCGATGACGCCGAACAGCGTGCAACGCAAAGCCATATTTAACTCAGTCATGTCAGGCGTTCCGCAAAGCAGATCGTTGCATCACTTTGGACAAAGCACGTTGGGTACAGAGAGTCCCTGAGGCAATCCTATAGAACCGTCGGCGGTAGCGTCAAGCAAGCGAAATCGAGCCTGGCTCGGTTTCTCGGAATCGAGCCTGGCTCGTTTTCTTTCGGGTGCCGCGTGGCTGCGCTATGCTGGCGAACCGCCCGTCCCGGCCCGGACCCGACCTTGCAACTCAAGCTCGACGACCTTCCGGACCACCTCGCGCGCGGCGTGCGACCGCTGTACGTCGTCCACGGCGACGAGCCGCTGCTCGCGCTCGAGGCGGGCGACGCGATCCGCGCCGCCGCGCGGGCCGCGGGCGCGGCCGAGCGCGACGTGCTGGTCGCCGAGCCCGGGTTCCGGTGGGACGCCTTTCTCGCGGTCAACGCCAACGCGAGCCTCTTCGGCGACCGCAAGTTCGTCGACCTGCGCATTCCGTCGGGCAAGCCCGGCGTGGAAGGCGGCAGGGCGCTCGAGGCCTTCGCCGCGCGGCCCAACCCCGACCACGTGACGCTGATCACGCTGCCGCGGCTCGACCGCGCGACGCAGGCGTCCGCGTGGTTCGCGGCGCTCGCCGGCGCCGGCGCGACGGTCGCCGTCTACCCGGTCGAACGCGAAGCGCTGCCGCGCTGGATCGCCGACCGGCTCGCCCGCCAGCGCCAGCGCGCATCGGCGGAGACCCTCGCCTTCCTCGCCGACCGCTGCGAGGGCAACCTGCTGGCCGCGCGGCAGGAGATCGAGAAGCTCGCGCTGCTGCTGCCGGAGGGCGCGCTCGAGCACGCGGCGGTCGAGGCCGCCGTGGCCGACGTGGCGCGCTACGACGTCTTCGAACTGTCCGAGGCGTGGCTCGCCGGCGACGCGACGCGCGCGGTGCGCGTGCTGCGGGCGCTGGAGGCGGAGGGCGAGGCGGCCACGCTGGCGGTCTGGCAGTTCGCCGAGGACGTGCACGCGCTGGCCGCGGTCACGACGCTGATGCGCAACGGGACGCCCGCGGCGGCCGCAGTGCGCACGGCGCGCGTCTGGGGCAGGCGGCAGGCGGCCATGGAGCGCGCGGCAAGGCGCGTGGCGCCGTCCCTCGTCGCGCCGCTGCTCGTCGCCGCGGCCGCGCTCGACGCGCTGGCGAAGG
>JBGAMF010000050.1:0-27915 GCA_044223185.1 Casimicrobiaceae bacterium | reverse complement strand
TGGCGGGGCTCGCGTTCGAGGCGCCGGACCTCGCGCGCTTCCCGTGCCTCGCGCTGGCCTTCGACGCGCTCGCGGCGGGCGGCACGGCGCCGGCGGCGCTCAATGCCGCGAACGAAGTGGCCGTGGCCGCGTTTCTCGCGGGCCGCATCCGCTTCACCGAGATCGCCGCCGCCTGCGCCGACACGCTCGCGCGCGCCGCCGTCCGTCCGCTCGGGACGCTCGACGACGCCCTCGCCGCGGACGGCGAAGCGCGCCGCCTGGCGGACGATTGGATCGCACGCCGTGCAATTGCAGGTACAGTGACAGCATGATCGAGTTTTCCTACAAGGTCCTGGGCTTCCTCGTCACGCTCGGCGTGCTCGTGGTGTTCCACGAGCTCGGCCACTACGTGGTCGCGCGCTGGTGCGGCGTCAAGGTGCTCCGGTTCTCCGTCGGTTTCGGCCGGGTCGTCGCGTCGCGCCGGTTCACCCCGGGGGGCACCGAATGGGCGCTGTCCGCGATTCCGCTCGGCGGCTACGTGAAGATGGCGGACGAGCGCGAGGGCGATCTCCCCGAGGCGGACCTGGCGCACGCGTTCAACCGGCAGAGCGTCTACAAGCGCATCGCGATCGCGGCGGCCGGCCCCATCGCCAACCTGCTGCTCGCCGTCGTGCTGTTCGCGGGCACGTACATGGTCGGCATCCCGGGGCAGCGCGCCGTGCTGGCCGAGGCGACCCCGGGCACGCCCGCGGCGGCCGCGGGCATCCGGACGGGCGACCTGGTCGTCGCGATCGACGGCGAGCCCGTGAAGAGCTGGCAGGACCTGCGCTGGCGGATGACCAAGGCGCAGGGCCGCGAGTCCGTGACGCTGGCGATCGAGCCCGCGGGCCCGAACGCGGGAGACCCGCCCGTCACGCGCACGCTCGCGATCGGCGGACTGCAGCCCGGCGACTGGGAAGGCAATGCGCTGGGCGTCCTCGGCCTGCGCGCCGACCTCGGTCCGCCGCTCATCGCCGAACTCGTCGCCGGCAAGCCCGGCGAACGCGCGGGCCTCAAGGCGGGCGACCGCATCGTCGCGATCGACGACATGCCCGTGCGGTCGCCGTCGGACGTCGCGACGATCACCAACGCGAAGCCGGGAACCCCCATCGTGTTCCGCGTCGAGCGCGGCGGCGCGACCGAGGAAGTGCGCGTCACGCCCGAGGCGATGGAGCAGGGCGGGCGCGTCGTCGGCATCGCGGGGCTGAAGCTCAAGGTCGATCCGGCGTCGGCCGCGCGCCTGGGTACCACGGTCCGCTACGGCCCGCTCGACGCGCTGTGGCAGGGCGCGCGCAAGACGTGGGAGCTGTCGGTCTTCACGCTCAAGATGCTCGGCCGCATCTTCATCGGCGAGGCGTCGCTCAAGAACATCAGCGGCCCCCTGACGATGGCGGACTTCGCGGGACAGTCCGCGCAGGCCGGAACGCTCGTCTTCGTCGGCTATCTCGCGCTCATCAGCATCAGCCTGGGCGTGCTCAACCTGCTGCCGGTTCCGCTGTTGGACGGGGGGCATTTGCTGTATTATTTCGCCGAAATCTTCAAGGGAAGCCCCGTATCCGACCGAGCGTTCGAGGTCGGCCAGCGCATCGGCATGGCGATGCTCGCCGTGCTGATGGCCTTAGCTCTGTTCAATGACGTTTCCCGCCTGTTCTGATCGCCGCGGGCTGGTTCCGCCGCCGCGGCACCGGTCCGGACGCCTGCGTTCGCGCTTGCGGCGGCGCATGCTGCCCGCTCTGGTCGCGACGCTGTTCGCGGCCGTGCACGCGACGGCCGCCTGGGCATTCGACACGTTCACCGTCAAGGACATCCGCGTCGAGGGGGTGCAGCGCACCGAGGCCGGGACGATCTTCTCCTACCTCCCGATCAAGGTCGGCGAGCGCGTCGACGACGAGAAGATCGCGCAGGCGGTCAAGGCGCTCTACGCGACCGGGTTCTCACCGCCGCGTGGGCGTTCGACCCGTTCACGGTCAAGGACATCCGCGTCGAGGGCGTGCAGCGGACCGAGGCCGGCACGATCTTCTCGTACCTGCCGATCAAGGTCGGCGAGCGCGTCGACGACGAGAAGGTCGCGCAGGCGGTCAAGGCGCTGTACGCGACCGGCTTCTTCCGCGACGTCCGCATCGAGGCGCAGGGCGACATCCTCGTCGTGTCGGTGCAGGAGCGGCCGACGATCAGCTCGCTCACCTTCGTCGGCAACAAGGAGTTCGACACCGAGACGGTCAAGAAGGCGCTGAAGGACGTGGGGATCGCCGAGGCGCGCATCTTCGACCGCTCGGCGCTCGAGCGCGCCGAGCAGGAGCTCAAACGCCAGTACATCACGCGCGGCAAGTACGCGGCTACCGTGCAGACGACGGTCACGCCGCAGGAGCGCAACCGCGTCGCGGTCAACTTCACGATCGTCGAGGGCGAGACCGCCAACATCGCGCGGATCAACCTCGTCGGCAACAAGGCGTTCACCGAGCGCCAGCTGCGCTCGGAGATGCAGCTGTCCACGCCGAACTGGCTGTCGTGGTACACGAAGGACGACCAGTACAGCAAGCAGAAGCTCGGGGCGGACCTCGAGGCGCTGCGCAGCTTCTACCAGAACCGCGGCTACCTCGAGTTCCAGGTCGAGTCGACGCAGGTGTCGATCTCGCCGGACAAGGAGGAGGTCTTCGTCACCGTCAACATCAGCGAGGGCGCGCGCTACACGGTCTCGAACATCGCCATCGCCGGCGACCTTGTGGTGGCCGAGCCCGAGCTGCGGCGGCTGATCGCCGTCAAGCCCGGCGACACGTTCTCGCGCGCGCAGATGCAGGCGTCGGTGAAGGCGCTGTCCGAGCGGCTCGGCATCGACGGCTACGCGTTCGCCAACATCAACGCCGTGCCCGAGATCGACAAGGAGAAGAACACGGTGGCCTTCACGTTCTACGTGGACGCCGGCCGTCGCGCCTACGTGCGCAAGATCAACATCAGCGGCAACCCGAAGACGCGCGACGAGGTGATCCGGCGCGAGCTGCGGCAGCTCGAGGGCGCCTGGTACGACGGCACGCGGATCGAGCGCTCCAAGGTCCGCGTGCGGCGGCTCGGGTACTTCGAGGAGGGCAGCGTCAACGTCGAGACCCCGCCGGTGCCGGGGACCACCGACCAGGTCGACCTCGAGGTCTCCGTCGGCGAGAAGAACACCGGCAACCTGCTCGCGGGCGTGGGCTACTCGAGCTCGGAAGGGGTGGTGTTCAGCGCGTCGGTGTCGCAGCAGAACATCTTCGGCTCCGGCAACGCGCTGGCGCTGTCGCTCAACACGAGCCAGGTCAACCGGACGCTCTCGCTCGTCTACACCGAGCCCTACTGGACGGTCGACGGCGTGTCGCGGACGATCGAGATCTACGACAAAAACATCGACCCGACCGGCCTGGCGGTCTCGCAGTACGCGTCGTCGACGCTGGGCGCCGCGCTCGGCTTCGGCGTGCCGGTGTCCGAGATCGACACGATCAACTTCGGCCTGCGCGCCGAACATACCAACCTGACGCTGTTCGACAACAGCCCGCCGGTCTACTACCAGTTCGTCCAGGACTTCGGCTACTCGACGAACAGCTACATCCTGTCGGCCGGCTGGTCGCGTGACACCCGCAACGACATCCTCTATCCTACGTTCGGGCGGCTGCAGTCGGCGCTGGTCGAGTACGGAATGCCGATCGGCGACCTTGCCTACTACAAGCTGCAGTACGTCAACCAGTCGTTCTGGCCCGTGTACGGGGAGTTCGTGCTGATGCTGCGCGCGGATCTTGGCTACGCCGAGGGCACAAGCGGCAAGCCGCTGCCGTTCTACAAGGCGTTCTACGCCGGCGGCGTGGGCTCGGTGCGCGGCTACGAGAGCGGCTCGCTGGGGCCGCGCGACATCTACGGCAATTCGCTGGGCGGCAAGCGCAAGATCGTCGGCAACGCCGAGCTCTTCTACCCGATCCTCAAGGGCGAGCGGTCGGTGCGGCTCTCGGGCTTCTTCGACGCCGGCCAGATCTACGTCAACGGCTTCCAGCCGGAGTTCGAGAACTTCCGCTTCTCGAGCGGCGTAGGGCTCGCGTGGAACTCGCCGATCGGGCCGCTCAAGTTCAGCTATGCGTTCCCGCTCAACTCGATCGACGCCGACCGGATCCAGAAGTTCCAGTTCCAGGTCGGGACCGTCTTCTGACGGAGCGCGCGCCCCGGAGAACGGGCAGGAGACCGCCTTGAGACGCATTTCGACCATCCTTGCCGCGGCGGCGCTGGCGGCCGTCGCCGGCGCGGCGTACGGCGCCGACTACAAGATCGGCTTCGTCAACACCGAGCGGCTGTTCCGCGAGGCTGCGCCCGCGAAGCGCGCGCAGCAGAAGCTCGAGCGCGAGTTCGCCTCGCGCGACGCCGACATCCAGCGGCTGTCGCGCCAGGTGCGCGACCTGCAGACGCAGCTCGACCGCGACGGCGCGACGATGCCGGAGGGCGATCGCCGGAACAAGGAGCGCGACCTCGCCAACCAGTCGCGCGACCTGCAGCGCATGCAGCGCGAGGCGCGCGAGGACCTGAACCTGCGGCGCAACGAGGAGCTCGCGAGCCTGCAGGAGCGCGCGAACAAGGTGATCCAGCAGATCGCCGAGTCCGAGAAGTTCGACCTGATCCTGCAGGACCCGGTGGTGTTCGCGAGCCAGCGCATCGACATCACCGAGAAGGTCATCAAGGCGCTGGCCGACAAGTAACGGCGCCCGCGCGGGGGACCGGCAGCGCCGGCACGCTCGCGCGCCTCGACCCGCCCATGGCAGCTCCCGGAATTCCCCTCGCCGAACTCGCGGCCCGCGTCGGCGCGGCCGTCGACGGCGACGGCGCCGCCGTCGTCGCGCGCGTCGGCACGATCGAGCACGCCGGCCCGGACGCGATCACCTTCGCGGTGGGCGCGCGCCACGCGGCGCTGCTCGCCGGCACGCGCGCGGGTGCGGTGATCGTCGCGCCGGCGCACGCCGGCGCCACCGCACGGCCGAAGCTCGTGCACGCCAACCCGTACGCGACGTACGCGCGGGTCGCGACGATCCTCCACCCGGCGCCGGCGACGGTGCCCGGCATCGACCCCACCGCGCGCGTCGACGCGCGGGCCGCGGTCGATCCGTCGGCGGAGATCGGCCCCTACACCGTCGTCGCGGCCGGCGCACGCATCGGCGCGCGCGCGGCCGTCGGCGCCGGCGCCTGGATCGGGCCCGACGCGCAGATCGGCGACGACGTTCGCCTGCACCCGCGCGTGACCGTCTACGCCCGCTGCGTCGTCGGGGCGCGCACGGTGATCCTCGCCGGCGCGGTCGTCGGCGCCGACGGCTTCGGCAACGCCGAGGAGGGCGGCCGCTGGATCAAGATCCCGCAGGTCGGCCGCGTCGTGATCGGCTCCGATTGCGAGATCGGCGCCAACACGACGATCGACCGCGGCGCCATCGAGGACACGGTGATCGACGACGACGTCCGGCTCGACAACCAGATCCAGATCGGCCACAACTGCCGGATCGGCGCGCACACGGCGATCGCCGGCTGCGTGGGAATCGCGGGCAGCACGCGCATCGGCCGCAACGTCAAGATCGGCGGCGCCGCGATGATCGCCGGCCACCTGTCGATCGCCGACGACGTGGTGATCTCGGGCGCGACGCAGGTGTTCTCGTCGATCGACGTGCCGGGGCCGTACACCGGCACCTTCCCGGCGCTGCCGCACCGCGAGTGGCAGCACGTGGCGTCCAACATGCGCCGGCTGCGCACGCTGGCCGCCCGCGTGGCGGCGCTGGAGCGTGCGCTGCGCACGCAGGAGCGCGGCGAGGGCGGAGCGCCGTGACGCTGGCCGAACTCGACGACGCGCTGCGCACGCTGCCGCGCCGCTACCCGGCGCTGCTGGTCGACCGCGTGCTCGACTGCGAGCCGCACCGCAGCGCACACGGCCTGAAGTGCGTGACGGTCGGCGAGTCGTACTTCCAGGGGCACTTCCCCGACTACCCGGTGATGCCCGGCGTGCTGATCCTCGAGGCGCTGATCCAGCTGTCGACGCTGCTGTCGAGCGTGTCCGGGCAGGGCGTACCCGGCACCGTGCGCTCGCTCGACCGCGTGCGCTTCAAGCGGCAGGTGATCCCCGGCGACCGGCTCCTGCTGGAGACGCGGATCGAGGGCGGCGGGCGCTTCTCGCTGAAGGCGAGCGTGGACGGCGAGACCGCGACCGAGGCCGAGGTCGTGCTCGTGGCCGACGCGGCCGGCGCGGGCGACGCGCCATGACGCGCCCGGACCCGGTCCACCCGACGGCGATCGTCGATCCGTCGGCGAAGCTCGCTCCGGACGTCGTCGTCGGCGCGTACTCGATCGTCGGCCCCGACGTCGTGATCGGCGAGGGCTCGGTGCTGGGCCCGCACGTCGTGATCGGCGCGCGGACGACGCTCGGACGGCGCAACCGCGTGTTCCAGTTCGCGTCGATCGGCGAGATCGCGCAGGACCGCAAGTACGGCGGCGAGCCGACGACGACGACGATCGGCGACGACAACGTGTTCCGCGAGTACGCGACGGTGCACGCGGGCACGGTGCAGGACCGCGGCGACACGCGGATCGGCGACGCCAACCTGTTCCTCGCCTACACGCACGTCGCGCACGACTGCGTCGTCGGCAGCCGCACGACGTTCTCCAACAACGCGCAGATCGCCGGGCACGTGCACATCGGCGACTGGGCGGTGCTGGGCGCCTTCGCCGGCGTTCACCAGTTCTGCCGTGTCGGGGAGCATGCGATGCTGGCGGCGTTCGCCGTCGTGCTGCAGGACGTGCCGCCGTTCGTGACCGTGCAGGGGTACCCGGCCAAGCCGCACGGCACCAACAACGAGGGCCTGCGCCGCCGCGGCTACTCGGCCGACGACATCCTGCACATCCGGCGCGCGTACAAGGCGCTGTACCGCGAGAACCTCGCGCTCGACGACGCGCGCGCGAAGATCGCCGCCGCCGCGGAGGACGTGCCGGCGCTGGCGCCGCTCGCCCGCTTCCTCGCGGCGTCGCCCCGCGGCATCGCGCGCTAGGATGCAACCGCCCCCAGCCCCGCTGGCCCCCGCAGGGCCCGGGCCGGCCCCCGGGGACGGACGCGATGGCCCGCCGGTCGCCGCCGCAGCGGGCGTGGTGCCGGTCACGATCGGCATCGCCGCCGGCGAGGCGTCCGGCGACGCGCTCGCCGCCACCCTCATCCGCGCCGTCCGCGCTCGCCACCCGCACGTCCGCTTTGCCGGCATCGCCGGCCCGCGGATGGAGGCGGCCGGCTGCGACGCGTGGTATCCGCTCGAGAAGCTCGCCGTGCGCGGCTTCGTCGAGGTCCTCGCGCACCTGCCGGAGCTCTTCCGCATCCGCGGCGAGCTGCGCCGCCGGCTCGTCGCCGAGCGCGTGCCGGTGTTCGTCGGCGTCGACGCGCCCGACTTCAACCTGGGCCTCGAGCGGAAGCTGAAGCGCGCCGGCGTGCGCACGGTCCACTTCGTGAGCCCGTCGGTGTGGGCGTGGCGGCGCGAGCGGCTGAAGACGATCGGCCGCAGCGTCGACCGGATGCTCGCGCTGTTTCCGTTCGAGCCGCCGCTCTACGAGGAGGCCGGCATCCCGGTGACGTACGTCGGGCACCCGCTGGCGCAGGAGGCGGCGACGCACGCGACGCGGCGCGAGACGCGCGAGCTCCTCAAGCTCGGCGCCGCGACGCCGGTGTTCGCGCTGCTGCCCGGCAGCCGGATCTCCGAGGTCGACATGCACGCGGACCTGGTGCTGGAGACCGCGGCGCGCCTGCACGACGCGCGCAACGACGCGCGCTTCCTCGTGCCGTTCGTCACCCGGGCCACGCGCGATGCGTTCGAGACCGCGATGCACCGCACCGGCCACGACCGGCTGCCGATCACGCTGCTGTACGGGCACGCCGAGGACGCGCTGCGCGCCGCCGACGTGGGCGTCGTCGCGTCCGGGACGGCGACGCTCGAGGCGGCGCTCGCGCGCTGCCCGCACGTGATCTTCTATCGCGTGTCGAAGCTCACCGAGTACCTGGTGCGGCGACGGTACCTGCTGCCGTACGTCGGGCTGCCCAACGTGCTGGCCGGGACGTTCGTCGTGCCCGAGTTCCTGCAGGAGGCGGCCACGGCGCGCAACCTCGCGCAGGCGGCGCTCAACCTGTTCGACGACACGGTCACGCGGCGGCGGCTGGAGGCGCTGTTCGCCGGCTTCGCAGCCGACCTCGCGACCGACACCGGGGGGCTCGCGGCCGCCGCGGTCGACGCGGAGCTCGCACGCGCGGGCGCCGCGTGCTGATCGCGGGCATCGACGAGGCCGGGCGCGGCCCGCTGGCCGGCCCCGTGTTCGCCGCCGCGGTGATTCTCGACCCGGCGCACCCGCTGCGCGGGCTGCGCGACTCGAAGGCGCTGTCGGGCCCGCGACGGGAGGTGCTGGCGGGCGAGGTTCGCGCGCACGCGCTGGCATGGGCGGTCGCCTCGGCCGACGTCGCCGAGATCGACGAGCTCAACATCCTGCAGGCCACGCTGCTCGCGATGCGCCGCGCGGTGGAGGCGCTGCGCGTCGCGCCGGCGCGGGCGCTGGTCGACGGCAACCACTGCCCGCGGCTCGCCTGCCCGGTGCGGGCGATCGTCAAGGGCGACCGCGACGTCGCGGCGATCTCCGCCGCGTCGATCCTCGCGAAGACCGCGCGCGACGCGCTGCTCGTCGCGCTCGACGCGCAGTACCCGCAGTACGGGTTCGCGCAGAACAAGGGCTACGGCACGCCGGAGCACCTGGCGGCGCTCGCGCGGCACGGCCCGTGCCCGATCCACCGGCGCACGTTCGCGCCCGTCGCGCAAATCGGCCTTCCGTTCTAGTCCGGGAACGGCCTTCGCATCGGCCAAAACCTGTCAGTTCTGACAGGTGAAGTTTCGCCGGCCCCGCGTATCGTGCCCTGCAGGTGCGGCGGAGGGCGGCGATGCGTGGGCGAACGGTGCGGGCGGCGGGACGGAACCTCGTGGCGATCGCCGCGTGCGCGTGCGCGTGCGCTTCGGCGCTCGCCGCCGGCGACGGCCTGTTCCTGCTCGCGCGCACGGTCGCGCTCGGCGGGTCGCACGGCGTCCTCCGCCTCGACCGCGCCACGGACCTCGCCGTCGACGCCGACGGCGACCTGCGCGTCGCAGGCATCGTCGGCTCGCACGACTTCGCCGGCATCGACTCGGCGCGCGTCACCAACGCCGGCATCGACATGCGGTTCGTCGCGCGCGTGGACCCGCGCGGCGGGGACGTTGCCTTCGTGGCGGTGGTCGGCGCGGCGAACGCGAATGCCGCCGACACGCGCGACCCGGCGCTCGCCCGCGACGGCGCGACGGGCATCGCTGTCGACGCGGCCGGCAACAGCTATGTCGTCGCCTACGAGTCCACGCTCGCGTACCCGGCCGCCGGCGGCGTGTACCGGCCATCGGGCCCGCGCAAGCACGTCTACCGCGTCGACGCCGCCGGCGCGGTGACGCGGCTGCCGGCCGAGCTCGATCCGGCCATCCGCCGCGTGGCGGCGATCGCCGTCGACGCCGCGGGCGGCATCCTCGTCACCGGCAGCGCGGCCGCCGGGCTCGTCACCAGCGCGGGCGCGCCGTTTCCGACCGAGAGCGTGGCCGCGGGGTGCCTCGCGCCGTTCGTGCTGAAGCTCGCCCCGGGCGGCGACGCGGTGCGCTACGCGACGTACCTGGGCGTGGCCGGCACGGCGGGGCAGCGCTGCGGCGCCGAGGACGAAGCGGGGATTCTCGACCCGGGCGGCTTCGCGCTCGCCGTCGACGCCGCGGGCAACGCGTACGTGACCGGGCAGGCGGAGCCGGGCCTCGCCGCCACCCCCGGCGCCATCGACTACGCGCCCACGCAACCGGTCGTGCACCTGTTGCCGGCCTTCCAGTCCGCGTCGCACGCGTTCGTCGCGAAGCTCGACCCGGCGGGGGCGCTCGCGTGGGCTGCGCGCCTCGGCGGCGCCGACCACGACCGCGGCACCAGCATCGCCGTCGATCCCGCGGGTTACGTGTTCGTGGGCGGGACGACCGCGTCCACGACGTTGCCGAGGGTCGGTGGATTCGGTGGCGGCTATCCGTGGGTTTCGCGCCCTTGCCTCAACGCGACGCCCGAGGTCGGATTCGTGGCCAAGCTCGCCCCCGACGGGCGCTCGCTCGTGCTGTCCGGTTACGTCCCCGCGTACGGCACCCAGCTCGAGCGCTGCGTGGCCGGCGGCGCGCTCGCACGGCTGCACGTGCTGCCCGACGCGTTCGGCGACATCGTGGTCGCCGGCGTCACCAGCGTGGTCGACCGCTACGTTGCCGCGGACACGGCCGCGCTCGAGCCGGTCCCCGACGGCAACGGGCTGCTGCTGGTCGTCGCCGCCGACGGCAGCAGCGTGCGCTACGCGTCGACGTTCGCGGGCGCCGGCGCCTACGGCGCGGCACGCGACCGCTGGGGCAACGTCGCGACGGTCGACCGGACTGCCGTCGTGCGCGTCGTCAGCCCCCACGCGGCGCCCGTCGCGCTCGACGTGACGCCGCCGCCGGTGTGCGCCGGGCGCGCGATCGACGTCGCCGCGCGCGTCGCGGCGAGCTACGACGTCGGCACCGTCACGTTCGCGGTCGACGGCGTGCCCGTCGCGACCGTGCGCGTCGAGGCGGGCGCCGCGCGCACGACGATCGCACCGGCGACGGGCGTGCGGCGCGTCGCCGCCACCTACGCGGGCGCAGGGATCTTCGACGGCTATGCGTCGGCGACGAGCTACGTGGCCGTCAACCAGGCGGGAACGTGCCCGTGATCCGCGCGGCGTGCATTGCGCTGGTGGCGATCGCCTCGGCGACGCGCGCGTTCGCCGGTCCGGTCTGGTTCACCGACGGCACGACCGTCGTCCGCTGGCTGCACGAGGCCGGGACCTTCGACGGGCACGGCGAGTCCACGCCGGTCGCGGCCATCGCGCCGACCGCGGACGGCGGCGCGTGGGTGCTGCGCGGGGGCACGCTGACCCGGCTCACCGCGGATTTGGCGCGCGTGGCCGCGGTTGCCGTGACGGCGGATGCGCGCGGCATGGCCGTTGCCGTCGCAGCCGACGACGACGGCGGTGTCTGGCACGCGGCGGGGAACGTCGTGGAGCGGTTCGGTGCGGACGGCGTCGCCGCGGGTACCTGGCCGCACGATGCGCCGATCGACGCGATCGCCGTCGGCGGCCCGGCGGCGATCTTCGTCGCGTCCGGCAGCGACGTCACGCAGTACGACGCGACCGGCGCCGTCGTGCGCAGGGTGCGCGTCGGCGCGGGTGACGACGCGGCGCGCGTGCGCTGGCTGCTGCTCGACCGTGCCGGCGGGTACCTGTGGGCCGTGGCCGCGGGTACCGTGATCCAGCTCGATGCGCTGGCCGGGCTCGGCGAGCATGCGCGGATCGCCGTCGCTGCGCCGCCGGAAGGCGCCGGAGTCGACGGCGCGCACGGAACGCTGTGGCTCGTCGTCGACGGCGTCGCGCGCACGTTCGATCGCGATGGCCACGTGCTGCGTGCCCATGCGCTGCCGTCCGACGCCGGGCGCACGCGGGCGCTGGCCCCGGATCCGGCACTGCCGCTGGCGTGGCACGGCAGCCTCGCGGGCCTCGCGGCGCTCGATGCGCGGACGGCGCAGTGGTTCGCGCTGACCGCGGGCGCGCCGGCGATCCACGTCGCGGTCCCGCCGCTGGCGCTGCGACCGGTGCTGACCGCCGTCGTCGCCGGGTCGCCGCCCGTGCTGCGGCTGCTGCCCGGTGCCGACTGCGGCGACGTGCCGTGCGCCGCCTCGACGCGCTACCTGCGTGCGCTCACGCTGCGGGCGACGGCGGGCGCACGCGACGTGTCGGCGGAGTTCGCACGCGGTTCGGACGCACCCGGGGAGGCCCTGCAGGCATCGGAGGCGGCGCTGGGCGACGCGCCTGTATTGTCCGCGTCTGTCGTCGATGCCTGGGGCGTCGAATCGGCGGTGACCACGGTGCCGTTGCCGCTGCAAGGCGCAGCGATGCAGGCCAAGGCCAACGCGCTCCCGGCGGTCGCGCTCACTGCACCGGCGAACAACGCGACGTTCGTGGCCCCGGCGTCGATCACGCTGGCCGCCACGGCGTCCGACGCCGACGGCGCGATCACGAAGGTCGAGTTCCTGCGCAACGGCACGGTGCTCGCGACCGACACGACGGCGCCGTACAACTACACGTGGACGGGCGCGGCTGCGGGCACCTACACGCTGGCGGCCAGGGCTTACGACAGCGCCGGCGGCACGACGACCTCCGTTGCCGTGACCGTCGTGGTGAAGGCCAACGTCGCCCCTGCGGTCCGGATCAGCGCGCCGGCGAGCGGCGCGGTCTACACGGCACCCGCCACCGTCGACATCGCCGTGGTCGCGACGGACGCGGACGGCACGGTGAAGACGGTCGAGTTCTTCCAGAGCACGACGCGCCTCGCCACGCTCACGGCGGCGCCGTGGACGTACCGCTGGTCCGGCGTCGCCGGCGGGACGTACAGCCTCACGGCCAGGGCGACCGACGACAAGGGCGCCGTCGCGACGTCGGCAGCGGTCACGGTCAAGGTCAACAAGCCGCCGACCGCGCGCCTGACCGCGCCCGGCGCCGGCGCCGCGTTCGTGGCGCCGGCGAACGTCACGCTGCAGGCCAGCGCGACCGACGCCGACGGCACCGTGGCCAAGGTCGAGTTCGTCGCCAACGGCGCCGTCCGCGCGACCGACACGACGTCCCCGTACAGCTACACGTGGAGCAACGTGCCGGTCGGAACGCACGTGCTCGCCGCGCGCGCCACCGACAATCTCGGCGCGAGCGCGACCTCTGCGACGGTGACGATCACGGTGGCCGCGAACGTGGCGCCGACGGTCGCGATCACGGCGCCGGCCACGGGAGCGCAGGTCGTCGCCGGCGTGCCGGTGGCTTTCGCGGCGACGGCCGCCGATGCGGACGGCACGGTCGCCAAGGTGGAGTTCTTCGTGAACGACGGCGTCGGCAACTACCGCTTCGCGACCGACACGACCGCACCTTACGCGGGAAGCTACGCCTTCGCGGAGAACACCTATGCGGTGACGGCCGTCGCCACCGACAGCAAGGGCGCGACCACGGTGTCGGCGCCGGTCGTCGTCACGGCGGTTCCGAACCAGCCGCCGGTGATCGCCCTTGCGAGTCCGGTCGGGAACGCCACGTACGTGTCGGTCGCGCCGCCGGACGTGGTGCTGCAGGCAACGGCCTCCGATGCGGATGGCCGCCTGGGTGCGGTGCGGTTCTACGCGCAGGCGGCGCCCTGGCAGGAAGGCGACGAGCCCACGCTGCTGGCGGCCGTCGGTGCGCCGCCGTACCAGGCGACGTGGACCGCGGTGCCGCACACCGGCGGCTACGTCGACGGCCGGTACGTCGAGGCCTGGGAGGTGTGGGCGGAAGTCACCGACGATGCCGGGGCGACGGCGCTCTCCGACGTCGCCGCGATCACGGTGGTCGCCAGCGTGCCGCGCACCGTGACGATCAGCGCGCCGCGGGAGACGGCTTACGGCGGGGCGATCGTGTTCGCGGCCCCGGCCACCGTCGTGCTGGCCGCCCGCGCAAGCACGTACGCCGGCGCACCGCCGGTGACCCGGATGGACTTTCTCGTCGACGGCACTCCGATCGGCACCGCGACGGTCGAGAATGCGGCGACGGGCGAGTACGTCGTAGTGTGGCGCGACGTCGCGGTGGGGGTTCGCCAGGTCGTCGCGCGGGCCACGGACGCCGAGGGCGCGAGCGTCGACTCCCCGCCGGTCGCCATCCGCGTGGGGACACGCAACCGGTCGCCGGCCGTCGCCGTGACCGCGCCGGGCAACGGACAGGTGTTCGGGTCGCTGGTCGGGACCCCGACGATCGCGCTTGCCGCGACCGCGTCCGACCCGGACGGCACGGTCGCGTCGGTTCGCTTCCTGGACAACGGCCGGCAAGTCGCCTTCGACGGCGCCTCGCCGTACGCGGGTTCGTTCACGCCGGCGGCGGGACAGCACGCGCTCCAGGCCGTCGCCGTCGACGACCGCGGGGCGGAGGCGCTGTCGCGGCCGGTCTTCGCGTACGTCCCGATCACCCGCCGTGCACCGTTCGTCGTGGTCACGAGCCCGGTCACGAACAGCACGGTGGCGGCCGGGGCGTCGGTGACGATCGTCGCGGACGTGGCGGCGCCGGACGGCACGATCGAGATGGTCGAGTTCTACGACGGCCCGTACCGGATTGCCCAGAAGACCGCGCCGCCGTGGACGCACACGGCCACGCTCTTCGAGGGCGTCCACGCGCTGCGCGTCTACGCGCTGCAGGCCTTCGCGCCGGACACGATGTCGCTGCCCGTCGTCGTGAACGCCGTCGGCGGCGGCAGCGTGGTGCCGGAAGTGACGCTTGCGTCGCCGGCCGCCGGCGACATCTTCCTCGCGCCGGCCACGGTGGCGCTGGCGGTGTCCGTCGACGATCCGCAGGCGCGCCTGACGCGCGTCGACTACCTGGCGGGGACGCAGACGGTGGCGAGCGCGACGCAGCCGCCGTTCTCCGCGAGCTGGTCCGGCGTCGCGGCCGGCAGCTACGAGCTCGTGGCCGTCGGCCGGTTCGCCGGTGCGGCCGGCATGACGGTCTCGCCGCCGCGCACGATCTCCGTGCGGCAGAACGAGTTCGTGGAGCTCGTCGCGCCGGCCGCGGGGGCCTCGTACGGGCCGGGCGACCCGATCGTGCTCGCGGCGCGGGCAGGGGTGCGCGCTGGCGTGGCGCGAATCGAGTTCCGCGCCGGCGGCGTCGTGCTGGGCAGCGTAGCGGTCCCCGGCGCGCCCCAGGTCGCCACGGCCAGCTTCGCGTGGTCGGGGGCGCCGCCAGGTGCGCACGCCGTGGAGGCGCGCGCATACGCGGCGGACGGCACCGCCACGACCATGCTGCCGATCGCGCTTGCGGTGGCCAACCTTGCCGTCACCGTCGTCGAGCCGCACGCGGGCCAGGTGCACTACGCGCCAGGCGACGTCCGGATCGTCGCGGACGCCGTCGCGGCCGCGGGCGCCGTCGAGCGGGTCGACTTCTACGGCGACGGCGCGCTGCTCGGCAGCCGCACGACGCCACCGTACGTGTTCCTGTGGACCGGCGTCCCGGCCGGCACGCACACGGTCGGCGCGCGCGTGCGTGACGCGAGGGGTGCGGTGGCCTCGGCGCTTCCGGTCGCCACGATGGTCGTCGCGGCCGCGACCGTGCAGCCGGATCCCGGCGTGGACGGCGGCACCGTCGCCGACGACACGATTGCCTTCGGCGGGACGGTCGTGGCGCCGCCCAACGCTGCGGTGGTCGTCGGCGGCCGGCCGGCGCCGCACGACCGCAACGGGCGGTTCTTCGTCAACGACGTCGCGCTGAAGCCCGGCGTCAACACGGTGACGATCGTGGTCAACTCGCAGGACGCCGCACCGGTCACGCGGACGATCACGCTGACCAGCGCCGGCACGCAGCCGTTCCGCGCCTGGCTGTCGTCCGCCGAAGGATTGGCGCCGTTCACGCCAACGCTGACGATCGCGAACCGGGGCAACGTGCCGTTCCAGCGCGTCGAGATCGACACCGAGGACGACGGCACGGTCGACGCGTCGCTGACGAGCCTGCCGGACGGCACGGCGAGCGTGGCGCTCCACTATCCGGCGCCCGGCGTCCGCACGGTACGCGTGCGCGTGGTGGCGACCGGCGGTGCGGTCGTGTTCCAGACCGCGCTCAAGGTGAGGGCGGTGGCACCAGCGGAACTCGCGTCGACGGTGGTCGGCGTCTATCGGACGCTGACCGACCGGATGCTCGCGAACGACGCAGCGGGTGCGCTGACGCTGTTCACGGGCGAGGCGCAGGCGCGTCAGGCCGACGTGTTCGGCGCCCTCGGTTCGTCGCTGGCGGCCGTGGCGGCGCAGCTCGGCACTCCGGTCGACGGCGTGGTCACCGACGACTGGGCGGAGCTCTCGCTGCTGCGCCCGACGGCCGAGGGCGACCGCGTGTTCATGCTCTACCTCATCCGCGGCGGGGACGGTCTCTGGCGGGTGGACGGCATGTGACGCGCGGGCAGGTGCGCGCGACCCGCGCGACCGCCGCGTGCCGCGCCGGCTTGCTGGCCGGCAGTCACCTCGCCGCGGCGCGGCGCAGGATCTCGTCGCGAATCTGGCCGTACTGCTTGCGCGTCTCCATCTCGATCAGCGCCGGTCCCACGAGCGGTGGCACCCACAGCGCGGGCGTGTACGTGCCGCTGTGGACGATGCGCAAGGCCGGCGCCGCGCCTTCGATGCGCGTCGTGAACGACGCCGGCATCGTGTCGCCGCTGACCATCGTCGAGCGGATCTCGACCTGCGGCACGAGCTCGATGTCGCGCAGGCTCTCGAACGGGAACGTGAGCGGCCCGCGCGTGGCCTTGCCCTTCTGGAAGACCTGCAGGCGATCGCCGAAGCGCAGGCGCACGACGCTCTCGTCGAGGTTGGAGACGAAGCGCGCCATGCCGTCGTAGTCGGTGAGCACCTCCCAGGCGACCTCGCGCGGTGCGTGCACCGGGCACTCGACGGCAATCGTCACCCGTCCCGCGTCGAGCGATGCGCGGACGACGATGTCGGCGGTCGTACCCGCGGCAGCCGCCGGCGGCGCTGCGGCGAGGACCGCCGCGGCCAGCGCCGCGGCGGCCAGCCGCGAGCGGACACGCACGCTCGTCGCGGCGGTGAACGCGGCACCCGGGCCCCGCAGGGCCGTTCGCAGCGACGCCGTGGCCAACGAAAGGCGCGGGGCAAGTTCGGTCATCGCAGCGCTGGGTGCCGGCGTGCGGCAGCGAGGAGGGCAAGCAGGCCGGGCGCGGGCACGCGACCTAGTGTAGCCGGCGACCCGTTCGCACGGGTGATAAGATCCGCGCGGATCCTTCGCACGATGCCCACGATGAGCGAGTACGTCGACGTCGACCCGGCGGTGCCGGATGACCACGGGGCGGCCGGGCGCGAGCTGCGCGCCGCGCCGTTCGCGAGGTCTGCGGGCTGCGTCGCTGCGGTGCAGACGCGCGGCCGGCGCGGGCCTGTGCCGGCGCGCCGGCAGGACACGCGGTGACCGGAGCGGTCCGATGAACGATCAGACGGGGGATCCCGCGCTCGCGCTGCCGGACCTGGCGGCGATCCGCGCGGCGCAGGCGCGCATCGCACCGTACGTGCACCGGACCCCGGTGCTGACGTGCCGCTCGCTCGACGCGATGGCCGGCGCGAAGCTCTTCTTCAAGTGCGAGAACCTGCAGAAGGTCGGCGCGTTCAAGGCGCGCGGCGCGTGCAACGCGGTGTTCGGGCTGTCCGCGCAGGCGGCGGCGCGCGGCGTGGTCACGCACTCGTCGGGCAATCACGGCGCCGCGCTCGCGTACGCGGCACGCGAGCGGGGCATCCCGGCGCACGTCGTGATGCCGGAGGGCGCGCCGAAGATCAAGGTGGCCAACGTCGAGGGATTCGGCGCCCGCGTGCACTTCTGCGCGCCGACGGCGGTCGCCCGCGTGGAGACCTGCGCGCTGGTCGCGCGCACGACCGGCGCGACGCTCGTCCACCCGTACGACGACGCAACCGTGATCGCCGGGCAGGGCACGGCGGCGCTCGAGCTGCTCGAAGCGTTCCCCGACCTCGACGTCGTGGTCGCCCCGGTGGGCGGCGGCGGCCTGCTGTCCGGAACGGCGATCGCGGCGCAGGGCGTCCGGCCGGGCATCGTCGTGCTCGGTGCGGAGCCTGCGGGTGCCGACGACGCCGCGCGCAGCCTCGCCGCCGGGGCCGTCCAGCCGCTCCCGCATCCGGACACGATCGCCGACGGGCTGCGGACGACGCTCTCCGCGCGGACGTTGCGGGCGCTCACGGCGCACGTCGCGGCGATCGGCACGTGCAGCGAGGAGGCGATCGTCGCCGCGATGCGCGCCACGTGGGAGCGGATGAAGATCGTGATCGAGCCGTCGTCGGCCGTGCCGCTCGCGGCGATCCTGGAGGGCACGCTCGACGTGCGGGGCAAGGCCGTGGGGATCGTCGTCTCCGGCGGAAACGTCGACCTCGACCGCCTGCCGTGGCAAAGGGTCTGACCCTTAACATGCATTCCAGTGCATGAGCGCGTTGGGGTCTGACCCTGGACGTGCACTCCAGTGCATGTCCAGGGTCAGACGCCAGGCGCGGTGGCGAGTCGCGTCACCGCGCGGCGGCGACGGTTTCGCGGAGCGCGCTGAAGATGCCGGGGGCGGCGGCGACGACGTCGGCAGCGCGCAGCAGCTGGGTGCCGCCGGCGAAGTCACCGACGCGCCCGCCGGCCTCCTTGACGAGCAGCGCGCCGGCGGCCAGGTCGCCCGGCCTGATCCCGGTCATCCAGAAGCCGTCGAGGCGTCCGGCAGCGAGGTGGGCGAGATCCAGCGACGCGGAACCCGCGCGCCGCAGCCCCGCGCACTGCCCGGCCAGGGCGGAGAACGCCGGCAGGTAAGCGGCGAGGCGCGGGCTGTCGCGCGGCGGGATCGTCGTGCCCACGAGCGCGTCGGCGAGCTGCAGGCACGCCGATACGCGCACCTGCGCGCCGTTGCAGAACGTCCCCTTGCCACGCGCCGCCGTGAACAGCTCGTCGTGCACGGGATCGAGCACCGCGGCGTGCGTGACTTCGGTGCCGTGCACCAGCGCCACGGCGACCGCGTAGTACGGATAGCCGTGCAGGAAGTTCTCCGCGCCGTCGATCGCGTCGACGATCCACTTGTAGCCGCCGCCCTCGCGCGCGCCGGTGAAGTGGCCGGATTCCTCGCCGAGGATCGCGTGCTCGGGGAACGCCGCGCGGATCGTCGCGACGATCGCGTCCTCGGCCTCGAAGTCGGCGCCGGACGCCATCTCGCCGCGCTCCCTCGCGATCGTCGGCAGGCGGTTCAGGTCGCGGGCGGCGTCGACGACGATGCTGGCGGCCGTGCGCACGGCGCGCGCGGCCACGGCCAGAACGGGATCGCTGGCGGGCGTCATGGCGTGCTTCCTCGCAGCAGCTCCTGCTCGATGCGCAGGTAGGTGCCAAAGGCGTTGGTCCGGTTGGCCTGCGCGAACGCCGGCAGGCCGGCGAAGCGCGACCAGTCGGTCTGCGCGTACGCCGCGTCGAACGGCACGAGGTCGGCCGCCGCCGCGCCCATCGTCGTGCGCAGGAACACGAGGTAGTCGCGCGTCAGCGCGAGGTCGCGGCCGACGTCGCTCGACGCCGCGCCGTGGCCGGGCACGACGACCGCCGGGCCCAGCGCGGCCAACTTGTCCATGGCCTTCAGCCAGCCGCGGCTGTCGGCGTTGCCGACGAACGGCACGCGCCCCGCGAAGAAGAGATCGCCGGCGTAGAGCAGCCGGTCCTCCTCGACGTAGAGCATGACGTCTTCCGGGGTGTGCGCGCCCTCGGCGTAGACGATCCAGAACGTGAGCCCGCCCATCCGGAAGCTCGTGTCGCCGTCGATCAGGACGTCGGGCGCCACCAGCACGGTCCGCTCGTCGATCCACGGCGACAGCTCGGCACGCCGCTGGGCCAGCCGCTCCGCGGCCTGCGCCGAGGCGAGGTACTGCCGGGCGCCGCGGTGGGCCCAGACGTCCGCGCCCGCGGCCTTGAACGCCTGCAGCCCGTAGACGTGGTCGGCGTGGTAGTGGCTGACGACGACGCGGCGCACCGGCTGCGGTGTCACCTCGCGGATCGCCGCGAGCATCGCGCGGCCCAGCGCCGGCGTGCCGAGCGCGTCGAAGACGACCACGCCGTCGGCGGTGACGACGAACCCGGCGTTCGCCATGAAGCCCCGGTTCGCGACGCTGGCCATGCCGGCCTCGCCCTGGAAGAACCAGCCGTGCGGGGAGACCTGCCTGGGCACGAGCACGGGGTCGGCCGGCGCCTGCGCTCCTGCACCGGCCGCCGCCGCGGCGAACACCAGCGCCGGCACGGCGCGGCAGAGGGCGAGGACGTTCATGGCGATGGCGGGCGATCGGCGGCGGCAGCGACGGACGCGGAAGCGGCGTTCGCGGGCGCCACGTACTTTGCCATGAATCGCCGGTCGATCCGGTCCTTCCAGCGCCAGACCCACGCGCCCGCCGCGACGAACGGCCCGCGCGACGCGATCGCGTGGCGCCCGCCGGTCGTGATCAGCGCGAGCGCCCGCCGCTGCGGGACGTAGGCCGCCAACGGCTGGCCGAGCGCGGCGCGGCGCAGGTTGGCCGCGAGCGGGGGGCCCTGGCGCACGGCGAACACGCCCGACCGCGGGCGCGGGTGGCGGACCTGCGTCGCGCAGTCGCCGGCGGCGAACGCGAACGGGTGCGACGGCGAGCGCAACGTGTCGTCGACCTGCACGAAGCCGCGCTCGTCGCACGCGAGGCCCGATGCGGCGAGCCACGGCGCGGCCGCGGCCGCGACCGCCCAGACGATGCGGTCGGCGGCGATCCTGCGTCCGTGCGCGACGACGACGGCGCCGGGCTCGACGGCGACGGCCGGGCTGTCGAGGTGCAGGACGACGCCGCGCTCGACCAGGATGCGCCCGATGCGCGCCCGCACCGCAGGCGGGTGCTCGGGCAGCAGGTGCGGCCGGTCGGTGATCAGCGCGAACCGTGGCGCAGCGGTGCCGAGTGCCGTCGTGACGCGCGCGTGCATCGCGAGCAGGACTTCGATGCCGGCCGCGCCGCCGCCCACGACGGCGATCGTGCGCACGGTGCCCGCGGCCGCGTCCGCCTGCATCCGCTCCCACGCCGCGAGGAAATTCGCCACCGGCTTCACGCCGATCGCGTGCGCGCGGGCGCCGGCCACGCGGTCGTCGGGCACCGAGCCGACGTCGAGCGACACGAAGTCGAACGCCTCGCGCGTGCCGCCGGACAGGACCGCCGTCTTCGTGTACAGGTCGAGCGCCTCCGCGCGGCCCATGCGAAAGCGCGCACCCGCCCAGCGCGCGAGCGGCGGCAGCGCGATGTGCGCTTCGGCGGCGGTGTACAGCCCCGCGACCAGCCCCGGCAACATGCCCGAGTAGGCCGTGTCCGGCGCCGGGGACACCAGCGTCAGCGCGACGCGCGGGTCGGGCTGCAGCGCGAAGCGCCGCAGCACCTCGACGTGGCTGTGGCCGCCGCCGACCAGCAGGATGCGCTGCGGGCGGGGCATCAGCGGGGCGCGCGCGCGGCGCGTGCGTGGAAGCTGCGAGGATTGCGTGGTCGTCGCGTAGTCATGGCATCGGGTCGCGCCAGGCGCGACTCCCAAGCTTAGCCGCGGACCACGGTGCGGTCGAGCGCCCTTGTCAAATGCCGTGCCGTCGGCCACGCTGCGGCGCCCGGGCGACCCGCGCCGCGAGCCGCCCGCCGCCCCGATGCCGCCCCGATGCCCGCACTGATCCGATCGCCGCGCTGGTCGCTGCTGGCCGCGCTCGCCGTGGCGGCGGGCGCGCGCGCCGAGGCGGACCCGGCGCCGGCGGCGCTGGACCCGGTCGTGGTCACGGCGACGCGCCGCGCCGAGCGCAGCTTCGACGTGCCGGCGTCCGTCGACAGCATCGACGGGGGCGTGATCCGCGACGGCCAGCCGGCGAGCAACCTGTCCGAGCCGCTCGTCCGCGTGCCGGGCATCTTCGCCGCCAACCGCAACAACTACGCGCAGGACGTGCAGATCAGCTCGCGCGGCTTCGGCGCGCGCGCGACCTTCGGCGTGCGCGGCGTGCGCCTGTACCAGGACTTCATCCCGGCGACGATGCCGGACGGACAGGGGCAGACCGGCAGCTTCAGCCTGCTGTCGGCGCGCAGCATCGAGGTGCTGCGCGGCCCGTTCTCCACGCTGTACGGCAACGCGTCGGGCGGCGTGATCGCCGTGTTCACCGAGGACCCGACGCCGGCGCCGGCCGTCACGTTCGGCGGCAGCGCCGGCAGCTACGAGACGTGGAACGCCGGGCTCAAGGCCACGGGCACCGCCGGCGGCGTCGGCTACGTGATCGCCGGCACGCACCTTTCCACCGACGGCTACCGCGCGCACTCGGCGGCCACACGCGACGTCGTCAACGCGAAGCTCGTGTTCGCCGCGACGCCGGCCACGCGGGTGACGGTCGTCGGCAGCTCGCAGCACCAGCCCGACGCGCAGGATCCGCTCGGGCTCACGCAGGCGCAGTGGGACGCCGACCCGCGGCAGGCCGACCCCGCCGCGGAGCTGTTCGACACGCGCAAGACCGTCAACCAGTTGCAGGGCGGCGTGGCGGTCGAGCACGCGCTGTCGGGTGCGACGAACCTGCGCTTCACCGCGTACGGCGGGCAGCGGCAGGTCGGCCAGTATCTCGCGCTGCCGGGCACCGCGATCACGTCGTCGGGCGGCGTGGTGAACCTCGACCGCGACTACGGCGGCGTCGGACTGCGGCTCGTCCACGGCACCGCGCTCGGCGGCCGGCCGCTGACGCTGTCGGCGGGTGTGGACGCCGACGCGATGCGCGAGCGGCGGCAGGGCTTCGTCAACGACCGCGGGGCGCAGGGCGCATTGCGGCGCGACGAGGACGACACCGTGGAGAGCGCCGACGCGTACGCCGAAGCCGCGTGGGCGGCGCTGCCCGCGCTGTCCGTGACGCTCGGGATCCGGACGAGCCGCGTCCGCTACGCGGCCGCCGACCGCTTCGTCACCGGCGCGAACCCGGACGACAGCGGCGTGCGGACGTTCCGCAACACGAGCCCGATCGCGGGTGTGGTCTGGCACGCGGCCGACGCGCTCAACGTGTACGCGAGCTACGGACGGGGGTTCGAGACGCCGACGTTCGCGGAGATGGCCTACCGGCCGGGCGGGGCCGGCCTCAACTTCGCACTCGACGCCGCGACGTCGACGTCGTACGAACTGGGCCTCAAGTGGCGGCCGGGGCCGGGCCAGCGAGTCAACGCCGCGCTGTTCCACGCGGACACCGCGCAGGAGATCGTCGTCGACACGGCGACCGGCGGGCGCACGACGTATCGCAACGCGGGGAAGACGCGCCGGCGCGGCGCCGAGCTCGTCTGGGACGGCGACCTCGCCCGGGGTCTCGCCTTGCACGTCAACTACACGTGGCTGCAGGCGCAGTTCGTCGACGCCTTCGTGTCCGGACTGCCTCCGGTCGCGGTGCCCGCCGGCGCGCGGCTGCCGGGCGTGCCGGCGCAGCAGGCGTACGGCGAGCTCGTGTGGACGCCCGCCTGGGGCCACGGCTTCAGCGCGGGCGCCGAGGTGCAGTACGTCGGGCGCGTCTACGTGAACGACCGCAACTCGCAGTTCGCGCCCGCGTACACGATCGGCAACCTGCGCGCGGGGTTCGCACGGACGGCGGGCCGCGCGACGTGGACCGGCTACCTCCGCGCGAACAACGTGACCGGCGCGAACTACGCGGGATCGGTGATCGTCGGCGACACCAACGGCCGCTACTTCGAGCCGGCGCCCGGGCGCAACCGGGTCGGCGGCGTGAGCGTGGTCGTCGCCTTCTGACGCACCGCGGCGCTCCCGTTGCTGCGGCGCGCAACGGCCGCGGCGCCTCCCGCCGCATTGCCGCCGTGCGAGTCGCGCAGTATCCTCTCGCGTTCGCAGCACGCCGTCGTCACCCGAAGAGCGCCGCCGGCGGCGGCGCTCACGCCAAAGGAGAACCCCCGTGTCCGTGCAACTCTCGCTGACCGTCAACGGCAAGCCGGTGAGCGCCACCGTCGACGAACGCACGCTGCTCGTCGACTTCCTGCGCAACGAGCTCGCCCTCACCGGCACGCACGTCGGCTGCGACACCGGCCAGTGCGGCGCCTGCACCGTCCACCTCGACGGCCGCGCGGTCAAGGCGTGCAACGTGCTGGCCGCGCAGGCGAACGGCGCGAAGGTGCTCACGATCGAAGGGCTCGCGGCGGCCGACGGCACGCTGCACCCGATGCAGGCGGCGTTCAAGGACTGCCACGGGCTGCAGTGCGGCTTCTGCACGCCTGGGATGGTGATGAGCGCGCTCGATCTCGTCGCGCGCCACCCGCAGCCCGACGAGAAGACCATCCGCGAGGGGCTGGAAGGCAACCTGTGCCGGTGCACCGGCTATCACAACATCGTCCGGGCGGTGGCGCAGGCCGCCACCGCGATGGCGAAGTAGGGGGACGGCCATGGGCGCCAACGACACCGGCCTGATCGGCCAGGCGGTACGCCGCAAGGAAGACCTGCGCTTCCTGACGGGCGCGGGGCAGTACACCGACGACGTCAACCCGCCGCACCACACGCACGCGTACTTCCTGCGCTCGCCGCACGCGCACGCGAAGCTGCGCAAGGTGGACACGGCGAAGGCGAAGGCCGCGCCGGGGGTGGTAGCGGTGTTCACCGGCGCGGACCTGACCGGCATCAACGGCCTCCCGTGCGGCTGGCTCATCACCGGCACCGACGGCAAGCCGATGAACGAGCCGCCGCACCCGGTCCTCGCGCAGGGCAAGGTGCGCCACGTCGGCGATCCCGTCGCGCTGGTGATCGCCGAGACCCCGCACGAGGCCAAGGACGCCGCCGAGCTGATCGACGTCGACTACGAGGTGCTGCCGGCGGTCGTCAACTGCGTGGCCGCGCTGAAGCCCGGCGCGCCGCAGATCCACGACGAGGCGCCCGGCAACAAGTGCTACACGTGGGCGCTGGGCGACAAGGCCGCCGTCGACGCCGCTTTCGCCCGCGCCGCGCACGTCGCCAAGGTCGACATCGTCAACAACCGGCTGGTGCCCAACGCGATCGAGCCGCGCGCGGCGGTGGCCTCCTACAGCCGCGCCGACGATTCCTACACGCTGTACGTCGCTAACCAGAACCCGCACGTCGAGCGGCTGCTGATGACGGCGTTCGTGCTGGGGCTGCCCGAGACGAAGGTGCGCGTGATCGCACCCGACGTCGGCGGCGGCTTCGGCTCGAAGATCTACCTGTACGCCGAAGAGACGGCGATGGTGTGGGCGAGCAAGCGCGTGAACCGGCCGATCAAGTGGGCGGCCGAGCGCGGCGAGGCGTTCGTCTCCGACGCCCACGGCCGCGACCACGTCACGCACGCGGAGCTGGCCTGCGACAAGGACGGCCGGTTCCTCGCGATGCGCGTCGTCACGACGGCGAACATGGGCGCGTACCTGTCGACGTTCGCTTCGTGCATTCCGACGATCCTGTACGCGACGCTGCTCGCCGGCCAGTACGCGACGCCCGTCATCTGGTGCGAGGTGACCGCGTCGTTCACCAACACCGTGCCGGTCGACGCCTACCGCGGCGCCGGCCGCCCGGAGGCGACCTACGTCGTCGAGCGGGTCGTGCACCAGGCGGGTGTCGACCTCGGGCTGGCGCAGGACGAGATCCGCCGCCGCAACTTCATCCGCTCGTTCCCGTACGCGACGCCCGTGGCGCTCACCTACGACACCGGCAACTACGACGCGACGCTCGACGGCGCGATGGCCGCGGCGGACGTCGCCGGCTACGCGGCGCGCAAGGCGGAGTCCGGCAAGCGCGGCAGGCTGCGCGGCATCGGCTACGCGTCGTACATCGAGGCGTGCGGCCTGGCGCCGTCGAACGTCGCCGGCGCGCTGGGCGCGCGGGCGGGCCTCTTCGAGGCGGGCGAAGTGCGCGTGAACCCGACCGGCGGCGTGACGGTGTTCACCGGCTCGCACAGCCACGGGCAGGGCCACGAGACGACGTTCGCGCAGGTGGTCGCCGCCAAGCTCGGCATCGACATCGACAACGTCGAGGTCGTCCACGGCGACACCGGCCGCGTGCCGTTCGGCATGGGCACGTACGGCTCGCGGTCGCTGGCCGTCGGCGGCACCGCGATCGTCAAGGCGCTGGACAAGGTGATCGCCAAGGGGAAGAAGATCGCCGCGCACCTGCTCGAGGCCGCCGAGGCGGACATCGAGTTCAAGGACGGCAAGTTCACCGTGGCCGGCACCGACCGCAGCAAGGCGTTCGGCGAAGTGGCGCTGGCCGCGTACGTGCCGCACAACTACCCGCTCGACAAGCTGGAGCCCGGCCTCGACGAGACCGCGTTCTACGACCCGACCAACTTCACGTATCCGGCCGGCACGCACATCTGCGAGGTCGAGGTCGACCCGGAGACCGGCGTGGTCGAGGTGGCGCGCTTCACCGCGTGCGACGACTTCGGCAACATCATCAACCCGATGATCGTCGAGGGGCAGGTGCACGGCGGGCTCGCGCAGGGCATCGGGCAGGCGCTGCTCGAGCACTGCGTGTACGACGCCGAGAGCGGCCAGCTGCTGTCGGGCAGCTACATGGACTACGCGATGCCGCGCGCCGACGACCTGCCGTCGTTCAAGGTCGACACCCGCGTGACGCCGTGCACGCACAACCCGCTGGGGGCCAAGGGCTGCGGCGAGGCGGGCGCGATCGGCGCGCCGGCGGCGCTGATGAACGCCGTGCACGACGCGCTCGCGGCCGTCGGCGTCAAGCACCTCGACATGCCGGCGTCGCCGCACCGCGTCTGGCAGGCCATCCGCGCGGCGCGCGGCTGACGGGAGAGCACCATGTACAGCTTCGAACTGAAGAGAGCCGATTCCGTCGCCAACGCCGCCGCGCTGCTCGGGCAGACCGGCGGCAGGCCGCTGGCCGGCGGCCAGAGCCTCGTCGCCGCGATGAAGCTGCGCCTGTCGCAGCCGGGCACGCTGGTCGACCTGTCGGGCATCGCCGAGCTCAAGGGCATCCGCAGGGAAGGCGACCACGTCGTGATCGGCGCGATGACGCGCCACGCCGAGGTCGCGGCGTCGAAGGAGGTCGGGGCCGCGATCCCGGCGCTGGCGGCGCTGGCCGAGGGCATCGGCGACCGCCAGATCCGCAACATGGGGACCGTGGGCGGCGCGCTCGCCAACAACGACCCGGCGGCCGACTGGCCGGCGGCGGTGCTGGGCCTCAACGCCACCGTGCACACCAACAAGCGCAAGATCGCCGCCGACGAGTTCTTCAAGGGCATGTACGAGACGGCGCTGGCCGACGGCGAGATCATCACGTCGGTCAGCTTTCCCGTGCCGAAGAAGGCCGCCTACGCGAAGTTCGCGCAGCCGGCGTCGCGCTTCGCGCTGGTCGGCGTGTTCGTCGCGCAGACGGGCTCCGGCGTGCGCGTCGCGGTGACCGGCGCGGCGTCGAGCGTGTTCCGCTGCAAGCCGCTGGAGGACGCGCTCGCGAAGAGCTTCGGCGCCGATGCCGCCAAGGCGGTCAAGGTGAGTGCCGACGGGCTGAACCGCGACCTGCACGGCTCGCCGGAGTACCGCGCGCACCTCGTCTCGGTGATGGCGGCGCGGGCGGTGGCGGCCGCGGGCTGAGGCGGCGACCGCAGTCGGCCCTGATGGCCGGCAATATCCCTGCTTGTTTCAGGGGTAAACTCGTCACCGGCAGGATCGCCAGCGCGCGTCCTGCCGGGCGTGCGCGCCAGCCCGGTTTGGCGTGCCGGACCAGGAGGGCGTGATGAAGCCGAAGCTGTCTGGCCGGTCGCCGCTGCGCGACACGGCGGTTCTGCTGTGCGCGGCGTGGGGCGGCGCCGTTTTCGCCGACCCGGGAATCCACTCCGGGCCGCTGCCCGCGATCGGGGGAACGGGCGACCGCGTGGAATGCCTGGTCGTCAACGTCGGCAATCAGGACGTGCACGACCTGCGGCTCGTCATCCGCAGCACGAACTTCTTCACCGTGGTTGCCCAGTGGACGTGCTCGACCGTGCCGCCGGGCGCGGGATGCACGCTCAAGTTCGACGTGCCCGGCCCCGCGCTGGTCGCGCACCTGCAGTGCAGCGCGGAACTGGCCGGCCGGCGCACCGGCCCGCACGACAACGCGGCCGGCGCACTGCGCGGCACGTTCCTGCGCACGTCGAGCGAGGACCGGGCGATGGACGTCGCCGTCGAGATGCGCTGACGCGCCTGGCGTCGCGGCCGGCCCCGGCGCACGCCGGGCCGGCCTCCCGGCCTGTCTGCTGCGTCGTCGCC
>JBGAMF010000049.1:0-28036 GCA_044223185.1 Casimicrobiaceae bacterium | reverse complement strand
GGATCTGCGGTCCCGACGAGCGGCTCATCACGCCGTAGAGCCCGGCGCGCGCCGCCGCATCGAGCAGCATCTGCCCGGCGGTCATGACGCCGGCGCCGCCGGATCCGACGACGGCAATGGAATGCGAACGCATCGCAAGATCGTTCATGGCGTCCCGTACCGGTCTCTCGCGTCTTGGCCTGCCTGCGACATCGCGGCACGCCGAACGGGTTTGACACTCAAATACGCATTGCAGTACCTAATTACATAAATGACGTGCCGTCAAGACGAAGAGGTGCGGCACGTAGGCCCAAGAAGCCGAGGAGGAAACCGCAATGGCGATCGCCGCCCACCGCTGGCTGATGACCGCCGTCAAGGCGCCGCTGGTGCGCGAGGCGTTCGATGCCGCGCCGGCGGCAGCGGGCGAGGTGACGGTCGAGATCGCCGGCTGCGGGCTCTGCCACACCGATCTCGGCTACTACTACGACGGCGTGCGCACCAAGCAGCCGTTGCCACTCGCGCTCGGCCACGAGGTCAGCGGCCGCGTCGTCGCGGCCGGCGCGGGCGCCGAAGGCTGGATCGGCAAGGCGGTCATCGTGCCGGCCGTGCTGCCGTGCGGCGAGTGCGACGTCTGCCGGCGCGGCCTGTCGACCATCTGTCCGAAGCAGAAGATGCCCGGCAACGACATCCAGGGCGGCTTCGCGAGCCACATCGTCGTGCCCGGCCGCGGCCTGTGCGAAGTCGACGAGGCAAGGCTCGCCAAGGCCGGACTGACGCTCGCCGAAGTCTCGATCGTTGCCGATGCGCTGACCACGCCCTACCAGGCCGTCAGCCGCGCCGGCGTCACGCCGGGGTCGCTGGCGATCGTCATCGGCGCCGGCGGCGTGGGCGGCTACTGCGTGCAGGTCGCGCGTGCCTTTGGCGCAACCGTGGTGGCGATCGACGTCGACGACGCCAAGCTTGCAGCGATAGCGCCGCACGGTGCGAGCCTCGTGCTCAACAGCCGCAACCTCGACGCCAAGGCGATCAAGTCGGCGATCCAGGCCTTCGCGCGCGACAACGGCTTGCGTGCGACCGAGTGGTTCATCTTCGAATGCTCGGGCACCGCGCCGGGGCAACTCACGGCCTACAGCCTGCTCGTGCATGGCGCGACGCTGTCGGTCGTCGGCTTCACGATGGACAAGGTCGAGGTGCGCCTGTCCAACCTGATGGCCTTCGACGCGCGCGCGCTCGGCAACTGGGGCTGCCCGCCGGACCAGTACCCGGCGGCGCTCGACCTGGTCCTCGCCGGCAAGGTCAAGCTGAAGCCCTTCGTCGAGACGCATCCGCTCGCCGACATCAACCGCGTGTTCGCCGCCGTCCACCACCGCGAGATCAAGCGCCGCGCGGTGCTCGTTCCCGCCTGACCCCGGAGCCTCCCGATGAACGCCCCCGCCGCCCTCCCCGCCACGCGCGACTTCAAGAACCACGACCTCGTCGACGACTACGCCAAGCCGGGCGTGCGCTACGAGCTGAAACCCGCGCGCCGGCCCGACGGCTCGGTGGCCGCCGGCCTCTTCAACGCGTGGATCACGCTCGACAACCCGGGGCAGTTCAACTCGTACACGACCGACATGGTCAAGGGCGTGATCCTCGCCTTCCGCGCCGCGTCGAACGCGCGCGACGTCAACTGCGTGGTATTTACCGGCGCCGGCGACCGCGCGTTCTGCACCGGCGGCAACACCAAGGAATACGCCGAGTACTACGCGGGCCACCCGCAGGAGTACCGGCAGTACATGCGCCTCTTCAACGACATGGTGTCGGCCATCCTCGCCTGCGACAAGCCGGTGATCTGCCGCGTGAACGGCATGCGCATCGGCGGCGGGCAGGAGATCGGCATGGCGTGCGACTTCTCCGTCGCGCAGGACATGGCCCGCTTCGGCCAGGCCGGCCCCAAGCACGGCTCGGCGCCGATCGGCGGCGCGACCGACTTCCTGCCGGTGATCGCCGGGGCGGAACGCTCGATGGCCGCCTGCGTGCTGTGCGAGCCCTTCTCCGCGCACAAGGCTTACTGGATGGGCGTGCTGACCGACCTCGTGCCGGCGCTCAAGGTCGACGGCAAGTTCGTCGCCAACCCGCTGGTCGAGACCGCGCGGATGACCGACGAGTACGGCCGCTTCGTGTTCGGCGAGCCGAAGACGGGCGACGCGCTGAAGGAAGGCAAGGCGCTGCTCGCGAAGGGCACGGTCGACCTGTCGCTGCTCGACGCGAAGGTGGAGGAGCTCTGCGCGAAGATGCTGCTGACGTTCCCCGACTGCACGACCAAGACGCTGGAGGAGCTGCGCAAGCCGAAGCTCGACGCGTGGAACCGCAACAAGGAGAACTCGCGCGCGTGGCTGGCGCTCAACATGATGACCGAGGCGCGCTCGGGCTTCACCGCGTTCAACGAGGGCCCGAAGGACGACCGCGAGGTCGACTTCGTGCTGCTGCGGCAGAAGCTCGCCGCCGGCGAGAGCTGGGTCGGGCCGCTGCACGACTCGATCCAGCCGGGCGCGAAGAAGGGCTGACCGGTGACGGACGCCGCCCCGCTGGCCGTGCGCCTCGAGCGCGACGGCGCCCTGCTGCACCTGACGCTCGCGCGCCCGAAGGCGAACCTCGTCGACGCGGCGATGATCGCCGCGCTGGCGGCGGCGCTGGCGGCGCACCGCGGCGCGACCGGCCTGCGCGGCGTGCTGCTCGACGCCGAAGGGCCGCACTTCTCGTTCGGCGCGAGTGTCGAGGAGCACCTGCCCGACCGCTGCGCGGCGATGCTCGCGTCGCTGCACGCGCTGGTCCTCGCGATGCTCGAATTCCCGGCGCCGATCCTCGTCGCCGTGCGCGGCCAGTGCCTGGGCGGCGGCCTCGAAGTCGCGCTGGCCGGCGGCATGATCTTCGCCGCCCCCGGCGCGCAGCTGGGCCAGCCGGAGATGAAGCTCGGCGTGTTCGCGCCGGCGGCCTCGTGCCTGCTGCCGCACCGCGTGTCGCAGTCCACGGCGGAGGACCTGCTGCTCTCGGGCCGCTCGGTGAACGCGGACGAGGCGCTGCGCGTCGGCCTCGTCGACGCGATCGCCGACGACCCGGCGGCCGCGGCGCTCGCGTACTTCGACGCGCACCTGGCCGGCAAGAGCGCGGCCGCGCTGGCCTGCGCGCTCGCCGCGGCGCGCGGCGAATACGTGCCGACCGTGCGGCGGCGCCTCGCCGAGGTCGAGCGCCTGTACCTCGACACGCTGATGAAAACCCGTGATGCCAACGAAGGGCTGGCCGCGTTCCTCGCGAAGCGGCCGCCGAACTGGGAGCACCGCTGATGGCCAACGTCCCCCCCGTCATCGCGATCGTCGAGCGCTGCCAGGCGCTGTTCGACGACCTCGACTTCAACGCCGTCAAGCAGTGGAAGGCCGCCAAGCCCGGCCGCATGGCCATCGGCTACATGCCGGTCTACGTGCCGCGCGAGCTCATCCACGCGGCCGGAATGCTGCCCGTGGGCATCCTGGGCGGCGGCGACCAGCTCGAGGTGATCCAGGGCGACGCCTACTACCAGAGCTACATCTGCCGCATCCCCCGTTCGACGATCGAGCTGGGCCTGACCGGCCGCCTCGACTGCCTCGACGGCATGATGTTCCCGTCGATCTGCGACGTGATCCGCAACCTGTCCGGCATGTGGCAGATCCTGTTCCCCAGCAAGTTCGTCCGCTACTTCGACGTCCCGCAGAACTACGAGGACGCGGTGGGCGGCAAGTTCTACGTGAGCGAGCTCGAGGTGCTGCGCGACGAGTTGGGCAAGCTGCGCGGCAGCCCGATCACCGACGCCGAGATCGACGCGTCGATCCGCGTCTACAACGACAACCGCGCGGCCATCCGCGACCTCTACGCGTACCGCGCGGTCAAGCCGTGGCAGGCGCCGACGTCCGAAGTCTACCTGGTGCTGCGCGCCGGCATGGTGCTGCCGCCCGAGGAGCACACGCAGCTCGTCCGCGAGTACATCGCGGCGGCGGACGCGCTGCCGCGCCCGAAGCGCGACAACGCGCGCGTCGTGCTGACCGGCGGCTTCTGCGAGCAGCCGCCGCTGGCGCTGATCAAGTCGATCGAGATGTCGGGCTGCTACATCGTCGACGACGACTTCATGCTGGTGACGCGCTGGCTGCTCGACGACGTGCCGGCGGTCGGGCGCCCGCTGGAGGAGCTGTCGACGGCGTTCCTGCACCGGTCGGCGTCGACCGCCGCGAAGTACGACGCGAAGCGCGAGGACAAGGGCCAGTACCTGCTGCGGCAGGTGAAGACCCGCGGCGCCGAGGGCGTGGTGTTCGCGGCCCCGTCCTTCTGCGATCCGGCGCTGCTCGAGCGCCCGATGCTGCAGGACGTGCTGGCAAAGCACACGGTCCCGTACACGGCGTTCAAGTACGCCGAGAACACCGGGCAGATGGCGCCGATCCGCGAGCAGGCGGGGACGTTCGCCGATTCAATAAAGCTTTGGTCGGCCGCCTGAAGCGGGCCATCACGAGGAGACCACGCACATGACGACCACCGCCCCGATGCCCGCCAGCGCCAAGAAGCCGCAGAACGTCCAGAAGGAGGACGCGATGTGGCTGCAGAAGGAGCTGATCAACAGCAACTACAACGAGCTCGCGACCGCGCGCGAGACCGGCCGCAAGGTGTCGGCGACGTTCGTGCCCGGCAACCTCAACGAGCTGCTGATGTGCTTCGACTTCGCGCGCAGCCTGCCGGAGACCAACGCGCTGCAGAACGGCATGCGCAAGAAGTCCGGCAAGTTCATCATGGACGCCGAGCGCGACGGGCAGTCCGAAGACGTCTGCACGTACGTGAAGGCGGACCTGGGCATGATGCTCGGCGGCGAGGTCGGGCCGACCGGGCAGAAGCTGCCCACACCCGACATCCTGCTGCTGTCCTACACCGGCTGCTTCACGTTCATGAAGTGGTTCGAGCTGATCCGCCACAAGTACGGCTGCGAGACGGTCATGCTGCACGTGCCCTACCAGGGCGAGGGGAAGATCGCGCCGAACATGCGCGACTACGTGGTGAAGCAGTTGAAGGAGACGGTGATCCCGGCGCTCGAGCGCGTGTCCGGCGTCAAGTTCGACATCGACCGCCTGCGCCAGTACATGCGGGAGTCGGCGAAGGCCGAGGAGGACCTCGTGTCGGTGCTGCAGTCGGCGAAGAACCGGCCGTCGCCCATCGACGGCTACTTCGGCGCCGTCTACTACATCGGCCCGATCTTCACGGCGTTCCGCGGCATGCCCGAGGCCACGCAGTACTACCACGTGCTGCGCAGCGAGATCGAGGAGCGCGTGCGGGCCGGCAAGGGCCCGATCACGCCGGACGGCGAGATGACGGAGGAGAAGTACCGGCTGGTCGTCGAGGGGCCGCCCAACTGGACCAGCTTCCGCGACTTCTGGAAGATGTTCTACGACGAGGGCGCCGTCGTCGTCGCCTCGACGTACGCGAAGGTCGGCGGCGTCTACGACTTCGGCTTCCGCCACGACCCGGACCACCCGCTGGAGTCGCTGGCCGAGTACTGCCTCGGCTGCTACACGAACCTGAACCTGCCGTCGCGGATCGACATGATCTGCCGCTACATCGACGAGTACCAGGCCGACGGCCTGCTGATCAACTCGATCAAGAGCTGCAACAGCTTCTCGGCCGGGCAGCTGCTGGTGCTGCGCGAGGTGGAGAAGCGCACGGGCAAGCCGGCGGCGTTCATCGAGACCGACCTCGTCGACCCGCGCTACTTCTCGGCGGCGAACGTGAAGAACCGGCTGGAGAGCTACTTCCAGATGGTCAAGCAGAAGCGCGCGGCATCCGGCGCGCACTAAAGCGGACACCAAGGGGACAGGCCATGCGCTGCTTCATCGGCATCGATCTCGGCTCGACGACGACGAAGGCCGTCGTCATCGACGAGAACCAGAACATCCTGGGCCGCGGGATCACGAACTCGCGCTCCAACTACGACACCGCCGCCGCGATCGCCAAGCAGGAGGCGCTCGTCAACGGCCGCTTCCACCTGTTCCGGCAGGCGCTCGGCAGCTCCAGGGCGTTGAACGGCGAGCTGGACGCCTTCCTGGGCCAGCTCGAGCGCGACTTCCGCGCCGAGCAGTACCTGGAGCAGCTCGCGGACCTCGAAGCCACGTGCCAGCGCAACCTCGGCACCGCCAAGTTCGGCGACGCGACGGCGGGCGTGGGCGAGGCGCTGACCGAGGTGTTCCGGCGGCTGGCCGTCGAGGCCCCGTCGCTGTTCGCGCCCGGCGCCAAGCGCAAGTCCGACTTCTTCCGCGACATCGCCGGCAGCCAGTACCTCGCCGTCGGCGAGACGGTGGCCAAGGAAGCCGGCATCCGCTACGACTTCCTGCTCAACGTCTTCGACCGCTCGATCATCGAGGTCGAGAACCGCGTCTACGGCGACTCGATCAAGCGGCACCTGCTCGCGGCGCTGGAGCGCACGTTCATCGCCCTCCCGGACACGGCGGCCCGCCGGCTGCAGGTCGAGGCGCCGATCAAGGGCATCCTCGACACCGAGATGGAGGAGACCTACGTCGTCGGCACCGGCTACGGCCGCGCGCGGCTGCCCTTCTCCAAGGAGCACGTGCGCTCCGAGATCCTCTGCCACGGGCTGGGCGCGCACGTCATGTACCCGAAGACCGCGACGGTGCTCGACATCGGCGGCCAGGACACGAAGGCGATCCAGGTCGACCCGCACGGCATCGTCGAGAGCTTCCAGATGAACGACCGCTGCGCGGCGGGCTGCGGACGCTACCTCGGGTACATCGCCGACGAGATGAACATGGGGCTGCACGAGCTGGGGCCGATGGCGATGAAGTCGACGAAGACCATCCGCATCAACTCGACGTGCACGGTGTTCGCCGGCGCGGAGCTGCGCGACCGGCTGTCGCTCGGCGACAAGCGCGAGGACATCATGGCCGGGCTGCACCGCGCGATCATCCTGCGCGCGATGTCGATCCTCGCCCGGTCCGGCGGCATCCGCGACGAGTTCACGTTCACCGGCGGTGTGGCCAAGAACGAGGCGGCGGTGAAGGCGCTGAAGGAGCTCGTCTTCGAGAACTACGGCGAGTTGAAGCTCAACATCGACCCCGACTCGATCTTCACCGGCGCGCTGGGCGGCGCGACGTTCGCGTGGCGGGCGGTGGTCGAGGAAGGCAAGGTCGCGCAGGCACGGGCGGCGTGAGATGCATCGACGCGCCCCTCACCCCGGCCCTCTCCCCGCACGCGGGGAGAGGGAGCGCGTCGGAGGCGTGCCGAACCAGTGGCGTCGGTTGCGGGAAATCGAGCCTGGCTCGGATTTTCCCGAACGGGGCGCCCCTCACCCCAACCCTCTCCCGGCACGCGGGGAGAGGGAGCGCGTCGGAGGCGCGCCGAACCTGTAGCGTTGGTTGCGCGCACGGCGTCCTTGCGACCCGGGAACTCGAACACGGTGCGCGTGCGGGCCGTGCGACCTGAGGCGTCGACCGCGGTGCGCGTGCAGGACGTGCAACGGGGCGCGTCGCCGTTCGCGCGCACGCTGGCTGCTCCCTCTCCCCGCACGCGGGGAGAGGGTTGGGGTGAGGGGTCGGCGTCTGCTATCGTGTTTCGCACGTCCATCGCTTCCGCGCACCTGCCACCGCCATGCCACGCATTCCCATCGCCGTCATCGGAGCCGGCCTCGTCGGCCGCACCCACATCGACCGCGTGCTGCGGCAGCCGGAGCTGGAACTCGTCGGCATCGCGGACCCTTCGGACGACGGGCGCCGGCTCGCGGAGTCGGTCGGCGTGCGCTGGTTCGCGGAGACCGACGCGCTGCTCGCGGGGACGCGGCCGCGCGGAGCCGTCGTGGCGACGCCCAACGCGACGCACGCGGAGCTCACGCTGCGCTGCCTCGACCGCGGCGCGGCGGTGTTCGTCGAGAAGCCGATCGCGGACACCGTCGCCGACGCGCGCCGGATGTGCGACGCGGCCGCGGCAGCGGGCCTGCCGCTGATGGTCGGCCACCAGCGCCGGCACAACCCGATCATGCGGCGCGCGAAGGCGATGATCGACGCCGGCCGGCTCGGCCGGCCGGTGTGCCTGACGGCGATGTGTACGTGGTTCAAGCCGCCCGGCTACTTCGACACGACGTGGCGGCGCGAGAAGGGCGGCGGGCCGATCCTCATCAACCTGATCCACGACGTCGACCAGCTGCGCTTCCTGTTCGGCGACGTCGGAGAGGTGCAGGCGCTCGCGTCGAACGCCATCCGCGGCTACGAGGTCGAGGACACCGTGGCCGTGCTGCTGCGCTTCCGCAACGGCGCGCTGGGCACGATCACGGTGTCGGACACCGCGGTTGCGCCGTGGAACTGGGACCTGGCGGCCAGCGAGGCCGGGCGCTTCCCGCCGCAGGACGTCGCGTCGCACTTCCTGTCGGGCACCGAGGGCTCGCTGACGCTGCCGCGGCTCGAGTACTGGCACTACCGCGGGAAGAAGGGCTGGGAGGACGAGCTGACCGGCGAGCGCACCGCGCTGCACGCGGGCGACCCCTACGCGGAGCAGATGCGCCAGTTCGCGGCCGTCATCGACGGGCGCGAGGTGCCGCTGTGCTCGGGTGTGGACGGCATGCGCTCGCTGGAAGCGACGCTCGCCGTGCGCACCTCGGCGGACACCGGCCAGCCGGTCAGGCTGGAGTCCTGACCGCCCACAACAGCGCCCGGAAGAGTCCGAACGCTCGCCGCGTCACTTCGGCGCGGGCGATGCCGCAGTTCCCGCGGGCGGGGCAGCGTTCGGCAGGACCGAACCGCCGGGAACGGCCGCGGCCGCCTGACCCGTGCCTGCCTTGGCGCCGTCGGGTGCCCGCTTGACGGTGTTGCTGCGCGACTCGAAGAAGCTCTTCCGCTCGGCCGCGTCCGCGGCACTATCCGCCGCCTTGGCGCCGCCGGTGGCACGTGTGTTGTTGGGACGCGACTCGTTGAACGTCTTCTTCGCCGCGGCGTCGGCCGGTGGCACGCCGGTGGCGGTGTTGCCCGCGGCCCGCGTGTTGTTGGGACGCGACTCGTTGAACGTCTTCCTCGCCGCGGCGTCGGCCGGTGCCACGCCGGTGGTGGCGTTGCCCGCGCCCCGCGTGTTGTTGGGACGCGATTCGTTGAACGTCTTCTTCGCCGAGGATTCGCCTGCCTGCGCGTCCTTGGCCGTGGCGCTGCCGGCTGCTGGCGCCGGCGCGGGGGACTGCGCGAAGCCGGAAGCGGACAGAACGAGGACGATCCCGGCTATCACGTTGCGAGCGGTCGCCATCGGTGCCTCCATCGCGGGGCGGCCGGACCAGCCGCGCGGACCACTATAGGCTGCGCGCCCCTGCGGCACAACGCGCGTCGTCGCCGCGGGCTGCCGAACGGTCGCGCGCGTGCCGCGCCGCCGGCTATCCGGGCTCGCCTCGCACCTGCCGTGCCCGCAGCTCGCGCAGCAGGAACTCCTCGTCGGCCGGGTCGACGTCGAAGCGCTGGCACGCCTCGTCGATCAGGTGCGCGGTCCACGGGCCCTGCTCGGCCAGCCACAGGACGGCGCGCCGCAGCGCTTCGCTCTTCGGAAGAAGGGGCGCGAGGGTCATGCGGCGATGGTACGCCCGTCCGATGGATGGAAAACGGCCGGCACGACGGGCGTGCCGGCCGTCGGACGAGTGCGCAGCGCTATCCGGCGATCGCCAGCCACGGCAGCGTGACCGCGAGGAACAGCGCGATGAAGATCGCGCCGAACACCGCGCCCAGCCGCCAGAAGTCCTTCGCCGGCAGGTACCCCGATCCGTAGTACACCGGGCTCGGGCCCGTCGCGTACGGCGTCAGGATCCCCATGATCCCGAGCGTCAGGCACAGCAGCAGCGCGAACTGCGCCAGGTCGAGGCCGGGGATCGTCGCCGCGACCGCGAGCATGACCGGCAGCAGCGCCGTCACGTGCGCGGTGATGCTGGCGAACAGGTAGTGCGTGACGAAGAACACCAGCACCAGCGCGACCATCGCCATGAACGGCGTGAAGCCGGCCATGTTTGCCGCGACCGCGTCGGCGAACCACTTGACGAAGCCGACGCGGTTGAGGCCGTCGGCGAGCGCGACCAGCGTCGCGAACCACGCCAGCGTGTTCCACGCCGTGTGGTTCTTCACGATGTCGTCCCACGTCACCACGCCGGTGACGAGCATCAGGCTGATGACGACGAGCGCGGCCGTGGTCGCGTTGATCCAGCTGCCGCCGAAGATCCACAGCGCCAGCGCGACGACGACGAGCGCCGCGAGCGTGATCTCGCGCCGCGTGAGGCCGCCCATCTTCGAGAGCTCGGCGGCCGCCCACTTCGGCACTTCCTCGCCTTCCTTCACCTCGGGCGGGTACAACCAGTAGGTGACGAGCGGGATCAGCAGCAGCAGCCCGATGCCGATCGGCGCGAACGCGACGAACCACTGCGTCCACGTCAGGCTGACGTTCGCCGTCTTGCTGACGAGCTCGACGGCGAGCAGGTTCGGCGCGAGCGCCGTCAGGAACAGCGAGCTCGTCACGCAGGTGGTGGCGAGCGCGACCCACATCAGGTACGACCCGATGCGCCGCGCAGACGGATCGTCGGGCTTGCTGTCGTAGAGCGCCGGCAGGTTGCGGATCACCGGGTAGATCGTGCCGCCGGAACGCGCGGTGTTCGACGGCGTGAACGGTGCGAGGATCGTGTCGGCGACCGCGATCGCGTAGCCCAGCGTCAGCGTGCGCCGGCCCATCCTGCGGACCAGCGCCAGCGCGATGCGCTTGCCGAGCCCCGTCTTCTCGTAGCCCAGCGCGAACATGAACGCACCGAAGATCAGCCACACGGTGCCGTTGGAGAAGCCGGACAGCGCCCAGTTGAGCGCGGCGTTGGCGGACTTGAAGCCGGGCTTGGCGAGCTCGGCGGGCGCGTAGAGCACCCACGGCGCAAGGACCGTCACCACGGTGACGCCGATGAGGCCGATCGCGCCGCCGGGCAGCGGCTCCACCATCAGCCCGACGATCACGCCGGCGAAGATCGCGAAGAAGTACCACGCGTGCTGCGGCAGGCCGGCGGGCGCGGGCAGCAGCGCGAGCGACAGCGCGACCGCGATCGGCAGCCACGCGCGCCACGACACGTGCGGCAGCTTGAGCGGAGGCGCCGTCAGGACGGTGGGGGACGTTCCCGCAGCGGGAACGCGGTCGGGGGTGGTGGAAATGGCCATCGAAAGCCCTCCGTTCGCGAATGCGACGGGGAACCGCGCGCCACGCTTCGACCACACCACCACGGGCGCGCGGAGCCGCACGCCATGCCTGCCATTCTCCGCTTCGCAATTGTCGCGGCGTTGACGATTGTCAACGCGGCGCCCCCGACTGCGAAGGACGCCCCTCACCCCAACGCTCTCCCCGCTGTCGCGGGGAGAGGGAGCAAGGGCGGCGCCGCGCGCGGGCCGCTCCCTCTCCCGCTCCGCGGGAGAGGGTCGGGGTGAGGGTGAGTGCGATTGCCGAATCTGCCGGACACGCGCAGAAAAATGCCGGCCCCCTCGCGGTGGCCGGCATCCGGGTCGACCGGACCATCCGCGCCGCGCTACGGCCCGTACATGTTCACCGGCTGCGGGTTGATGAGGCACGTCCAGCACTGCCCCGCGGCCGCCGCGCCCTGGATCACCGAGTACGTGTTGAGGTGCGGCGTCGTGGCGTCGGTCGCGGTGAAGCTCGCGCTGGTGTCGGGATTGGACACGAGGCTGAACGCGCGCACGTTGGCCTGCGGGAACGTGCTGAAGTTGAGCCAGTTGAGGTTGTTCCCGTACAGGTGAATGAGGCCGGGGCTCACGATGCTCGGCGACTCGAGGAAGATGCCCTGGAAGGCCTGGCCCGAGGTCGTCCAGCCCTGGTTCACCAGCACGCCGTTGAAGTTGAGGATGCCCATCGCCTTCAGCACGATCGCGCCGGGGAACACGAAGTCGCCGGTGCCGCCGTTGACGAGCGTCATCATCCCCGACGACTGCAGGATCATGCTGCCGCCGCCGTACGTCGGCAGCGGCGCGCCCGGCGGCCGGCTGCCGCCGGGGGGCACCACGGCGTTGTTGACCGGCACGGTGACGCCCGCGGGCCACGCGGACGGCATCCAGACGTTGGCGTCGCCGTTGACGAACAGGTTGAACACCTGCGGCGACGTGCCGTAGCCGTTCAGCGTCAGCGCGACCGCGTTGCCGCTGCTCGGGTAGAGCTGCAGCCCGTTCTGCAGGAAGTACGCGCCGTTGACCGGGTTGTTGGCGTGACCGAACGTGCGCAGGTTGATCGCGTTGCCGCGGAACGCGCCGCCGCCGTTGATCCGCGCCGCGTTGACGTCGAGGTTCGGTCCGCCTTCGACGACGCCGGCGTTGACGAGTGCCTGGCCGACCGTCCACGACGCGCCGAGCGCGTCGACCGCGAGGCCCGCGAGCGACGAGATGCCGCCGGTGGCCTGCACGTTGATGCCGTTGGCGTTCTTGAAGTACATCGCCGGCGGCGGCGCGCCGTTGGCGCCCTGCGCCTCGAGCATGCCGGCGATCGCGGTCGGGCTCGTCCCGGGGACGACGATCATCACCGTCTGCCCCGGCGCTCCGGAGCGGATCGTCAGCGTGTTCCCCGTGCCGAGGTTGAGCGACTGGAAGTCGATCCGCGCGAAGCTGCCGGGCGCCCCCGCGACGCTGCCGAGCTGGATCGTCGTGGCGCCGCTCACGTTGAAGATCGTGTTGCCGTTGAGCGTCGCGCCGGTCACCGACAGCGGGCCGTACGGGTTCGCCACCACGGTGGCGTTGCCCGGGATCGGCGGCGAGATGACCTGCGTCAGCGACGCCGACGCCGGGCCGTGGTCGGCGTCGCCGCCGTAGCTCGCGAGGATCGGGTGGCTGCCCTGCGCGAGCGACGGGACCGTGCATTGCGCCGTGCGCGCGTTGCCGGTTCCGGTGAGCGCGACCGCGCCGCAGCCCGCGATCGCGACTGCGTTGTCGGTGAAGCGGACGGTGCCGGTCGGATTGCTGCCCGCCACGACGGCGGTGAACGTGATCGCCGAGGACGTGAACGTCGGGTTCGACGAGCTCGCGAGCGCGACCGTGGCCACCGCGATGACGACCTGCGTGAGGTTCGCGGCCGTCGCGGCGTTGTTCGAGTCGCCGGAGTACGTCGACTTCATCGCGTGGCTGCCGACCGCGAGCGCGCTGGTCGTGCAGGCGGCCGTGCGCGAGTTGCCGCTGCCCGTCAGCGGGACCGCCGCGCAGCCGGCGAGCGTCGTCGCGCCGTCCTCGAACTTGACGGTGCCGGTCGGCGCGTTGCCGACCACGGTCATCGTGAAGGTGATCGGCGTGCCGACGGGTCCGGGATTGGCCGAGCTTGCGAGCGCCGTGCCCGAATTGAGCGCGGCGGCGACCGCGGCGGCCGCGTCGAGGATGCCGGCGCCGCACAGCGCCGTCGTGCAGTTGCACGCGGAGGCTTGCGGCGTCGCGCTGCACACGGGCCCGGGCGTCGGGAACTTGCGCGCGGTCGTCTGCAGCATCGACAGCACCTGCGCCGGCGTGAGCGCCGGATTGACGGAAAGCATCAGCGAAGCGACACCGGTGACGTGCGGGGCCGCCATGCTGGTGCCCGAGTACCGGGCGTAGATGTAGCCGTTGCTGTTCGGCATCATCGTCCCGTCGTTGATCGTCGACAGGATGCCGTTGTCGTCGGACTGCCCCCCGGCGCCGCCGGGCGCCGCGATGTCGACGATGGAGCCGTAGTTGCTGTACCACGCGCGGCGGCCGAGCTTCGTCGTCGCGGCGACGTTGATCACGCCGCTGCAGCTCGCCGGGCTGTAGTTGATCGAGTTGTCGTTCTCGTTGCCGGCCGAGACGACGACGACCGCGCCGAGCGCCAGCGCGGCGTTGACGGCGTTCTGCTCGGCCGGGCTGCAGAAGCCGCCGCCGCCGAGGCTCAGGTTCATCACGCGGACGGGATTCGCGTTGGCCGGGATGCCCGGCACGGCGCCGCCGGCGGCCCACACCATCGCGTCGGAGATGTCCGACGTGTAGCCGCCGCACTTGCCGAGCACGCGCATCGGCACGATCTTGCCGACCCAGTTGATGCCGGCGATGCCGATGCCGTTGTTCGGCACCGCGCCGATGGTGCCGGCCACGTGGCTGCCGTGCCACGAGCTGCCCGAGACGTAGCAGCCGTCGAACCAGTCGAAGGGCGGCACGGCCGGGAACGGGCCGTTCGCCTCGGTGCTGGTGATCCAGTCGCCGGGGTCGGCCGGGTTCGGGTCGCGCGAGAACTCGTCGGGCGTCTGGCCCGACCACGTGCACGCAGCGGGCTGGTTGTCGTTGGCGACCGCGCAGTCCTCGATCATGTCGTAACCGCCGACGAAGCGGCTGGCGAGGTCCGGGTGGTTGTGCAGCGCGCCGGTGTCGATGACCGCCACGCGGACCGCCGACGACCCGGTCGTGATGTTCCAGGCGCCGGGCATGTTGATGCCGCCGACCGGGTCGAACAGGTCCCACTGGTAGCCGCCGTTGCACGCGGCGACGCTGGCCGACGCATAGCACGGATCGGTCGGCAGGAGGTTGGCGACCCGGATGTAGTCGGGCTGCGCGTACTCGACGTCGGGCTCGAGGGCGATGCGCGCGGCCATTTCCTCGACCTCGACGACCGGGCGCCGCGCGAGCATCTGGATCACGTGGGCACCGTCGGCGCTCCGGCGCGTCCACGCGACGGGCATGCCGGCGGCGGCGCCGACGCGCTCGATGCGGGTGGCGTCGACCGTCTGCGGCGCGGTGCCGTCCACGTTGCGGTACTTGACGATGAGCCGGCTGGTGGGCCGGCCGGTGGTCGCCGGCGCAGGCGCGCCGGGCGCGGCGTTCGCATACAGGATCGACGCATCGAGCCGGAGGCGGTTGAACGCCGCGCGCGCGCCCTCGACGGTCAGCGGCGACGCAGGCACCAGCACGAAGGCGCCGTCACGCGTGCGGCCGCCGGCGGCGAGCGGCATCCCGAACGCCTCGACGGCGGCGGCCAGCGTCGCGGCCGGCAGCGTCGCGCCCGGGGCCGCCGCGGCCGGGTCGCGCAGCTTCACCGCGATGGCGGCTACGCCATCCGCGGACACCGGGGTCGCGAGCAGGAGCGCTGCGAGCGTCGCGGCCACGGCGAGTCCGCCGCGGTCGAGCAGGGGAGGGGCAGACCGGGAACCGCGGAGCGCACGAACCGCCTTCATTCGAACCTCGAGGAGTGAGAGCGTAGAGCCCCGGATTCTCACACGAACGGCGGCGGGTCCGCAGCCGCCGGCGCGCGGCGGCCGTCGGCCGTACCCGGACGCCGGTCGGTTTCCGCTGTCCGCGGCGGGTCGGGGTGCAGCGGCCACGGGCGGGCGCTCATCCGTAAGTCGATCTGTAAGCGCCCCCGGCGATGGCGTGATCGCGCGCCGGCCCGGGCGCCCGCACGGGGGGTGCCGCGGCGCGGGCAACGCGCAGCGAAGAAAATCTATTCCGTGATATCAACGAGTTGGCCGCGTCCGCCGCGGTGGCGGGGCGGTCGTGACCGCCGGCCACGGCAACCGCGCGATCCGTCAGCGATCGGCAAGCGCCGCGTCGCCAGACTGCCGCCATGACGAACCGCCGGGCTGGTCCGGCGACTTCCACACGACGGCGAGGGCGGACATCATGGGCAGGGCACTGAGGAACCGGTTGGCCGAATTCGGGCGGCTGCTCCGCAAGGCGGGGCCGTACGTCGTGCTCGAGGTGGTCCTGCCGGGGGGCACGCTGTTCGCGCTGCTGCTCTACCTGCACCGCACCGGGCAGTTGCGCGACCTCGCGGTCGTGCGGACGCTGGCGCGCGCGGTGGAGCGGGCGGGGTCCGACACGTTCGACCAGCTGGCGTTCGTCTGGCGGCCGGCGGGGCCGGGTTGACGGTCGCCCGGCGGCTTTTGTCCGCGTGTTGCCGTTCCGGAACGGCCCCCGAAGCCTCAGAATTGACCCCGGTCAAACACCGGCGGGCGCTGCCCGCTAGATTGCGCGAATGGGTCATCCGCGGCACTGGACGCTCAGGGGCAAGCTTGCGCTCGTCGCGACGCCGTTCGTCGTCCTGGCGCTGCTGTCGATCGCGCTGGCGCTTTGGGTGTCGTGGCAGCTCGACGGCGGCGCCGCGGCCGTGAACGAGGCCGGGCGGATGCGGATGCAGACGTACCGGATGTCGCTGGCGATCGGCACGGGCGCGCGCGACACGCTGCCGGTGCAGGCGGCCGAGTTCGAGCGCAGCCTCGCGCTGCTGCGCGACGGCGACCTCGAGCGGCCCCTGTTCGTCCCGTCCGACGAGGCGGTCCGGCAGCAGTTCGCCGTCGTCGAGAACGATTGGCAACGCTTCCGCCGCGACTGGATCGCCGGCGCGCCGGCCGCGGTCGACGCGCTGCCTGCCCACGCCGCGGCGTTCGTCGCCGACATCGACGCGCTGGTCGCCGGCATCGAGCGGCACATGTCGCGCTGGACCGCGATGCTGCACCTGCTGCAGCTTGCGATGATGGGCTTCGCCGTCGTGGGCTCCGGGGTGCTGCTCTACGCCGGGTACCTGTTCGTGCTGGAGCCGGTGAGCCGCCTCCAGTTCGCCACCGAACGCGTCCAGCGCGGCGACCTCTCCGCGCGCGTCGAGCGGACGACCAGCGACGAGTTCGGCACGCTGGCCGAGGGCTTCAACGACATGGCCGGGAACCTGCAGTCGATGTACCGCGACCTCGAGGCCAAGGTCGCCGAGAAGACGGGTGAGCTCGAGGAGAAGCGCGAGCGCCTCGAGGCGCTGTACGACGTCACCGCGCTGGTGGCCGGCGCGACGAGCCTGCCGGAGCTCGCGAGCGGCTTTGCCGAGCGCGTGCGCCGCGTCGCGCGCGCCGACGGCGTCGCGCTGCGCTGGTCGGACGAGGCGAACGAGCGCTTCCTGCTGCTCGCCGCGGACGGACTGCCGGCGTCGATGGCCGACGGCGAGCAGTGCCTGCACGCGGGCGACTGCGGCTGCGGCAACCTGGCACCGGCCGACGGCGTGCGCGTGATCCCGATCGAGGCGGCCAACCCGTTGGCGCTGCCGCACTGCGGGCAGGCCGGGTACGCGACGCTGGTGTCGATTCCCGTGCGGCTGCACGACCGGCTGATGGGCGAGGTCGACCTCTTCTTCCACGCGCAGATCCGGCTGTCGGACGCCGAGCGCTCGCTGCTGGAGGCGCTGGCGGCGCACCTGGCCGGGGCGATGGAGAACCTGCGCCTCAACGCGCTCGAGCGCGAGGCGGCGGTGGCGCAGGAGCGCACGTTCATCGCCCGCGAGCTGCACGACTCGATCGCGCAGTCGCTCGCGTTCCTCAAGATCCAGGTGCAGCTGATGCGCGACGCGCTGGACGCCGGCGACGCGGCGCGCGTGGCGCGGGTGCTCGCCGAGATCGACGCGGGCGTGCGCGAGAGCTACGGCGACGTGCGCGAGCTGCTGGTGCACTTCCGCACGCGCGCGCAGGGCGAGGACATCGAGCCCGCGCTGCAGACGACGCTGCGCAAGTTCGAGCACCAGAGCGGGATGAAGGCCACGATGCAGGTGCAGGGGCAGGGGATGCCGCTGTCGCCCGACCTGCAGATCCAGGTGCTGCACGTCGTGCAGGAGGCGCTGTCGAACGTGCGCAAGCACGCGCGCGCGACGCGCGTCTGGGTCGACGTCCAGCAGCAGCCGCAGTGGCGCTTCGAGGTCCGCGACGACGGGGTCGGCTTCGTGCCTGAGCGCGCCGGGCACGACGAGACGCACGTCGGCCTGCGGATCATGGCCGAGCGCGCGGCGCGGATCGGCGCGGCGCTCGACGTCGTGTCCACGCCGCGGCGCGGCACGTCGATCGTGCTGACGCTGCCGCCGTCGTCGCCGCCGGCGGCGGCGCCCGAGGCGGTGCCGCCGACCCCCGCCGAGGTCGCGTGACCGCCACGCGATGACCGCGCCGATCCGCATCCTGGTCGTCGACGACCACACGCTGTTCCGGCGCGGCCTGACCGCGCTGCTCGCGCGCGACCCGCAACTCGAGGTCGCCGGCGACGCGGCGGACGCCGGCGAGGCGCTGCGCCGGGCGGCCGAACTGCGGCCGGACCTCATCCTGCTCGACAACCACCTGCCCGGCGTCAACGGCGTCGACGCGCTCCCGGCGCTGCTCGAGGCCGTGCCCGGCGTGCGCATCCTGATGCTGACCGTGAGCGAGGACGAGCACGACCTCGCGGCCGCGCTGCGCGGCGGGGCCTCGGGTTACCTCCTCAAGACCATCGAGGGCGACGCGCTGGTCGCGGCGATCGGGCGCGCGATGCGCGGCGAGTCGGTCGTCGCACCGGAGATGACGGGCAAGCTGGTGGCCGCCTATCGCGGTGCCGCGGGCGGCGCCGGCGCTGCCCAGCCGGCCGCGGGGCCGGCGTCGTCGCCGATCGACCAGCTGTCGCCGCGCGAGCAGGAGATCCTGCGGGGCATCGCGCGCGGTGCGTCCAACAAGGAGATCGGCCGCAGCCTCGGCATCGCCGAGACCACGGTGAAGATCCACGTGCAGCACGTGCTGCGCAAGCTCGACGTCGCCTCGCGCGTCCAGGCCGCCGTTATCGCGTCCGAGCACGGGCTGGTTTGACCGGGCGCAAGGCGCCCGCACTTTCCGCCTGCCATAGTTCTTTCGGAGGATGCCGGCGCGTGCCGGCATCCTCCGTTCGCATCGTCGCCGGCCTCCCACCGGCGGATGCCGGCCGCCGCGCCCGTTCCCTACGATTCCATGCAGAGAAGGACCGGCAGGGATCACCCTCTGAAGGAACGACCATGACTTCCATCGACACCGCGCACGCCCCCGCAAGAGCCGTCGGCGGCGGCGACATCGCCGACTGGCGCCCGGAGGACAACGAGTTCTGGGAGAGCACCGGCAAGAAGATCGCCTATCGCAACCTCGCGATCTCCGTGCCTGCGCTGCTGTGCGGCTTCGCCGTGTGGGGGATGTGGGGCATCATCACCGTGCAGATGCTGAACCTCGGCTTCCCGTTCACGCAGGCCGAGCTCTTCACGCTGACCGCGATCGCCGGCATCGCCGGAGCGACGATGCGCATCCCGGCGTCGTTCCTGATCCGCGTCGCCGGCGGACGCAACACGATCTTCCTGACCACCGCGATGCTGCTGGCGCCGGCGATCGGCACCGGGATCGTGCTGCAGCACAAGGATTGGCCGCTGTGGGCGTTCCAGCTGATGGCGCTGTGGTCTGGCGTGGGCGGCGGCAACTTCGCGAGCTCGATGTCGAACATCAGCACGTTCTTTCCCAAGCGCCTGCAGGGTACCGCGCTTGGGATCAACGCGGGCGTGGGCAACTTCGGCGTCACGACGATGCAGATCGTCATCCCGCTCGTCATGACGATGGGGCTGTTCGGCGCCATGGGCGGCGAGTCGATGAACCTGCTGAAGGACAGCGGCTGGATCTTCGGCAAGATCGCCGCGGGCACGCCGACGTGGATCCAGAACGCGGGCTTCGCCTGGGTGCTCTCGCTCGTGCCGCTGTCGATCCTGTGCTGGTGGGGCATGAACAACCTGAAGACGGTGTCTCCCGACACGGGCAACCCGATCTCGGCGTTCCTCAAGATCACCTGGCTGTACACGCTGGCGTTCATACCGTCGATCCTCGGCCTGTACCTGTACCTGCCCAAGCCCACCGGCCTCGGCCTCATCAGCATGTGGGTCGCGATCCCGCTCGACGTGATCGCCGCGCTGATCGTGATGAAGCTGGCGGCGTTCGGCCCGATGAAGGAAGGCGTGGCCAAGCAGATGGCGATCTTCCGCGACAAGCACACGTGGTCGATGACGGCGCTCTACATCGTCACGTTCGGGTCGTTCATCGGCTTCTCGATGGCGCTGCCGCTCGCGATCACGGTGATCTTCGGCATCAGCCACGTGCCCGACGCGAGCGGCGTCATGACGCACACGATCAAGAACCCGAACGCGCCGTCGGCGTTCACCTACGCGTGGATCGGCCCCTTCGTCGGCGCGGCGATCCGCCCGGTCGGCGGCTGGATCTCGGACAAGGTCGGCGGCTCGATCGTGACCCAGATCATCTCGGTCGTCATGGTGGCGGCGTCGGTCGCGGTAGGCTACGTGATGATGCTGGCCTACGGCTCGGCGACCCCCGAGCAGTACTTCGTGCCGTTCCTGCTGCTGTTCCTCGTGCTGTTCGCGGCGTCGGGCATCGGCAACGGATCGACGTTCCGCACGATCGGCGTGATCTTCGACCGCACGCAGGCCGGCCCCGTGCTCGGCTGGACCTCGGCGATCGCCGCCTACGGCGCGTTCGTCGCCCCCATCGTGATCGGCGAGCAGATCAAGGCCGGCACGCCGCAGGTCGCGATGTACGGCTTCGCCGTGTTCTACGCACTGTGCCTGATCCTCAACTGGTGGTTCTACCTGCGCCGCAACGCGTACGTGAAGAACCCGTGATTGCCCCGCGTCGCACCGGAGACCGACCATGAGTCACTTTCTCGACCGCCTCACCTACTTCTCGAGCCCGAAGGAGCTCTTCGCCAACGGCCACGGCGTCGTGACCGGCGAGGACCGCACGTGGGAGGACGCCTACCGCAACCGCTGGGCGCACGACAAGATCGTGCGCTCGACGCACGGCACCAACTGCACCGGCTCGTGCTCGTGGAAGATCTACGTGAAGGGCGGCATCGTCACGTGGGAGACCCAGCAGACCGACTACCCGCGCACGCGGCCGGACATGCCCAACCACGAGCCGCGCGGCTGCGCGCGCGGCGCCTCGTACAGCTGGTACCTGTACAGCGCCAACCGCCTCAAGTATCCGCTGGTGCGCGGGCGGCTCCTCAAGCACTGGCGCGACGCGCGGCGCACGCAGGACCCGGTGGCCGCGTGGGCGTCGGTCGTCGAGTCCGACCAGAAGCGCCGCGACTACCAGCAGGTGCGGGGCCTGGGCGGCTTCGTCCGCTCGAGCTGGGACGAGGTCAACGAGATCGTGGCGGCCGCCAACGTCTACACGATCAGGAAGTACGGGCCGGACCGCGTGGTCGGCTTCTCGCCGATCCCGGCGATGTCGATGGTCAGCTACGCCGCCGGCAGCCGCTACCTGTCGCTGATCGGCGGCGTGTGCATGAGCTTCTACGACTGGTACTGCGACCTGCCGCCGTCGTCGCCGCAGGTGTGGGGCGAGCAGACCGACGTGCCCGAGTCGGCCGACTGGTACAACAGCACGTTCATCATCGCGTGGGGCAGCAACGTGCCGCAGACGCGCACGCCCGACGCGCACTTCTTCACCGAGGTACGCTACAAGGGCGCCAAGACCGTCGCGGTCACGCCCGACTACGCGGAAGTGTCGAAGCTCTGCGACCTGTGGCTGCACCCGAAGCAGGGGACCGACGCGGCGCTCGCGATGGCGATGGGCCACGTGATCCTGCGCGAGTTCTACTTCAACCGCCGCAGCGAGTACTTCGACGACTACGCGCGCCGCTACACCGACCTGCCGATGCTGGTCATGCTGCGCGAGCACGTGACGGCGAAGGGCGAGAAGGTCCTCGTCCCCGACCGCTACGTGCGCGCCTCGGACTTCAACGGCAAGCTCGGGCAGGCCAACAATCCCGAGTGGAAGACCGTCGCGTTCGCCGAGGACGGCAAGGTCGTCCTGCCCAACGGCGCCATCGGCTTCCGCTGGGGTCCGGACGGTCGTCCCGACGCGGGGCAGTGGAACCTGGAGGCGAAGGAAGCGCGCCACGGCGGCGACGTCAAGCTGAAGCTGTCGGTGCTCGAGGGCGGCGCGCCCAGCACGGAGACCGCGCAGGTCGGATTCCCGTACTTCGGCGGCATCAAGACCGAGCACTTCACCGAGAACCCGGGCGACGAGGTGCTGGTGCGCACGGTGCCGGTGCAGCGGATCGCGCTGGGCAAGGAGGGCGAGAAGCGCGAGGCGCTGGTCGCCACCGTGTTCGACCTGCAGGTCGCCAACTACGGCGTCGCGCGCGGGCTTCCGGGCGAGACCGCCGCACGCAACTACGACGAGGACGTGCCGTACACGCCGGCGTGGCAGGAGAAGATCACCGGCGTGCCGCGCGACCAGGTCATCACCGTGGCGCGGCAGTTCGCCGACAACGCCGACCGGACGCGCGGCAAGTCGATGGTGATCATCGGCGCGGCGATGAACCACTGGTACCACTGCGACATGAACTACCGCGGCATCATCAACATGCTGATGATGTGCGGCTGCATCGGCCAGTCCGGCGGCGGCTGGGCGCACTACGTCGGGCAGGAGAAGCTGCGGCCGCAGACCGGCTGGACGGCGCTCGCGTTCGCGCTCGACTGGATCCGCCCGCCGCGGCAGCAGAACAGCACCAGCTTCTTCTACGCGCACACCGACCAGTGGCGCTACGAGAAGCTGGGCGTGGAGGAGGTGCTCTCGCCGCTGGCCGACCGCAAGCGCTTCGGCGGCAGCCTCATCGACTACAACGTGCGCGCCGAGCGCATGGGCTGGCTGCCTTCCGCCCCGCAGCTCAAGACCAACCCGCTGCAGGTGGTCCGCGACGCGCAGGCGGCCGGCGTCGACGCGAAGGAGTACGCGGTCAAGGCGCTGAAGGACGGCTCGCTCGCGATGTCCTGCGAGGATCCCGACCACCCGAACAACTGGCCGCGCAACCTGTTCGTCTGGCGCAGCAACCTGCTGGGCTCGAGCGGCAAGGGCCACGAGTACTTCCTCAAGCACCTGCTGGGCACCAGCCACGGCGTGCAGGGCAAGGACCTGGGGCCCGACGACGCCAGGCCGCAGGAAGTCGTCTGGCACGCCAACGCGCCGGAGGGCAAGCTCGACCTCCTCGTCACGCTCGACTTCCGGATGAGCACGACGTGCCTGTACTCGGACATCGTGCTGCCGACGGCGACGTGGTACGAGAAGAACGACCTCAACACCAGCGACATGCACCCGTTCATCCACCCGCTGTCGACGGCGGTGGACCCGGCGTGGCAGTCGCGCAGCGACTGGGACATCTACAAGGGCTTCGCGAAGAAGTTCTCCGAGGTCTGCGTCGGGCACCTGGGCGTCGAGCGCGAGCTGGTGCTGACGCCGCTGATGCACGACACGCCGGGCGAGCTGGCGCAGCCGCTCGACGTCAAGGAGTGGAAGAAGGGCGAGGTCGACCTCGTGCCGGGCAAGACGGCGCCGGCGATGGCCGTCGTCGAGCGCGACTACCCGAACGTCTACAAGCGCTTCACGGCGCTGGGGCCGCTGATGGGCAAGGTCGGCAACGGCGGCAAGGGCATCGCGTGGAACACGCAGGACGAGGTCAAGGCGCTCGCCGAGCTGAACGGCACGGTGACGGCCGAGGGCGCGACCTGCGGCATGCCGAAGATCGAGTCGGACATCGACGCGACCGAGGTGATCCTGATGCTGGCGCCGGAGACCAACGGGCACGTCGCGGTGAAGGCGTGGGAGGCGCTGTCGAAGATCACGGGCCGTGACCACGCGCACCTGGCGCTGCACCGCGAGGACGAGAAGATCCGCTTCCGCGACGTGCAGGCGCAGCCGCGCAAGATCATCAGCTCGCCGACGTGGAGCGGCCTCGAGAGCGAGAAGGTCAGCTACAACGCCGGCTACACGAACGTGCACGAGCTGATCCCGTGGCGGACGCTGACCGGGCGCCAGCAGTACTACCAGGACCACCCGTGGATGCTCGCCTTCGGCGAGGGCTTCTGCAGCTACCGGCCGCCGGTGAACCTCAAGACGACGGCCGAGATCCACGGCAAGCGCAGCAACGGCAACCCCGAGATCCTGCTCAACTTCATCACGCCGCACCAGAAGTGGGGGATCCACTCGACGTACACGGACAACCTGCTGATGCTGACGCTCAACCGCGGCGGGCCGGTCATCTGGCTGTCCGAGGACGACGCGAAGAGCGCGGGCATCGTCGACAACGACTGGGTCGAGCTCTTCAACGTCAACGGCGCGATCGCGGCACGGGCGGTGGTCAGCCAGCGCGTCAACCCGGGCATGGTGCTCATGTACCACGCGCAGGAGAAGATCATCAACACGCCGGGATCGGAGATCACCGGCGCCCGCGGCGGCATCCACAACTCGGTCACCCGCATCGTGACCAAGCCGACGCACATGATCGGCGGCTACGCGCAGCAGAGCTACGGCTTCAACTACTACGGGACGATCGGCACCAACCGCGACGAGTTCGTCGTCGTGCGCAAGATGGCGAAGGTCGACTGGCTCGACACCCCGGTCAACGGCGGGACGGCTTCGGGAGAACGGCAATGAAAGTGCGTGCGCAAATCGGCATGGTGCTGAACCTCGACAAGTGCATCGGGTGCCACACGTGCTCGGTCACCTGCAAGAACGTCTGGACCAGCCGGCCCGGCATGGAATACGCGTGGTTCAACAACGTCGAGACCAAGCCCGGCATCGGCTACCCGAAGGAGTGGGAGAACCAGGACAAGTGGAACGGCGGCTGGGTCCGCAAGAGCGACGGCAGCATCGAGCCGCGGCAGGGCGCGCGGTGGAAGCTCCTGATGCGCATCTTCGCCAACCCGAACCTGCCCGAGATCGACGACTACTACGAGCCGTTCACGTTCGACTACGACCACCTGCACTCGGCGCCGGAGATGAAGGCGGCGCCCACCGCGCGGCCGCGCAGCCTCATCACCGGCCAGCGGATGGAGAAGATCGTCTGGGGCCCGAACTGGGAGGAGATCCTCGGCGGGGAATTCGCGAAGCGCTCGGCCGACCGCAACTTCGACGACATCCAGAAGGACATCTACGGCCAGTTCGAGAACACGTTCATGATGTACCTGCCGCGGCTGTGCGAGCACTGCCTCAACCCGGCGTGCGTCGCGAGCTGCCCGTCCGGGTCGATCTACAAGCGCGAGGAGGACGGCATCGTCCTCATCGACCAGGACAAGTGCCGCGGCTGGCGGATGTGCGTGTCGGGCTGCCCGTACAAGAAGATCTACTACAACTGGCAGTCGGGCAAGGCCGAGAAGTGCATCTTCTGCTACCCGCGCATCGAGGCGGGGCAGCCGACCGTGTGCTCGGAGACCTGCGTGGGCCGCATCCGGTACCTCGGCGTGCTGCTGTACGACGCCGACCGCGTCGAGCAGGCGTCGGCGGTGGAGCGCGACCGTGACCTGTACCAGGCGCAGCTCGACATCTTCCTCGACCCGAACGACCCGAAGGTCATCGAGCAGGCGCGCGCCGACGGCGTGCCCGACAACTGGCTCGAGGCGGCGCGCAAGAGCCCCGTGTACAAGATGGCGGTCGACTGGAAGGTCGCGCTGCCGCTGCACCCGGAGTACCGGACGCTGCCGATGGTGTGGTACGTGCCGCCGCTGTCGCCGATCACGGCGGCCGCGAACGCCGGGCAGATCGGCGTCAACGGCGAGATCCCGGACGTCCGCGAGCTGCGCATCCCGGTCAAGTACCTCGCGAACATGCTGACGGCCGGCGACACGGCCCCGGTGGTGCGCGCGCTGGAGCGGATGCTGGCGATGCGCGCGTACCAGCGCGCGAAGCACGTCGAAAGCCGCGTGGAGACGGCGGTGCTGGAGCAGGTCGGCATCGCGCAGTCGACGGTCGAGGAGATGTACCACGTGATGGCCATCGCCAACTACGAGGACCGCTTCGTGATCCCGACCACGCACCGCGAGTACGCGGAGAACGCGTTCGACGTGCGCGGCGGCTGCGGCTTCTCGTTCGGCAACGGCTGCTCCGACGGTGCATCCGAGGCGAGCCTCTTCGGCGGCGGCAAGCGTCGGACGATCCCCATCAAGGCGGAGGTCTGACCATGGGCGTGCCGCAGATGTCGCTCACGCTGCGCGTGCTCGCGCGGCTGTTGACGTATCCCGATGCGGAGCTGCGCCGGCACCTGCCGGCCATGTCGGAGGCGCTCGCCGGCGAGCGCGCGCTCCCGGCGCGCCGGCAGGCCGAGATCCTGCACCTGCTCGACGCGCTCGAGTCGGCTCCGGCGCTCGACGCGGAGGCAGCCTACGTCGACCTCTTCGACCGCGGCCGCTCGACGTCGCTGCACCTGTTCGAGCACGTCCACGGCGACTCGCGCGACCGCGGGCCGGCGATGGTGGACTTGGCACAGACGTACGAGAAGGCGGGCCTCTACCTCGGCCCGGGCGAGCTGCCCGACTACCTGCCGGTGGTGCTCGAGTTCGCGTCGACGCAGCCGCCGCGCGAGGCGCGCGCCTTCCTGGCCGAGATCGCGCACATCCTGAACGCCATCTTCAACGCGCTGCGCGAGCGCCAGAGCCCGTACGCCAGCGTTCTGGGCGCACTGATCGAGCTGGCCGGCGAGCGCGCGAGCGCCGTCAAGGTCGCCGCCGACGAGGCGCTCGACGCCGCGTGGGAGGAGCCGCCGGCCTTCGGCGGGTGCTCGACGCGCGGCCAGGCGCGGCCCGACGTGCCGCAACCGATCAAGATCGTCCGCAGGGAAAGCACCGCATCCGGGAGCGCCGCATGAACTTCCTCAACACCTTCCTGTTCGGGTATTACCCGTACGTCTGCCTCGTCGTCTTCCTGCTGGGCAGCCTGATCCGCTTCGACCGCGACCAGTACACGTGGAAGAGCGACTCGTCGCAGCTCCTGCGCCGGGCGCAGCTGCGCTGGGGATCCAACCTGTTCCACATCGGGATACTCGGCATCTTCTTCGGCCACCTGGGCGGGCTGCTGACGCCGGTGGCGGTCTGGCACGTGCTCGGCGTCTCGCTGGAGGCGAAGCAACTGCTGGCGATCGTCGCCGGCGGCATCTTCGGCGTCGCGATGCTGATCGGCCTGCTGCTGCTGATCCACCGCCGGATGACCGAGCCGCGCGTGCGGGCGACGACGCGAACCGCCGACTGGGTCGTGCTGCTGCTGCTGCTCGCGCAGCTCTGCCTGGGTCTCATCACGCTGCCGCTGTCGATGCAGCACCTCGACGGCAGCGTCATGGTGAAGTTCATGACGTGGGCGCAGCGGATCGTCACGTTCCGCGGCGACGCCGCGCCGCTGGTGGCCGACGCCTCGCCGGTCTTCAAGCTGCACCTCGTGCTCGGGATGACGGTCTTCCTCGTGTTCCCGTTCACGCGGCTCGTGCACATCTGGAGCGGGTTCGCGTCGCTGTCCTATCTCGTGCGGCCGTACCAGGTGGTGCGCAGCCGGCGGCTGAACGTCCCGCCCGGCCAGAATTTCCCGAGCCGGTCGGGCGCCGGCAACTAGGGGCGCACGATGACCACGGCCGGGACACTCGCCCCCTGCGTCAACGGCGTGCCGCTGTGCGCGCCGGGCGACGCGATCGCGGTCGACGCGCTGCGCCAGCGCGCCTGCACGGAGCTCCTGCGGCAGGCCGCGCAGCGCGGCGGACTGCTTGCGGCGGACGATGCGCCCACCGCCGACGGCGTGATCAGCGACGCCGCGTCGGCGGCGATCGACGCGCTCATCGCGCGCGAGGTCGTCGTGCCGGAGCCCACCGACGAGGCGCTGCGCCGCCACTTCGCGGCGCACGAGGCGCAGTACCGGACCGGCGAGCGCGTTCGCGTGCGCCACATCCTGTTCGCGGTCACGCCGGGCGTCGACGTGGTCGCATTGCGCCGCCGCGCCGAAGCCACGCTGCTCGACGTGCGCTGCCACGACGGCGCCGCGGCCGACGGCTTCGCCCACGCCGCGCGCACGCTGTCGAACTGCCCGAGCGGCGCCGAGGGCGGCGACCTGGGGTGGCTCGCGCAGACCGACTGCGCGCCCGAGTTCGCCCGCGAGGTCTTCGGCCACGCCGAGATCGGCGTGTTGCCGCGGCTGGTGCACAGCCGCTTCGGCCTGCACGTGGTCGAAGTCGCGGCGCGCGAGCCGGGCACGGTGCCGGCGTTCGATGCGGTTCGCGGCGCGGTTGCGGCGGCGCTGCAGCAGCAGGGCTTCGTCACCGCGCTGCGGCAGTACCTGCGGCTGCTGGCGGGCGCGGCGGAAGTGGAAGGCGTCGACCTCGACGGCGCGGCGTCGCCGCTCGTCCAGTAGCGCGCGCCGCGCGGGGGCAGCCATGCCCGACGAGCTGCTGACCCGGCTGCGGCG
>JBGAMF010000048.1:0-28233 GCA_044223185.1 Casimicrobiaceae bacterium | reverse complement strand
TGGTGCGTGGTCCGCCTGAAGGTCGACTTCGGTGGCGCGGCGTCCGGCCTCGCGGCGTCGGCGGTGGCGCTCGTCGGCATCTCCGTGGGCACGCTGTACCAGAAGCGGCACTGCGCGCATGTCGACCTCATCAGCGGCGCGGCCGTGCAGTACGCGGTGTGCGCGGCCGTGTTCGCGCCGCTCGCCTGGCTCGTCGACGCGCGGCCGGTGCAGTGGGTGCCGTCGTTCGTGTTCGCACTTTCGTGGTCGGTGCTCGTGCTGTCGGTCGGCGCGATCACCCTGCTTTACTGGCTGCTGCGTCACGGCGCCGCCGCCAACGTCGCGCGGCTCTTCTACCTCGTGCCGCCGGTCACGGCCGTCATGGCGTGGCTGCTGTTCGGCGAGACGCTCGACGCGCTGGCGATCGCCGGCATGGCGCTGATCTGCGTCGGCGTCGTCCTGGCCCGCCGACCCGCGTAGCGCACCCTTGGGGTCTGACCCTCAACATGCAATCCGGTGCATGTTAAGGGTCAGACCCTCTGGACGAGGCGGGTTCCGGCGATCCGGTCGTGCAGGAACTGGCGCCCCGGGTCGACGAACGCCCACAGGAAGTTGAACGCGACGAGCCACGCCGCATGGGCGCCGAGGCCCGCCGGCCGCAGCGCCGCGTACGCGCCGACGGCGAGCGCCGGGCCGATCCACGTCGCGAGGTAGCGCGCCAGCGCCGCGCGCACGGGCACCTGGGCGCCGTCGCGGAGGGCGAGCCCCAAGCGCCACGTCTTCATCGGCAGCGTACGCCGGCCGCGGGACCAGCACCACGTGAAGTACCCGGCGAGCACGGCGAACACGAGGCAGAACAGGATCACGCGCTGCGCCGGCCCTGGCATCGCCAGCGCCCCGGACGCACCGGGCGACACCAGCGGCAGCGCGGCAAAGCCCGTGACCAGCACGATCGCCGTCACCAGCAGGAGTTCGTAGACGAGCGCGGCGAAGCGGCGGCCGAGCCCCGCCGGCGGCAGCGCGGGCGGCGCGCTCACGCGGTCGGCGGTGCCGTCACGGGCAGGATCAAGGCGCGCGCGACCGCTCGGCCGACGACCCCGCGCCCTGCGGCGGCGCCATGGGCGGCGCGGGGGTGCGCGCCCCTCCGGGCGCAGCGCCGGGCGGCGCTCCCCGGGTGGCGAGCTCGCGCTTCTGCTCGGGCGGCAGGCTCTGGTATTCCTGCCACCGCTGCCGGACCTCGTCCTTCTTCTCCGGCGGCAGCTGGCGCAGCGACTTGTACTGCTCGCGCGCCGCCGCCCGCTGCTGCGGGGTGAGCTCGGCCCAGGACTTCATCTGCTGCTGCACCCGCTGCTGCTCCTCCGCGCCCATCTTCGGGTAGCGCTGCGCGATGCCGCGCCACTTCTGCCTGCGCTGCGCGTCGAGGTTGGCCCAATCGGGCGCGAGCGGCGCCAGGACCTGCCGCTCCTGCGGCGTGAGGTCGTTCCAGGACGGGGCGCCGAGCGTGACCTGGGCGTGGGCGACGGATGGACCGAGGGCAGGGAGGAGCGCCAGAGCGAGGACGATGACGGCCGTCCGGATCACGGCTGGTAGCGCGTGAGCCAAGTCTGGAACCCCCGGTCGAGGTAGGCGTCGATCGGCAGGTCCGACGACAGGATCTGCGCGTCGAGCTCCTCGAGCTCCCGCGTCTGCTGGTAGACCTGCCACTGCTGCCAGCCGAACGCGGCGGCGGCGAGGAGCAGGATGCCCGCGCCGAGCCAGGCGAACCGCCGGGCGCCGCCGCCGGACCCGCCGCCCCCGGCGAACGCGTGCGCCAGCCGCGACTCCGGAACGACCGCCGGTTCGGCCATCCGGGCGAGCGCCCGGGACCGCGCCTGCTGGAGCCTGTAGACGGTGCCCGCCCGCAAGTCCGCCGCGCCGGCGTCCAGGTAACCCTTTAATTTCCTGCCGAATTCGTCTTGGTCACGGGTCATGGCTGCAGCCCCTTGGCAGCGAGCATGGCGGCCAGGGCATGAACGGCACGGGAGCAGTGGGTCTTCACGCTGCCTTCGGAACACCCCATCGCGGCAGCGGCTTCCGCCACGTCCAGCTCTTCCCAGTAACGCAGCAGGAAAGCTTCGCGTTGACGCGCCGGCAGCCGTTCGAGCGCCTGTTCGACCATCCGCACAATTTGCGCTTGCTCGAACTGCCGTGCGGGATCTTCCGCGGCGTTCGAGTCCGATTTCACCGACAAAGTTTCGAGCGGGTCGTAATCCTCGTCTTTCTCGTCACCTTTGCCGAACGCCGAGAGCAGCGTCGTCCATGTGTTTCGCACCTTCTGCCGGCGGAAATGGTCGTGGATCGCGTTCTTCAGGATACGTGCAAACAGCAGCGGCAGCTCGGCGGCGGGCTTGCCGCCGTAGTTTTCCGCCAGTTTCAGCATCGCGTCCTGCACGATGTCGAGGGCCGAATCCTCGTCCCGCGTCGCGAACAGCGCCTGCTTGAAGGCGCGCCGCTCGACTTCCGCGAGAAAAGCCGACATTTCCTGAGGCGAGGCCAGTTTGCGTGCTTCCGGGGCGCGATACCGGCCGATTATAGGTGCGAATGCCGGGACGTCCCGCAACGGCCGCCGCCGGCGGCGTGCTGCAGGACAACAAGAACGCCGGGCGGCTGCCGCCCCCGCCGCCGCCGCCCGAAGCCGCTAAGCCTTGACCAATTTGGGGATTTGCCGCTAACCTTGGGCTTCGCGGCTCGCAGGAGCCGCGATGTTGTGCTGCAAAAACGGCCGTTTGCGATCCCTTCGGCGACGCCACAAGCGTCGCGAAGACTCCCTCGGAGCGCGGGCGGTGTTTTCCCGGAATCGGCTTTCTACCCGATCAAGCCTTTGATGGTCGTGCGCCCCCACCTCGCCGGCGCGCCTCGCCAGTTTTGCAGTGCCCGGACGGCGCTCGCGCGCTCGCCGGGCCGGTCCAACTAACCCAGGGCGAAACCATGCAACTCACGGGTGCCGAAATCACCATCCGCTGCCTCCAGGAAGAGGGCGTCGAGTACGTCTTCGGTTATCCGGGCGGCGCGGTCCTCAACATCTACGACGAGTTCTTCAAGCAGGACAAGGTCAAGCACGTGCTCGTCCGCCACGAGCAGGGCGCCGTCCACGCCGCCGACGGCTACTCGCGCTCGTCGACCAAGACGGGCGTGGCGCTCGTCACGTCCGGCCCGGGCGTCACCAACGCGGTGACCGGCATCGCGACCGCGTACATGGACTCGATCCCGCTCGTGATCATCACCGGGCAGGTGCCGACGCACGCGATCGGCCAGGACGCGTTCCAGGAGTGCGACACCGTCGGCATCACGCGCCCGTGCGTCAAGCACAACTTCCTCGTCAAGGACGTGAAGGACCTCGCGCTGACGATCAAGAAGGCGTTCTTCCTCGCCGCGACCGGCCGCCCCGGCCCGGTGCTGGTCGACATCCCGAAGGACGTCACGCAGGCCACGACCGAGTTCGCGTACCCGAAGACCGTGTCGCTGCGCTCGTACAACCCGGTCACCAAGGGCCACGCCGGCCAGATCAAGAAGGCGGTGCAGCTGCTGCTCGACGCCAAGCGCCCGATGGTCTACTCGGGCGGCGGCGTCGTCCTCAACGACGCCGCGCCGCAGCTCACCCGCCTCGTGCGGCTGCTGGGCTTCCCCTGCACGAACACGCTGATGGGGCTGGGCGGGTTCCCGGGCACCGACCCGCAGTTCACCGGCATGCTCGGCATGCACGGCACCTACGAGTCGAACATGGCGATGCAGCACTGCGACGTGCTGATCGCCGTGGGCGCGCGCTTCGACGACCGCGTGATCGGCAACCCGGCGCACTTCTTCCGCAGCGACCGCAAGATCATCCACATCGACATCGACCCGTCGTCGATCTCCAAGCGGGTGAAGGTGGACGTGCCGATCGTCGGCTACGTCGGCGACGTGCTGGACGAGATGGTCAAGATCATCGAGTCGTCGCCGCAGCGGCCCGACCCGGCGGCGCTCAAGGCCTGGTGGGCCGACATCAAGGAGTGGCAGCGCAAGGACTGCCTCAAGTACGACGCGAAGTCGAGCCTGATCAAGCCGCAGTTCGTCATCCAGAAGCTCTACGAGCTCACCAGGGGCGACGCCTTCATCACCTCCGACGTCGGCCAGCACCAGATGTGGGCGGCGCAGTACTACAAGTTCGACAAGCCGCGGCGCTGGATCAACTCCGGAGGCCTGGGCACGATGGGCTTCGGCCTGCCGGCGGCGATGGGCGTGCAGCTCGTCAATCCCGGCGCGACGGTCGCGTGCGTGACCGGCGAGGCGTCGATCCAGATGTGCATCCAGGAGCTGTCGACGTGCAAGCAGTACCACCTGCCGATCAAGCTCGTGAACCTCAACAACCGCTACATGGGCATGGTGCGGCAGTGGCAGGAGTTCTTCTACGGCAACCGCTACGCGGAGTCGTACATGGACGCGCTGCCGGACTTCGTGAAGCTCGCCGAGGCGTACGGCCACGTCGGCCTCAAGGTCGAGAAGCCCGGCGACGTCGAGGGCGCGCTGAAGGAGGCGTTCGCGCAGAAGGACCGGCTGGTGTTCCTCGACTTCATCACCGACCAGACGGAGAACGTGTTCCCGATGGTCCCCGGCGGGAAGGGCCTGACCGAGATGATCCTGGCCGAGGAGCTGTGATGAGGCACATACTGTCCATCCTGGTCGAGAACGAAGCGGGCGCGCTGTCGCGGATCTCGGGGCTCTTCTCCGCGCGCGGCTACAACATCGAGTCGCTGACGGTGGCGCCGACCGAGGACCCGACGATGTCGCGGATGACGATCGTCACCACCGGGTCCGACGACGTCGTCGAGCAGATCACCAAGCAGCTCAACAAGCTGGTCGAGGTCGTCAAGGTCGTCGACCTGACCGAGGGCAACCACATCGAGCGCGAGCTGATGCTGGTCAAGGTGCGGGCGTCGGGCAAGGACCGCGAGGAGATGAAGCGGCTCGCCGACATCTTCCGCGGCCGCATCCTCGACGTCACCGACAAGAGCTACACGATCGAGCTGACCGGCACCGGCCACAAGCTCGACGCGTTCCTGCAGTCGATCGAGCCGGGCGTCATCCTCGAGACCGTGCGCACCGGCGCGTCCGGCATCGGCCGCGGCGAGCGCGTGCTGCGCGTCTAAGCAGGGCGAGGTCACCTGGGGAATGCGCGCCCTCCCTCTCCCGCGAGCGGGAGAGGGTTGGGGTGAGGGGGATTCGCACGATCAACGGAATACACGGGCAACCAATACAACGTTGAACGAAAAGGGCGACATGATGAAGGTCTACTACGAAAAGGACGCCGACCTCTCGCTGATCAAGGGGAAGAAGGTGACGATCGTCGGCTACGGGTCGCAGGGCCACGCGCACGCGCAGAACCTCAACGACTCCGGCGTCAAGGTCACCGTCGGCCTGCGCAAGGGAGGCGCGTCGTGGGACAAGGCGAAGAAGGCGGGCCTGAAGGTCGCCGAGGTCGGCGCCGCCGTCGCCGGCGCCGACGTCGTGATGATGCTGATGCCCGACGAGCACATCGCCGCCGTCTACCGCGACGAGGTCGAGCCGAACATCAGGAAGGGGGCGACGCTCGCCTTCGCGCACGGCTTCAACATCCACTACGGGCAGGTGCAGCCGCGCGCGGACCTCGACGTCGTGATGGTCGCGCCGAAGGCGCCCGGGCACACCGTGCGCTCGACCTACGCGGCCGGCGGCGGCGTGCCGATGCTGATCGCCGTCCACCAGGACGCGTCGAAGAAGGCCCGCGACGTCGCGCTCTCCTACGCGGCGGCGATCGGCGGCACGCGCGCCGGCGTCATCGAGACCAACTTCCGCGAGGAGACCGAGACCGACCTCTTCGGCGAGCAGGCCGTGCTGTGCGGCGGCACCGTCGAACTCATCAAGGCCGGCTACGAGACGCTGGTCGAGGCGGGCTACGCGCCGGAGATGGCCTACTTCGAGTGCCTGCACGAGCTGAAGCTGATCGTCGACCTCATCTACGAGGGCGGCATCGCGAACATGAACTACTCGATCTCCAACAACGCCGAGTATGGCGAGTACGTCAGCGGGCCGAAGGTGATCACGCCGGAGACCAAGGTCGCGATGCGCGAGATGCTCAAGCGCATCCAGACCGGCGAGTACGCGAAGGACTTCATCCTCGAGAACCGCGCCGGGGCGCCGACGCTGCTGTCGCGCCGCCGGCTCACCGCCGAGCACTCGATCGAGGTGGTCGGCGAGAAGCTGCGCTCGATGATGCCGTGGATCCGCAAGAACAAGCTGGTCGACCAGTCGCGCAACTGACGCGGCGAGTGCCGGTCCGCGGCGCGAGGCGGACCCGGCGGGAGGTGGTGATGCACGGACGGCGGGGCAGGGAGGGAGGCTGGGTCGGCATGGTCGTGCTGCTGCTGGCGCTGCTGATCGTCGCGTGGCTTGCGAAGGATGCGCTGAAGTCGTACGGGCTCATGGGGCCGGCGACGACGACCGTGACGACGAAGGCGGGAACGCCGGGCGAGCGGGCACGTGCGCCCGCCGCCGTCGACGCGTCCGGTGCGACCGCGGAGTCTGCGGCGCCGGTGCAGACCGCGCCACTGGACCGGGCGCGCGGCGTGGGCGACATGCTGAAGCAGCAGGAGGGACAGCGCGGTGGCGGCAACTAGCGCCGCCGGGCCGCCCCAAGGCGCGCGCCCCCCTTTGGGGGGAAGGCGCGCAGCGCCCTCGGGGGGACCGACCAGCGCCGCCGCGAGATTCGCCCGCCGGCCGGTCGCCGCCGGCGCGTAGGGCATAATCCACGGGTACCGCACGCGTCCGCGCGCCGCATGAACGACGACTATCCGCACCCGATCATCGCCCGCGAGGGCTGGACGTTCCTCGCGATCGCGATCGTCGTGGCGTCGCTGCTGACCGGCTGGGGGTTCGGCCTGCTCGCGTTCGTCGCGTGGCTCGCCGTCGCCTTCATCCTGCAGTTCTTCCGCGACCCGGCCCGGCGCGTGCCGCGGGACGCCAACGCGATCCTCGCGCCGGCCGACGGGCGCATCGTCAAGGTGGAGAAGGCGCGCGACCCGTACCTCGACCGCGACGCGCTGAAGATCAGCGTGTTCATGAACGTGTTCAACGTCCACAGCAACCGCAGCCCGGTCGACGGCACGGTGGTCAACCGCTGGTACCACGCCGGCAGCTTCGTAAACGCCGCGCTGGACAAGGCCTCGCTCGAGAACGAGCGCAACGCGCTGCACCTGCGCACGGCCGCCGGGCAGGACGTCACCTGCGTGCAGATCGCCGGGCTGATCGCCCGGCGCATCCTCTGCTACGTCGAGCCGGGCGCGACGGTGAAGCGCGGACAGCGCTACGGCTTCATCCGTTTCGGCTCGCGCGTCGACGTCTACGTCGATCCCGCCTGCAGGCCGCGGGTCGCCGTCGGCGACGTCGTCGCCGCGACCGAGACGATCCTCGCCGACTTCGGCTGACGGGACGGACCGACGATGCTCGACTACGACCAGGAGCGCGCGGCCCTCAAGAACCGCATCCGCCGGCGCGGCATCTACATCCTGCCCAACCTGTTCACGCTGGCCGCGCTGTTCGCGGGGTTCTACGCGATCGTGCAGGCGATGAACCTCAACTTCGACCAGGCGGCCATCGCGATCTTCGTCGCCGCGGTGCTCGACAGCCTCGACGGCCGCGTGGCGCGGCTCACCAAGACGCAGAGCGCGTTCGGCGCCGAGTTCGACAGCCTCGCCGACATGGTGTCGTTCGGCGCGGCGCCGGCGCTCGTCATGTACGAGTGGGTGCTGCGCGACCTGGGCAAGCTGGGCTGGATCGCCGCGTTCATCTATTGCGCGGGCGCCGCGCTGCGCCTCGCGCGCTTCAACACGATGCTCGACGTCGCCGACAAGCGCTGGTTCACGGGCATCCCCAGCCCGGCTGCCGCGGCGCTCGTCGCCGGGCTCGTCTGGATCGTCGACGACTACAACATCGAGCCGGAATCCGTGCGCTGGTGGGCGTGGTTCGTCACGGTGTTCGCCGGGCTCACGATGGTCAGCAACCTCAAGTACTACAGCTTCAAGTCGATCAACCTGCGCAAGAGCGTCCCGTTCGTCGCGGTGACGGCGTTCGTCGTGGTGCTCGCGCTGCTCGCCTACCAGCCGCCCCTCGTGCTGTTCGGGGGGTTCGTCGCCTACGCGATCTCCGGCTACGTGGTCTCGGCGTGGCGTCTCGCGCGCCGCGGGCGGGCCGGAGGCGCGAGTTGAGCGCCGCGCCCACGCCGCCGCGCATCGCGGTGCTGGTGCCCTGCTACAACGAGGCGCTGACCGTCGCGCAGGTCGTCGCCGACTTCAGGGCGGCGCTGCCCGGCTGCGTCGTCTACGTCTACGACAACCGCTCGTCCGACGGCACCGGCGACATCGCGCGCAGCGCCGGCGCGGTCGTCCGCCGCGAGGAGCGGCCGGGCAAGGGCGGCGTGATGCGGCGGATGTTCGCCGAGATCGACGCCGACATCTACGTCGTCACCGACGGCGACGCGACCTACGACGCGTCGCGCGCGCCCGAGATGGTCGAGCGCCTCGTCCGCGACGACCTCGACGTCGTCACCGGCATCCGCGACCACGGCGAGCGCGACGCCGCGTACCGCCGCGGCCACCAGTGGGGCAACCGGATGTTCAACCGGCTGCTGGGCGCGCTGTTCGGCGAGCGCCCGACCGACATGTTCTCGGGCTACCGCGTGATGTCGCGGCGCTTCGTGAAGTCGTTCCCGGCGGAGGCCCGCGGCTTCGAGATCGAGACCGAGCTCACCGTCCACGCGCTCGAGCTGCGGGTGCCGACCGCCGAGATCGTGACGAGCTACTTCGAGCGGCCGGAAGGGTCCACCAGCAAGCTGTCGACGTATCGCGACGGGCTGCGCATCCTCGGCGCGATGGCGCGGATGTTCCGCGACGTGCGGCCGCTGCCTTTCTTCTCCGGCTGCGCGCTGCTGTTCGCGCTCGTCGGCCTGGCACTTGGCGCCGAGGTGGTGGCCGAGTTCGTCGCCACCGGGCTCGTGCCGCGCCTGCCGAGCGCGGTGCTCGCCACGGGCCTCATGCTGCTCGCGTCGCTGTCGCTCGCCTGCGGCATCATCCTCGAGAGCGTGGCCCGCGGGCGGCGCGAGGCGAAGCGCCTCGCGTATCTCGCCGCCGGCGCGGCGCGGCGCTAGCCTCTACCCCGCCGTGCAACCCGGCCCGTCGGGTCGTCCGCGGAACGTCGCCAGCGCGAAGAGCTCCTTGCCGTCGCGCTGCGCGTACGGCACCACGCTTGCCGGCGCGTCCCAGCCGAAGCCGCGCTGCCACTTCTCGATGCGTGCCGCGCGATCGCCGGTGACGACCGCGACCGCGACGTCCCGCCCGGCGCACAGCATCTGCCTGCCGGCCGCGAAATTCTCGAGCGAGTCCATCCCGACGCGGCCGCCGGTCAGGAACGCGACCGGCATCGACAGCCCCCAGTCGGGGAAGTAGACGAAGGGCCGGCGCGGTGCGGCGTCGAGGTCGGCGGCCAGCCGGTTGATCGCGTCCGAGTACAGGCCGGCACCGCCGGTCTCGGCGAGCCGCCGTGCCTCCTTGACCTGTCCCCCGACGTTCAGCGCGACGAGCGCGGCAAGCGGCAGCGCGAAGGTGGCGGCCGCGCCTTGCCAGGCGCGCGGCGCGGTCGCCAGCGACGCGAGGCCGAGCGCCAGCGCGCCGTAGGCGACTGGCACCAGCACCATGTAGTGGTGGCCCGACAGGCGGGTGCCGAACAGCATCGCGACCGCGACGTACGAGATCGCCAGTGCGACGAACGTGCGCAGCGCCGGCGTCGCGTCGCGGCGCCACTCGGCGCGCAGCCACGCCAGCGCCGGCAGTGCCAGCAGCAGCGCCATCTTGAACCCGGCGCCGGGCACCGACCCGTGCTCGCCGAAGATCAGCGTGTGGTGGAACGAGTTCTGGAACGCCGAGGCGATCGTCGCCGCGACGTGCGCGAGGCGCTCGGCCAGCGCCGGCTGCTCGGAGAACGCGTTCAGCGCGCGCTGCGTCTGCTGGAAGTACGCCCACGCGCCGCCGACCCCGCCCATCTGCTGCACGACGAGCGCGTAACCGATGGGGTAGATGGCACCGCCGATCGCCGCACCGGCCAGCCACGCGAGCCAGCCGCCGCGCCCGCGCGCCGCCGGCGGCGTCCACCACCGCAACGCCAGCAGCAGCGCGGGCAGGAAGAACGCGTAGACGAAGTAGCCGACCACCGCGAGCCCGTACAGCGCGCCGCTGGCGGCGAGCCAGCGCCTGCCGTGCGCGCCGGGCTCTCCGGCCCGCTGGACGCAGTAGAGCGACAGCAGCAGCCACGCCATCGGCGCGACGGTGATGTAGCTCTGCGTGCGGAACGCGTACGTGAACGACGGGTCGACGGCCAGCGCCGCGCACGCGACCGCCGCCTGCCACGGCTTCAGTCCCGCGCGGGCGAGCACGGCGAACAGCGCGGCGAGCACGCCCAGCCCGAACAGCGCATGCGTGATCCGCAGGCCGGTGACGGTCGTGCCGAACAGGAAGAAGCCCGGCAAGCCCAGCCACGCCTGCTGCGAGCCGTGGTAGAACGAGATCAGCACGGGCGCCCGGCCGAACAGGTAGTTGCCGGGCAGCAGCCACGCAGCGATCGGCTCGGTGTGCCGGTGCAGCAGGCGCACCGCCAGGTAGTCCGGGTTGACGGCGTCCATGTAGACGCCGGGCAGCCCGATGTTCTGCGCGACGGCGATCGCGTAGACGGCGGCGACGAGCACGAACGGCCACCATGCGCGCGCTGGCCGGCGCGCGATCGCCGCGGCAGGCCGCGCCGGCGCGTTCATCCGGGCGGCCGGTGATCGGACGTGCGGACCACGCGGCACATCTCGAGCGGGCTGGTGCGCTGGTTGGTCACGATCGGCGCGCAGGTCTCGGTGATCTGCAGGAGGCCGCGCTCGAGCAGCGCGTCGATGCCCGCGCCCTTCGGATACGCAAGCGAGTAGATCGGTCCGCGGTGCTCGCGGATCCTGCGCCGGATCGTCTCCTCCATCAGCGTCTTGCGCTTCGCGTCGCTGATCGAGTTGTTGATGCCGAGAAACTTCGCGTCCGGCGGGAAGAACGGCGCCACGTACGACATCGGCTCCTGGCTCGTCAGCAGCACGAGCGCATCGGGGTCGGGGGTGGTCATCGTGACCGCGAACCACTTCGGGCCGAACTCGATGCGGCCCCAGTCCTTGACCTGCGTGGAAGCGACCAGCGCGATCGCCACGATGACGATCGCCGTCGGCGCGAACCCCGGCCGCAGCACGTGGCGCAGCAGCGCGACGATCAGGGCGCCCGACACGATGAACGACGGGATCAGGTAGCGCAGGATCGAGTGCTGCGCCGTCCAGATCAGGAAGGACACGACGAAGAAAAGCGCGACGACGCGCCACACCTCGGCGTTGCCGGCCGACGAAAGTTCGTGCCGGCGGCCGGCCAGGCGCTCGACGACCGCCGCGAGTCCGGCGAGCAGCGCGAGCCCGTAGAGCAGCGTCAGCCTTGCATCCAGGTAGTCGACCTCGGTGACGTAGAAGGCCTTCGGCGCGGTGAGCCCGAACGGAAAGGCCAGCCACTCGAGCAGCTTGTGCGGCCCGTACGGTCGGCCCATCGCCTCGTATTCGCCCCACCACGGCGACTTGATCCAGATGTTGCCGTACGGAAAGATCGGGTTCTGGAACTGCGTCCACAGCGCGTACATCCACGGACCGGCGGCGGCCGCGGTGCCGGCGAGCACGGCCACGCCGAACACGAAGGTTTCTCGCCACGCGCGAACGATGTAGCCGCGCCGGATCGGCCCGCGCCACAGGATCGCTGCGGCCAGGCCGACCGCGTACACGCCGTAGGTGAGCTTGGACCCGTTGGCGACACCCACGAGCAGGCCCGCGCCGATCAGCGTCGCGACGGGGATCGCCCCGCCGGGGTTGCGCACCAGTGCGCGGACGACGACGTACAGCGCCGCCATCGTCAGCGCGGCGCCGGGCCACTCGTTCATCGTCGTGCCGAGCGTCGCGCGGCCCATCGCCGCGGTCATCCCGATGGCGACCGCGCACCCGGCCGCAAGCCAGCGCTCGGGCCGCGGAAGGTCGGCGAACAGGAGCGGCACCAGCCGGATCGCGAAGTACCCCGCGATGCCCGCCGGTGCGGCGAGGACCACCGATATCGTGCGCGGATCCCAGCCGGCGTCGACCATCAGGAAGAACGGCAGGTCCAGGAGCGGGTTGTGGTACGTCTGCAGCTGCGCGGCCGCGATGTCGATCGTGTACGCGCGGTGGTCGTGCCACCACGCCCAGCCGATGTAGTAGTGGTAGTTCTGCAGGTCCCAGTTCGCGTCCTGCCCCATCCGCACCGCGATCCAGCCGGCAACGCCGACGCACACGGCGAGCAGCGCGAGGTCGGCAAGGCGCTCCCAGTGGCTGCGGGCGGGTGCCGGAACGGGTGCAGGTGCGGGATTCAACGCGGAAACCGGGGGAGGCGCAGCGGGGCTCGAAGCCGCGCGATTATGCCATTGCAGGCGCATCCCCGGCCGCCCTCTTGCGGCGCCGCCGCATTTCGGTTATGGTGCCGCGATGAGCAGCGTTCTCCTCGCCGCCGGCAGCGCCCCGACGCCCCTCGCGTCGCCGCGCGCGCTCGCCCTGTCCGGCCTGCTGCTGCTGCGCCTCGCGCGCACATAACCCTACCCCCTCCAATTCGAGCCGTACCCGTGCCATCCAGCAGGACCGGATGGCGAAGCCCCATGCCGTGCGGCCGTCCGCCGCCGGCCGCAATCAGGATCCGACGATGAACATCGCCCCTTCCGCCAAGTACCGCCCGTTCCCCCCGATCGCGCTCCCCGAGCGCACGTGGCCCTCGCGCACGATCGACCGCGCTCCCGTGTGGTGCAGCGTCGACCTGCGCGACGGCAACCAGGCGCTGATCGAGCCGATGGACGCCGAGCGCAAGATGCGGATGTACCGGCTGCTCGTGAAGATGGGCTACAAGGAAATCGAGATCGGCTTCCCGGCGGCGTCGCAGACCGACTACGACTTCGTTCGCCAGCTGATCGACGAGAACCTCATTCCCGACGACGTCAACGTGCAGGTGCTCACGCAGGCGCGGGCGCCGCTGATCGAGCGCACGTTCGAGGCGCTGAAGGGGGCGAAGCGCGCGATCGTCCACCTGTACAACTCGACGTCGACCACGCAGCGGCGCGTCGTGTTCGGCCTGGACCGCGAGGGCATCAAGAAGATCGCCGTCGACGGCGCGCGCTACATGCAGGCATGCGCGGCGAAGTGGCCCGGCACCGAGTGGACGTTCCAGTATTCGCCCGAGAGCTTCACCGGCACCGAGCTCGACTTCGCCAAGGAGACGTGCGACGCCGTGCTCGACGTGTGGCAGCCCACGCCCGAGCGCAAGGTCATCGTCAACCTGCCGTCGACGGTGGAGATGACCACCCCCAACGTCTACGCCGACCAGATCGAGTGGATGAGCCGGCACCTCGCGCACCGCGACAGCCTCGTGCTGTCCGTCCACCCGCACAACGACCGCGGCTGCGGCGTGGCCGCCGCCGAGCTGGCGCTGATGGCCGGCGCCGAGCGCGTCGAGGGGTGCCTGTTCGGCAATGGCGAGCGGACCGGCAACGTGTGCCTCGTCACGCTCGGGCTCAACCTGCTGACGCAGGGTGTGGACCCCGGCATCGACTTCTCCGACATCGGCGACGTGATCCGCACGGTCGAGCACTGCAACCAGATCCCGATCCACCCGCGCCACCCGTACGGCGGCGAGCTCGTGTTCACGGCGTTTTCGGGCTCGCACCAGGACGCGATCAAGAAGGGACTCGCCGCGCGCACGACCGACCTCGAGCGCGGCGACACGGTCTGGGACGTGCCGTACCTGCCGATCGACCCGGCCGACATCGGCCGCACGTACGAGGCGGTGATCCGCGTCAACAGCCAGTCCGGCAAGGGCGGCATCGCCTACCTGCTGGAGCGCGACTACGGCCTCGCGCTGCCGCGCCTCCTGCAGATCGAGTTCTCGCAGGTGATCCAGACGATCACCGACGCGACCGGCAAGGAGCTCTCGTCGGCCGAGATCCACGCGGCGTTCGAGCGCGAGTACCTGGACGCCGTCGCGCCGGTCGCGTACTCCGGCCACCGCGCGCAGCACAGCGCCGACGGCTCGGTCGAGCACCTCGCCGCGCACCTCACCGTCAACGGCGTCGAGACCGTGCTGCACGGCGCCGGCAACGGCCCGGTCGACGCGTTCGTCGCGGCGATCCGCACGGGGCTCGGCCTGCCGATCCACGTCGCGACGTACCACGAGCACGCGATCGGCGCCGGCGAGGACGCGACGGCCGTCGCCTACGTGCAGCTGCGCGTGGGCACCGACCGCACCGTGTACGGCGTGGGCCGCGACGCCAACATCGTCACCGCGGCGCTGCGCGCGCTGACCTCCGCGATCAACCGCGGCGTGCGGTCGGGCGTGCTGGTGCTGGCGCCGGCGCGCGAGGCGGCGACGGCCTAGGGCGGACGATCCCCCCACCCCAACCCTCTCCCCTCCGGGGAGAGGGAGGCCGGCCACGGAGTTCGGCGTCTCCCCAAGCCGAGCCTTGCCGAAACCGAGCCTGGCTCGGTTATTCGAGCTGCGCCCGCTTGGCGCGCCCGCGGGGAGGGGGCAGGGTGGTCACGGAGTACCCAAACCGAGCCTGGCTCGGTTTTCGCGGAGCTTCGCCCGCTTCGCGCGCCTGCAGGGAGGGGGCAGGGTCGTGGCGCGGCGCATGCGGATTCCCTCTCCCCGCCTGCGGGGAGAGGCTTGGGGTGAGGGGTTGCGGCCGACCGTGTCGGTTCACGATCGTGCCAAACCCGGACGCCCGAGCGGCCGACCCATCGCCCCGATGCGGTACAATCCGGTTTTGAAAGTCGTTTTCACATTCGCCGCGTCCCCGGCGCGGCCGCGTCCCCCCATCCGTCCTGCGAGGCCCCGATGAGCACGTCTCCCTACGGCGCCGGTGTCGAGATCACCGGCCGCATCACGCCCGAGTTCCGCGAGATCCTGACGCCCGAGGCCGTGGCGTTCGCCGTCAAGCTGCAGCGCGCCTTCGGCGGCCGCCGCGCCGAACTGCTGGCGAAGCGCGCCTCCCGGCAGGCGGACTTCGACGCCGGGAAGCTGCCCGACTTCCTGCCGGAGACGCGCGCCGTGCGCGACGGCGACTGGACCTGCGCGCCGGTGCCGGCCGACATCCAGGACCGGCGCGTGGAGATCACCGGCCCGGTCGACCGCAAGATGATCGTCAACGCGCTGAACTCGGGCGCTTCCGTCTTCATGGCCGACTTCGAGGACGCCAACACGCCGCGCTGGGACAACAACCTCCAGGGTCACCTCAACCTGCGCGACGCCATCCGCCGCCGGATCGAGTTCACGTCGCCGGAAGGCAAGTCGTACAAGCTCAACGAGAAGACCGCCGTGCTGTTCGTCCGGCCGCGCGGCTGGCACCTTCCGGAGAAGCACGTCGCCGTCGACGGCCAGCCGATCTCCGGCGGCATCTTCGACTTCGCGCTGTACGTGTTCCACAACGCGAAGGAGCTGGTCGCGCGCGGCAGCGGCCCGTACTTCTACCTGCCGAAGCTCGAGAGCCACCTCGAGGCGCGGCTGTGGAACGACATCTTCGTGATGGCCCAGGACGACCTGGGTCTCCCGCGCGGGACGATCAAGGCGACGGTGCTGATCGAGACGATCCTCGCCGCGTTCGAGATGGACGAGATCCTGCACGAGCTGCGCGAGCACTCGGCCGGCCTCAACGCCGGACGCTGGGACTACATCTTCAGCTGCATCAAGAAGCTGCGCAGCAACCGCGACTTCTGCCTCGCCGACCGCGCGCTGGTCACGATGACGACGCACTTCCTGAAGTGCTACGCCGAGCTCCTCATCAAGACCTGCCACCGCCGCAACATCCACGCGATGGGCGGCATGGCGGCGCAGATCCCGGTGAAGAACGACGAGCGCGCGAACGCCGAGGCGTTCGCGAAGGTCAAGGCCGACAAGGAGCGCGAGGCCACGTACGGCCACGACGGCACGTGGGTCGCGCACCCGGGCCTCGTGCCGGTCGCCAAGGAAGCGTTCGACCGGCTGATGCCGGCACCCAACCAGATCGCCACGAAGAAGCGCGACGACGTCAAGGTGACCGCCGCCGACCTCCTCAAGTTCGAGCCGGAGCAGCCAATCACCGAAAAGGGACTGCGCCTCAACATCAACGTCGCGATCCAGTACATCGGCGCGTGGCTCGCCGGGCAGGGCGCCGTGCCGATCTTCAACCTGATGGAGGACGCGGCCACCGCCGAGATCTCGCGCTCGCAGGTCTGGCAGTGGATGCGCTCGCCCAAGGGGAAGCTCGACGACGGCCGCAAGGTGACGAAGGAGATGGTCGCGGCGATGATCCCCGAGGAGCTGCAGAAGATCCGCGACCTCCTCGGCGCGGCGTTCGCGCAGGGCAAGTACGACGACGCGGCGAAGATCTTCGCCGACCTCGTCGACAACGACACCTTCGTCGAATTCCTGACGCTGCCGGCGTACGAGCGGATCGACTGACGCGGGGCGCCCCGCCCGTCGCCTTCGCCGCCCTGGCCCTCGCGGCAGTCCGGTCGCGCGCGCCGTGTCGACCGGGTGGCGGTGCTTCCCGTCGGCCCGGGCGGGCAGAGCCTGCCGCGATGGTGCATGATTCGGGCAGGAGAACGCCACCGATGCAAATCGTCCAAGTCCTCGGCTGCACGCTCGCGCTCGTGCTGCTGACGTCGTGCGCAAGCATGCAGGGCACCGTCGTGACGCGGACGCGGCTCGACAAGGAAGTCGCGGGAAGGCTCGCCTACACCGCAATCGACGCGCAGTCGTCGGTCGGGCGCTTTTCGCAGGCCGATCTCGACCAGTTGAAGGAGGCCGTGCGCGTGCGCGTGCCGCAGCCCGCAGGCGGGGCCGTGCCGGTGACGATCCGCCTCACCGTGACCGACTATGGCCCCGGCGCCAGCAACATGACCGTCGCCGTTCGCGTCGTGGACGCCACGGGCAAGCTGTACGCCCACTTCGACGTCCGCCAGACCGGGAGCGCTGTGCTGGGGACCGTCTACGACCAGCGGTCGTCGGTCATCAACGCGGTCGCCGAGCGCGTCGCGTACTCGCTGATGGCGCTCCCGGCGGCGCCAGCGCCTGCGACCGACACGCGCGACTACGGTTCCTGACGCACACAGGGCCGATGAAGACGAGCCATCCGCGGTCCCCGCGGCACGGCGCCCGCTGCGGCAACGGTCGTCAGGCGTCGATGTTCGTGGAGTCCACGCGGCTGCGTTCGGCACTGTTGCTCTCCGTCGTTCTTGCGTGCGCCGGCGCGGGCCACGCGGCGGAGAGAGTCGCAGACACGCCTTTGGCCGTGGTCTTTGGTCAACCCATCCACGCGAGGGACCTGGTGGCACCCGGCGGCGCCAAGGCGGCGGACGCCGCCAGCGCGGAGCGCGCGCAGGGCGAGGCGCTGCGCGCACGGGTCTGGGCGGCGGTATTCGGCGAGTTCGCGCGCCGGCACAATGTCGAGCCGACCGCGGCCGAGATCGACTCGCAGATCGAGGGACACAGGCGCATGACTGCGCGTCTCGCCGCCGAGCGCGTGCAGCAGCGCGCAGCGTTGACGGCGGAGCTCGGGTCCCCGGACGCGAGCGACGCGCAGCGCCAGGCCGCGCAGCGGCACCTCGATACGCTCGACCGCCTCGCCGAATTCGATGCCCGGCGCGCCCGGGAGTTGCGCGACCCGGCGCAGCAGAAGCTGCAGCGGGAGTCCGAGCGGCGCGTGGCGACGCAATGGGTGCGGCAGTGGAAGCTAAACCAGGCGCTGTTTCGCGAGTTCGGCGGGCGCATCGTCTTCCAGCAGGCAGGCTGGGAACCGATCGACGCCTACCGCAAGCTGCTCCTGCGGGCCGAGGCGAGCGGGCAACTGGTCCTGTCCGATCCCGCAGGGCGTAACGCGGTGTACCGCTACTTCGAGCACCGCTTCGTCTACGCCGACGAAGCCAAGGCGCGGTTCTACTTCGAGAAGCCGTATTGGGAGCGCACGCCGGACGAGATGAAGGCGGCGGGGTTCTAGCGGGCGGCAGGGACCGCCGCACAGCCCGATCGTCGACCGCGCGCCGCGGGTAACGCCGGATCCGTGCGGGCGTCCGCTGCCGCCGGCCTACTCGCTCTTCAGCCGGTTCATGCCCTCGATGAGCGGGTGCCACCCGTAGACGAGCGAGATCTGGAAGACGTCCATTTTCAGATCGCCGGGGCCGTTGTCGTTGATGGTCGACTTGTAGCCGAACGTGAGACCCAGGTTGTTGTTGACCTGGTAGCCGAGCGTGAACCCGACGCCGAGGTTGTTGAGCTTCTCGCCGGTGACGCCGTTGATGGTCGCCTGGCCGCCGTAGTACCAGGCGAGATCGAGCGACCCCCACAAGCGCTCGGTGAAGTCGCGGCTCAAGTGCGCGTCGAGCTGGAACTTTGGATCGGTCTTCAGCGTCTTGCCGTTGTCGTAGTTGGTGTTGTCGCCGAACAGCCACACGGCGGGCAGGAACTCGAGTGTGGTGCGCCGTCCCGGCACCCAGTCGCCGAGCTGCCAGACGACAGGCATGCCCACGCGGCCATACCAGCGGTTCTGCCCGAGATTGAGCGGCTGGCTGCTGTCGTATTCGCCGATCGGCACCGCAAGGTCGGCGAGCACGTCGACGGAGAATCCCGGCTGGTAGCGCATCGCGTCCGGGATGTTCTGCTGCGCCTTCGGTCCGAGGATGTTGAAGGTGAACTCCAGCATGGGGTCGCCGAAGCCGCTCGCGCTCTCGTTGACGGTTCTGCCCGCCACTGTCACGTCTCCCGAGACGCGCCCCATCGGCAGGATGACGGCCGCCATGGCCGAGCGATCGAACAGGGAAAAGACGTGCGCGTAGCCAGCCTGCGCCATCGTCGCGTCGAATTGCGCGCCGGGCGTCACGGTGTCCGCCGGATCGAACGGGTTCGTATTGCCGCTGAACGAGTTGACGATGAGCGGCACGGCGTTCGAGCCCGCCAGTGGCTTCCAGTAGAAGCGCGCGGGCATCTGAGCCAGCGCCTGCGTCCCGCCGAGCAAGCCCGTCGCGAAGATCGTTGCAACCACCCATCGCGCCCAGGCCACCTGCTTCGTAGGTCTTGCGTCGTTGTTCACGATTCGTCGTCCTCGTCGATGAAAATAGGGGTCGCCAGAATTCAAGGCCTCGGGTCCGCCAGCAACTCCTTGGGCGGCACGAACTGCTGCTGGTAGATCAGCGGCGGGAAGCCCGGATAGACCGTAACCCGTTGCGGCATGTCCTTTTCCAGGGTGTCGTACGGCCCGCGGCTCGGCAGGATCACGTTGTTGGCCTTGACGTAGCTTTCCCAGGCCGCGAGCATGGCCTTCACCTTGTCCGGATTCTGCGCGGCGAGATCGTTTCGCTCGGCGGGATCCTTGGCGACGTTGAACAGCTCCCAGTCGCCCTTGCCGTACGGCTTGAACTGCCAGCGCAGCTTCCAGTCGCCCTGCCGCACCGCGCGGTTGCCGAAGACTTCCCACGCTAGGTAGTCCTGGTCGGTCCGCACCGAGTCCGCCTTGCCGGCGAGCATCGGGCCCCAGGACTTGCCCATGAGCGGGGGCACCGGCTCCCCATTGCGGGTCGCGGGATAGACGGCACCGGCCATTTCGAGCAGTGTGGGCATGACGTCGGCGACGTGCATGAACCCATGGTTGATGCTGCCGGCGGGCCGCTTCACGTCCGGTCCGCTGACGATCAGCGCGTTGCGGATGCCGCCCTCGGCCAGCCAGCCCTTGAACTGGCCGAACGGCGTCATCGACACCTGGGCCCACATCGGGCCATAGCCGACCCAGGAGCCCGGGTCGCCCCACGCATTGAAATTGGTCTGGTTCCAGTTGATCGCCGCGTAGAGGTTGTCGCGCGACCCCGGGGAACCCGCGATCATCCCGAAAAGGTCGGTGCCCTCGGCGCCATTGTCGCCGAAGAAGATGAAGATGGTGTTCTCGTATTCGCCGATCTTCTTCAGGTGGTCGACCAGCCGGCCGATGTGGTGGTCCATGTTCTCCACCAGGCCTGCATAGAGCTCCATCTTCCTGCCGAGAAAGGCGCGACTTGCGGGGGCAAGCGTGATCGGATCGGGCACAAACCACATCCGTTCGGCAAGGTCGGTGCCGGCCGGCATGATGCCCATCTCGACCTGCCGCTTCAGCCGCTCCTGGCGCACCGCGTCCCAGCCCTTGTCGTATTCGCCGACATGGCGGTTGCGCCAGTCCTTCGGCAGGTGGTACGGGTCGTGCGGCGCCTGGTGCGCCACGTAGGCGAAGAAGGGCTTGCCGTCGCCACGGTTGGCATCGATGTAGCCGATCAGCTTGTCGGTGTAGGTCTTGGTCGCGTAATAGTCCTTGGGCAATTCCGTCAGGTAGCGGCCATCCTCGGTGAAGAGCGACTTCGGCACCGCGGCGGTGATGTTCGTCATGTCCCAGTAACTGCCGCCGCCGTCGAGCAGCGAGAAGTCGCGCTCGAAGCCGCGCGCCCGCGGAATCAGCTCGGGCGACTTGCCCAGGTGCCACTTGCCCACCATGTAGGTGTGGTAGCCGGCATCCTTCAGCAACTGCGGCAGCGTCGCGACTCGGTCGTTGAGGTAGCCCTCGTAGCCGACGGCGCCGCGCTGGTTGGGCGCGATCCACTCGCTCATGTTGCCGAGGCCGTTCAAGTGCGTGTCGACGCCGCTGAGCAGCATCGAGCGCGTGGGCGAGCAACTGGCGTGGGTGTAGAAGTTCGTGAACCGCACGCCGTCCTTCGCCAGCGAGTCGAGGTTCGGGGTCCTGATCTCGCCACCGAACGCACCCATGTCGGCGAAGCCCATGTCGTCGGCGACGATGACGACGATGTTGGGCCGGCGCGCGGAGTCCGCGGCGCTGGCCGGCGGGGGCGCGGCGAGCGTCGCCGCGAGGACGACGAGCCCCAGCGACCCCAGCAGCGTCTTGCGGACGGCCCGCTCACGCGCCGCGGGCTGCATTGCAGTTTCCATTGCCAGTTCCCTTCGATATCGACGGATCAGAACTCGACGGCGAGCCCGCGCGCCTTCGCCACTTCGTACATCGCCTCGAACGCGCTCGCCATGTCCGGCGGCTGGCGCACGGCTTCGTCGCGCAGCTCCCGATAGGCGGCCTCGACGTTCGCGACGAGGCGCGCCGGGCATCGCCACTCGCGATAGGGGCCGAGGTCGATCCGCTTGGCGGCCTCCAGCGCGTCCAGTCCCATCCAGAAGCACCGCGCCGCCTCGTCGCGCACGTATTCGAGATACGCCTTCAGTTCCATCGCCCCCTCGATCCCGCACAGGGGGCCGCGTCCGGGAACGATGACCTCCGGATCGAGCCAGACGATGAGGTCGAGGCAGCGCAGCCACTGCTCGCAACGGCCTGTCCAGCCCATCGGCGTGCACCGGCGGAAGACCGTGTCGCCGGCGAACAATACGCCTTCCCCGGGGACGTGGACGATCGTGTCGCCGACCTGGTGGCAGGGGCCGACATGGATCAGGTGGACATCCACACCGTCTAGGTCGAGCTCGTACCGGTCGTCGAACAGCGTCGTCGGCGGCGTCAGCGCGATCCCCCCGAAGTCGTGCTCCTCGCGGAGCTGCGTGCCGGCGGCCCATTTGCCAGGCTGAAACGCCCTGCGCACGAGCCGCGACGCGAAGCCGCCGGTGTCGTCCACCAGTTCGCGATAACGCGCCGGGTCGGCGGCGTGCGCCATGCGACCGGGCACCGTCCGATGCGCGATGATCTCGGCGCCGGCGAAGAGCTGGTTGCCCGAGACGTGGACGCCGTCCTCGCTGGTGTTGACGACGCGCTTCGGCATGCCGGGCCAGACGCCCCCGAACAACTCGATCATCCGTTGCGCGTGCGGTACGTCGGCCTGCGTGTCGACGACCAGGCCGCCGCCCCGGTTGACGAGTCCCGAGTTGGCGTCGCACACGCGGCCGCGCTCGTTCAGGACCGCGTGGCAACTCTCGCTCACTTGTTGCAGCTTCACGGCGGTGGTCGGGTTCGCGGATGTGCGCGCGCCATTCGGCGAGCGTTCGTGTCAGGGGATCGCGGGAGGAGGGCGCAACGGGCAAAACCCTCCCCTGCGGCCGGATTGGCGGCCGCTGCTACACTCTTCCCGCTTGCCGCCCGGGCGTCTATCGGAATTCCGCACGTCACGCCAGTGAAGTACTCGCCGCTCACCGGCGCGCAGCCGGCCGTCACCGTGGTCGAGATCAGCGACCCCACAGCCGTGGGCGCCGGCATCGAGCTCTTCGCGCTGGACGCCGTGCAGCTGCAGCCGATGCCGCTTCGGGCGCGGCGCGTTACGGTTCGACTCGGCGCGTCGGCAGTGGTGTTGCTGTCGACCAACCGCCGCGTGCGGACACGCACGAGTGTGAGGAGCGGCCTGCTCGCCTTCGTCACGTTCGGTCCGAACGCGAAGGGGACGGTGAACGGCTTGCCGGTGGGCCCCGGCCTGCTGCTCGCGGCGGAGCCCGATTGCGAGGCCAGCTTCGTGGCCGACGCCGGTTACGAGAGCGTGACCTTCCTCCTGTCACCCGGCGAGATCCGCGCGCATCTCGCGGCGCGGCAGCGCGAGGACGAGTTTCGCCTGCCGCGTGGCGTCGAGCCGCTGCAGGTCGACCAGGGGAGCGCGAAACGGCTGTACGAGTGGGGCAAGCGGCTGGCGGCCCTCGCCGCGCGGCAACCGGCGCTGTTCAACGAGCGGGAGACCGAGCGGATCGCCGCGCACGTCGAGCTGGTGGAACTGCTGCTGGCCACCGTCGGCACCGCGCGCGACTACGAGCCCGGCCGCGGCGACCGGACACGTCAGGCGCACAGCCGGGTCGTCCGGCTCGCCGAGGACCACGCGATGGCGCACGTCGGCGAACCTCTCTATGTGAGCGACCTGTGCCGGGCCGCCGCCGTCGGCGAGCGCACGCTGCAGAATGCGTTCCGGGAGGTGATGGGACTGACGCCCGTGAACTACCTGATCCGGCTGAGGCTGCATCGCGTGCGCCAGGCGCTCCTGGCCGGGACCCAGGGATCGACCACGGTGTCGGCCGAGGCGCTCAACTGGGGCTTCTGGCACTTCGGCGAGTTCTCGCGTGCCTACCGGGAGTGCTTCGGTGAGCTGCCGTCGGACACGCTGCGCCGGGCCCCGGAAGCGCCCCGCGCGTAGGATGCGCCGACGGTGCGGTGCCGACGCGACGAGCAAGCCAGACACTTCCGATTCCCCCGTTACACCCCACTAGCTCTCCTGCTCCTCGACCACGGCCTCGATGCGGCCTTCGCGAATGGCCTTGGTGAACTCGCGGAAGTCGCGCCGGTTCTGATCGGCGTACTCGACCGCGAACTCGCCGATGGCGTCGTCGAACGTCTGCCCTGAACCCATGTACCCGGCCATCATCGCGGCGTCGCCGGACCGCGCGTGCGCGCGGGCGAGCGCGTGGGCGCACATGCGCCCGTAGTGCCGCAGCAACTCGGTCTCGAGGTTCTCGACGACCACGGACATCTTCATGTCGCGCAGTTGCCGGACGTACACGTCGTGGCCGGACTTCGTGCGCGTCCAGCCGAGGAAGACGTCGCTCGCGGCCTGCATGATGCGCTGGCCGACCACGACGCGCTGGCCGTGATTGGCGTGCAGGCTCCTGCCCGCCCAGGGCTCGAGCACCGAGGCGCGTGCTTCCTTCACCTGCAGGAACAGCGGATCGTCGTCGGCGGCCATGAACAGGCAGACGCCGCAGACGGTGCCGACGCTGCCGACCCCGACGACCTTGATCGCGTAGTCGAAGAAGTGGTACCTGTCGAACAGGACCCGGGTGTGCTCCGGCAGGCTCTCGCGGTAGGCGGCGATCGCCTCCGCGGCCCCGGTCGCGAGCCCGGGGGCCTGGTCCGCCGTCGGATGGAAGATCAACGGCGGCTCGTCCTTGATCACGGGCTTCGTCCCCTCCTGCGACACGAGCTTCGGGTACATGAACTCGGGCGCCGACTTGCGCTGCGCTTCCTCGATCCGCTCGGCGGTCCGGCGGCGGATCTCCTTCTGGACCGCGGGGTCGGCCGCGCGATCCGTGTACCGCGCCAGGTCGATCCGGTCGTACCAGACGTCGAGCGCCCGCATCGACGCGTAGTCGGCCATCCGTTCCCTGTACTCGCGGGCGACGTCGGTGGCCGCGCGCGCCGCGTCGCTGTCGGGCAGGTGCACGTGCTGTGCGGCGATGACGACGCTCGCGGCCAGCCGCTTGACGTCCCACTCGAAAGGCGCCGGCTTGCATCTCGTCGAGGTCGTTGATGTCGAAGACGATGTTGCGCTCCGGTGTGGCGAAGCCGCCGAAGTTCATCAGGTGGGCGTCGCCGCAAGCCTGAACGCGGATCCCGCTGGTCGTCGTCGTGGCGAGATCGGCCGCCATCAGCGCGGCCGACCCGCGGTAGAACGCAAAGGGCGACGCGGACATCCGCCCGAAACGGATCGGGACCAGGTCCGTCAGGCGGCCCGTGTTGGATTCCCTTACGACGTCGACTGGATCGCGACGGCCCGTCGGCGGCTTCCATCCCGCCTGCGCCGCTCGGGGCGCGGCGTCGCGCAGCGCCTTGCCCTTGGCGCGCCGCTCGTCGGCGGAGAGGTAGGTCGAATCGATTCGGGGCGCGCGAGTCGCGCTCCTGCGCTGGTCACCCTTGGGCATCTTCGTCTCCCGTAGTGCGGGACGCGGAATCCGCAGATGGAACCATCTTGCGCGTTCTGCGACGCACCGACTTGACGGGCGTCATCGAAACGGGAGGTTGCCCGCTACCGGGCCGTGTCGCCCCGTTGGTGGAGGTGCCGCCTGAACGCGTCGGGAATCGTGCGGACGTCAGGTCCGCTTGCGCCACTGCAGGTAGGCGACGATCGTGAGCCCCAGCCCGAGCGCGTAGCCGATGACGGCCGCAGTGACGGACGGCGGCGCGCCGTTCACCGTCGCGATCACCAGCGCGAGCCCAGGGTTGCGCATTGCCGCCGCGATGGCGGCGGCGGGGCGCACGGCCGGATCACGCCACGCAAACGCCGCACCCACGGCGAGCGCGCCCAGCGTGATGCAAACGCCTGCCACCATCGGCGCCCAGCCCGCGGCGGCGACGATCGCCGGCATGTCGACGAGGACCGCGAGGCCCATCACCGCCAGCAGCAGGTTGCCGATCCGTGCGAGCGGCGTCTCCAGCCGGGCGGCGAGCGCGGGCCGCGCGGCCCGCAGCGCGGCGCCGAGCGCCATGGGCAGGAGCTGCGCGAAGAACACCTGCCGCCCGATGTGCAGCGGCGTCACCGCGAAGTCCTTGGCGAATATCCAGTCGAGGATCGCGACCGTCAGCGGGACCGTCACGACGGCCAGGATCACGATCGACAGGTGCAGCGTGGGCGCGAACGCGCGGTCGCCGCCGGCGTCGAGCGCCCGTCGCAGCGCCACCGGCGCACCGGGCGAGATCGCCATCAGCACGATGCCGACGGCCACAGGACCCGTGAGGCCGAAGAGCTTGACGGCAAGCACCGCCAGTGCCGGGACCGGGACCAGCACGGCGAAGACGACGGCCAGCAGCACGACGCGGCGCTGCAGCGCCGCGGCGATCTGCTCGCGCCCGAGCATGAGGCCGAGCGTGAACATGACCAGGAACACGACGACGGTCGCGAACAGGCCGATCCACTGGAACGGAATCAACATGGGCTGCTCCACGCGCGGACTTTCCCGCAGGCGGCAACGCCCCGCCGACGCGCGGGGGGCGTCGTCCCGGGGGCGGCCGCCGGGTATCGTACCGCGACGGGCGCTCCGGCCGCGGTGGACGCGGCCGACGCGCGCCGCCCTACTGGCCCTGGTTGGAGGAGACCGCCTCCATGACGCGCTCGAGGTTGAAGCTCCCTGGCTTCTGCCGCGGCGGGAACTCGCGGAAGCTCTGCAGCCACCGGCCCACGTAAGCGCCGGCCGGCGCAATCGCGTACATGCGCTCCATGTACCAGCGCTGCCAGCCCATCGCGTGCTCGGCTTCCGCGCGCTCGAACGGGTCCATGCGCAGGTTGGTGAGCAGCGGCGCGCGCAGCGCCGTGAACGGCTCCTGCCAGACGCGCAGCCCGTGCGCCTTCTGCTCGAGGAACGTGATCTTCAGGTTGTCGTAGCGCAGCGCGGCCACCTGCCCGTCGTCGGTCCAGTAGATGAACTCGCGGCGCGGCCACGGCGCCTCGCCGCGCAGCGCCGGGCCGAGGTCGTAGCCGTCGAGGTGCACCTTGTACGGGCGGCCGCCGATCGTCGTGCCCTTCTTCAGGTCCTCGGTGAAGTTACGTCCGCCGGCCGCGGTCACGAGCGTGGGCAGCATGTCCTCGTGCGCGCCGATGTCGTTGACGACGGTACCGGGCTTGATGACGCCGGGCCAGCGGATCACCGTGGGCACGCGGTAGCCGCCCTCCCAGTTCGTGTTCTTCTCGCCGCGGAACATCGTCGTGCCGCCGTCGGGCCACGTGAACGTTTCGGCGCCGTTGTCGGTCGAGTACATGACGATCGTGTTCTGGTCGAGCCCCAGCTCCTTCAGCTTCGCGAGCAGCTGGCCGACGTGGCCGTCGTGCTCGACCATGCCGTCGGCGTAGATGCCGAGCCCGGTCTTGCCGGCCGACGCGGCCTTGAGGTGCGTGAAGATGTGCATCCGCGTCGAGTTCCACCAGATGAAGAACGGCTTGCCCGACTGCTTGGCGCGCGTCATGAAGTCGAGCGACTTCTCCATCACCTCGTCGTCGATCGTCTCCATCCGCTTCTTCGTCAGCGGGCCGGTGTCGGTGATGCGCCCGTCGGCGAAGCTGTGGATCACGCCGCGCGGGCCGAACTTCTTCTTGAACTCCGGATCCTTCGGGTAGTTCTCGTTCTCCGGCTCCTCCTCGGCGTTCAGGTGGTAGAGGTTGCCGAAGAACTCGTCGAAGCCGTGGACGGTCGGCAGCATGTCGTCGCGGTCGCCCAGGTGGTTCTTCCCGAACTGCCCGGTCACGTAGCCCTGCGCGCGCAGCAGCGTCGCGATCGTCGGGTCCTCCTTCTTCATGCCCTCCGGCGCGCCCGGGAGGCCGACCTTGGTGAGGCCGGTCCTGATCGGCGACTGGCCGGTGACGAACGCGGCGCGGCCGGCCGTGCAGCTCTGCTGGCCGTACCAGTCGGTGAACACGGCGCCTTCCTTGCCGATGCTGTCGATGTTCGGCGTCCTGTAGCCCATCATGCCCATGTTGTAGGCGCCGACGTTGAACTGGCCGATGTCGTCGCCCCAGATCACGAGGATGTTGGGCTTGCCGGCTGGCTGCGCGGAAGCTGGCAGCGCGGCAACGAGCGCGAAGAGGGCGGCGACGAGGCGGGTGGCGAGACTCATGGGCTTCTCCTGTCCGGGCGTTGCGCGAGGCTTGTTCGTGGGCTGGCGGTCCCGGGACGGGACGTCGCGGCAATCGCCGTGCGGCAGACTAGGCGACGGCGCGGGCGCCGGCTATTACACGATGGTTCAACGCGGCGGCTTCACGGTGCCACGCCGGCGGGCCGGAGTCCGGCGCAGGCGCGGCCGATGGTCTCGAGCAAAGAGGCGGCGCCCATCGGCTTGCGCTGGCACGCGAACGCCCCCAGCGCCAGCGCGCGCTGCGCGGAGTCCGGGTCGTCGTTCCCGGTGATCGCGATGGCCGGCGGCGAGGCGGGGTTGCGCGCGAGCTCGGCCAGCACGTCGAAGCCCGACATGCCGGGCATATCGAGGTCGAGCAGCAGGCAGTCGAACTTGCGCATGCGCACATCGCGGAGCAGCGCTTCGCCGGTGTCGTAGGCGAACGCGTGGTGGTCGTGCGCGCGCAGCAGGCGCGACAGCGCGCGACGGAACGCCTCTTCGTCGTCGAGGATGGCGATGGCAAGCGCGGGCGGACCCATCACGCGCATCGTGGCGGCCGCGCCGCGCGGCGGCAATTCCACCTTCGTGTTACCGGCGCGGGGTCAGGGCGCGGGCGGAATGCCGAGTTGCTGCGCCAGTCGGACGAGGTCGGCGACCGAATCCGCGCCGAGCTTGTCCATCACCCGCCCCCGGTGCACCTTGACCGTGTGCTCGGCCGTGCCGAGGCGGTCGGCGATCACCTTGTTGAGGCGGCCGGCGATCACGTGCTCGAACACCTGGTACTCG
>JBGAMF010000186.1:0-3609 GCA_044223185.1 Casimicrobiaceae bacterium | reverse complement strand
CGGCAGCCGTCGCCGGCGCGGCGTCGGCCGGCTTGGCGTCGGTGGCCGGCGCCGGCGCGGGGGCAGGCGCCGGAGCCGGGGCGGGTGCCGCGGCCGGCGCGGGTGCCGGCGCAGGCGCCGGGGCCTTTTGCTCGCCGCAGGCGGCAAGCGCGATCGCGGCGGCGGCCGCGACGAGGAGCGACTTGTTCATGTGCATTCCTTGAAGTGGAGAGGGCGACTCGGATCGTTGTCCTGGCGCGCGCACCGCAGTCGCTGGGGGCTTATGCGGCAACGCGCAAACTACAGGTGTGATTGTATCACGAAACTGTTATGAATCAAAGCGCTGGGCCGAAATTTCTAGATGACGCGTCGCAGCATTCACAACCCGAGCACCGTAGCGCTGAGACCCGGCTCACCCGTCGCCCAGATTTCCTCGAAGCGCGTCACCAGCGGGCGCGCGAGTTGCGGCTGCTCGAGCGCGAACGAGGCGCGCGGCTGGCTGAAGTGGAAGCGGTGGAGGAAGTGGCGGCCGTCGGCGATCAGCAGCGGGTCCATCGCGCCGCGCGCCTCGACGCCGGTCCTGTAGACGGTGACCGCGCCGGAGTGAAGGCGCTGCAGCGCGAGCAGCCGCGGGCACGACACCTCGAGCCAGCGCGTGTCGTGCACGATGAGCTCGAGGCGCGGGTGCGTCGCGCGGCGCAGGAAGGCGGCGATCTTCTCGGCGCGCGCGGCCGACTGCCAGCCGCCCTGCGACAGGTCGACGTCGAAGACCTGCAGGCGCTGCCGGGCGAGCCCGATGATCTCGTCGATCGCCGCGGACTGCGCGGCTACGGTGTCGAGGACCGTCTCGCTTGGCGCAATGGGCGGAACGTCGTCAGGCGAGGTGGGCGTAGCCATGGCGATAGCTTTCGTGGACGAGCGCGACCTGCGCGGCGGACAGCGACGCGGCCTGCCGCGCCGACAGCGCGCGCGCGTTGGCGAGCGCCGCGAGCGGTGCGCGCGGTCCGGCCGGCCAGTCGTGCGCCTCGCCGTTGACGTAGACGCACGCGTCGTCGTAGAGCCACTGCGTGCGCCGGTCGAGCGCAAGGCCGCGCCGGCGAAGCGCCGCGGCGAACGCCGCGCGCGCGAGCGGCCGTGCGGGTGGCGCGAAGAACACCGACGGCTTCGGCTCGGACAGCATCGTGCCGAGGAAGCGCTCGACGGTCGCCCGATCCCAGCGCACGGCGGCGAGCGCCCGTCCGACGCGCCGCTGCATCGTCGCACCGATGCGCGCGGGCTCGCGCGCGGGCCGCAAGTCCGGATCCGCATAGCGGCCCGGCAGGTCGATCCGGTCGCGCAGGAAGTCGAGGAACGCCTGCGCGAGCTCCGTGTGCGCCGCGGCCCGGAAGCCGATCGAGTACGTCGTGCACGCGTCGACGGCGACGCCGTCGTGTGCGTACGCCGGCGGCAGGTACAGCAGGTCGCCGGGGGCCAGGACCTCGTCGTGCTGCGGCGTGAAGCGGCGCAGGATCTTCACCGGCAGTCCGGGTCGCAGCGAGAGGTCGTCCTGCCGCCCGTAGCGCCATCGGCGCCGGCCGAAGCCCTGCAGCAGGAACACGTCGTAGGAGTCGAAGTGCGGCCCCACGCCGCCGCCCTCCACCGCGTAGCTCACCATCAGGTCGTCGAGGCGCGCGTACGGCAGGAACGCGAAGCGGCGCAGCAGCGCGTCCGCCTCGGCGGAGTGGAGGTTCACGCCCTGCACCAGCAGCGTCCAGCCGCGCGCCGGCAGCGTCCGGAAGTCGGCACGGCGAAACGGCCCGTGCGCGAGCGTGTAGCGCGCACCGTCGCGCACGACCAGGCGGGACTCGACGTCGTCGCGGCCGGCGAACGCCAGCAGGTCGTCGCGGGTGAAGAGCCCGGCAAAGCCGGGCAGCGCGGCGCGCACGAGCAGCGCCTGCTTGTGCCAGTGCGACGCGAGGAACCCGCGCGGCGTGCGCTGGCCGAGCAACGCCGAGCGGGCGGACGGGCGGTTCTGCATCGGCGTTAGCGTATCACCGGGGTCCGGCCGCGAGACCGCCCGGGTACAATGCGCGGGCCGCCGCCATGCGCGATCCGCCGCCGCGCCACCGGGCTGCGCCCCCACACCGTCCCCCGTCGCGAGCTCCCGATGAACATCTTCGCCAACACCGTCGTCACCATTTCCTTCAAGCTGTTCGACGCCTCCAACCAGCTGCTGGAGGAGTCGCCCGAGCCGCTCACGTACCTGCACGGCGGCCACTCCGGGATCTTCCCGAAGATCGAGGAGGCGCTGAACCACAAGAAGGTCGGCGAGTCGATCTCGGTGACGCTCGAGCCCGACGACGCCTTCGGCGAGTACGATCCGAAGATGATCCGCATGGAGGCGCTCGCCGACCTCCCGCCGGACGTCGCCGTCGGCGGCTACCTCGTCGCCGAGCAGGACGGCCACGAGGTGATCTGGCGTGTCACCAGCGTCGCCGAGGGCAAGGCGGTCCTGGACGGCAACCACGAGCTCGCCGGCCAGCGGCTGCGCTTCGACTGCACGGTGATGGACGTACGGCCGGCGACACCCGAGGAAATCTCGCACGGCCACGTCCACGGGCCGCACGGGCACCATCACCACTGATCAGTCGTCGGGTCCGGCCAGCCGCTTGAGCGCGTAGAGCGCGTCGAGCGCCTCGCGCGGCGACAGCGCGTCGGGGTCGAGCGCCGCCAGCCGTTCCACGACCTGCGCGGCGCGCGGGTCCGCGGCAACTTCGGGTGAACTCGCCGGCACGGACGCGGCGAAAAGGTCGGCCTGGTGCTCGCTGCGCGCGGAGAACTGGTCGAGGCGAGCGAGATAGGCCTTGGCCTGCCGGATCGTCTCGGCTGGCACGCCGGCGAGCTTGGCGACCGCGAGCCCGTAGCTGCGGTTCGCCGGCCCTTCGGCCACCGCGTGCAGGAACACGATGCCGTCGCGGTGCTCGGCGGCGTCGAAGTGCACGTTCGCGCAGCCGCGCATTTCCGCGGCGAGCGCCGTCAGCTCGAAGTAGTGCGTGGCGAAGAGCGCGAGGCAGCGGTTGCCCTCGCCCAGCCGGTGCGCGATGGCCCACGCGAGCGCCAGCCCGTCGAACGTCGACGTGCCGCGGCCGATCTCGTCGATCAGCACCAGCGACTCCGGCGTGGCGCGGTTCAGGATGTACGCGGCCTCGGTCATCTCGACCATGAACGTCGAGCGGCCGCCGGCCAGGTCGTCCGCGGCGCCGATCCGCGTGAAGATCGCGTCGAGCGGCCCCAGCGTCGCCTCGGCCGCCGGCACGAACATCCCGCAGTACGCGAGCAGCGCGACGAGCGCCGTCTGCCGCATGTACGTCGACTTGCCGCCCATGTTCGGGCCGGTGACGATCAAGAGCCGGCGCTCGCCGCCGAGCTGCGTGTCGTTGGGCACGAAGTGCTCGACCTGCCGCTCGACGACCAGGTGCCGGCCGCCGCGGATCGCGATGCCGGGCTCCGCCGCGAACCGCGGGCGCACGAGCGAGAGTGCGTCGGCGCGCTCGGCGAGATTGGCGACGACGTCAAGCCCGGCCAGCGCCGCGGCAGCCGCCTGCAGCGGCGGGATCGCCGGCGCCAGCGCGCGCAGCAGCTCCTCGTACA
>JBGAMF010000047.1:0-28469 GCA_044223185.1 Casimicrobiaceae bacterium | reverse complement strand
CGGGGACGGAGATGGTGATGCCTGGGGACAACATCGGGATGACGGTGACGCTGATCCAGCCGATCGCGATGGAGGAGGGGCTGCGGTTCGCGATCCGCGAGGGCGGCCGCACGGTCGGCGCCGGCGTGGTGGCCAAGATCATCGAGTAGGGAAGGCAACGAAAGGCCAGTAGCTCAATTGGCAGAGCGGCGGTCTCCAAAACCGCAGGTTGGGGGTTCGATTCCCTCCTGGCCTGCCACTCTCAGGGATCAGAGGTCGGGTATCAGGGATCAGAGAGCGGCGGAGTTTCCGGTGGCGCGACACGGGTCGCTGCCACGGTTGAATCGGTCGAACGAAGGATTGGGCGGGGGGGCGGACGAAGGGAAGACAGTCGGCATGGTGGTAGCAGCAGGAACGCGAGCCGCGACAAGTGTCGCACCACCGGAATCACCGCCGCATCCGATCCCTGATCCCTGACCTCTGATCCCTGAACAATGGACAAGCTGAAGATTGCACTGGCGGTGGCGTGCGTGGCGCTCGGCGTCTGGGGGTACTACTACTTCTCGGAGACGGCGCAGGTGCTGCGTGTGCTGATGGTTCTGGGCGGGCTGCTCGTCGCGGCAGGCGTCGCCTGGCTGTCGGCGCCGGGCAAGGAGTTCTTCGCGTTCGCCCAGGAAGCGTGGGCGGAGGCGGGGCGCGTGTCGTGGCCGACGCGCAAGGAGACGATGCAGACCACGGGAATCGTGTTCGCGTTCGTCGTCGTCATGGCGCTGTTCCTGTTCGCGGTGGACACGACACTCGCATGGATCATCAAGTTGCTGACGGGCAGGGCGAACGGATGAGCAAGAAATGGTATGTCGTCCACGCCTACTCGGGATTCGAGAAGAGCGTGCAGAGGGCGCTCATCGAGCGCATCCGGCGGTCGGAGCTGCAGGAGCAGTTCGGCCAGATCCTGGTGCCCGTCGAGGAAGTGGTCGAGATGAAGGCCGGCGCCAAGGCGATCTCCGAGCGCAAGTTCTTCCCCGGCTACGTGCTGGTCGAGATGGACATGACCGACGACTCGTGGCACCTCGTCAAGAGCACGCCGAAGGTCACGGGATTCGTGGGCGGCACGGCGAACAAGCCGACGCCGATCACGCAGAAGGAAGTGGACGCGATCCTGCGCCAGGTGCAGGAGGGCGTCGAGAAGCCGCGCCCGAAGGTGCTGTTCGAGATCGGCGAGGCCGTCCGCGTCAAGGAAGGCCCGTTCACCGACTTCCACGGCAACGTCGAGGACGTGAACTACGAGAAGAGCAAGCTGCGGGTGTCGGTGACCATCTTCGGCCGGTCGACGCCGGTGGAGCTGGACTTCAGTCAGGTCGAGAAGGCGTAGTTCTCACGAAGAGACGCAGAGACACGGAGGAAAGTCGTTCTCGGCGCCTCTGCGTCTCTTTGTGAAGGGTTTTCAACGGGGAGGGCACGCACGGCGAGTGCGGCCCGCTTGAACCCAAACCAGGAGCAATCATGGCGAAGAAGATCGTCGGTTTCATCAAGCTGCAGGTGCCGGCCGGGAAAGCCAATCCCAGCCCGCCGATCGGCCCCGCGCTGGGCCAGCGCGGCCTCAACATCATGGAGTTCTGCAAGGCGTTCAACGCGCAGACGCAGAAGGTCGAGCCGGGCCTGCCCATCCCCGTCGTCATCACGGCGTACGCGGACAAGAGCTTCACCTTCATCATGAAGACGCCGCCGGCGAGCATCCTCATCAAGAAGGCGGCGAAGGTGGACAAGGGCAGCAGCAAGCCGCACACCGACAAGGTGGGCAAGCTCACGCGCGCGCAGGCCGAGGAGATCGCCAAGGCGAAGATGCCCGACCTCACCGCCGCCGACCTCGATGCCGCCGTGCGCACGGTCGCCGGCAGCGCCCGCAGCATGGGCATCACCGTCGAAGGGGTGAAGTGATCATGGCCGAGCAGAAGACCCCGCGCTTGTCGAAGCGCATGAAGACGGTCCGCGGCAAGGTGGACCGCAGCAGGTTCTACTCCGTCGACGACGCGCTGAAGCTCGTCAAGGAGACCGCCGTCGCCAAGTTCGACGAGTCGGTTGACGTCGCCGTCAACCTGGGCGTGGACGCGAAGAAGTCGGACCAGACGGTCCGCGGCTCGGTCGTGCTGCCCGCCGGCACCGGCAAGAAGGTGCGCGTGGCGGTGTTCGCACAGGGCGACAAGGCGAAGGCCGCGCAGGACGCCGGCGCCGACATCGTCGGCTTCGAGGACCTCGCCGCGCGGATCAAGGAAGGCTTCATGGACTTCGACGTCGTGATCGCGTCCCCCGACGCGATGCGCGTCGTCGGCCAGCTGGGCCAGATCCTCGGCCCCCGCGGCCTGATGCCCAACCCGAAGGTCGGCACGGTGTCGCCGGACGTCGTGCAGGCGGTGAAGAACGCGAAGGCGGGCCAGGTCCAGTACCGGACCGACAAGGCCGGCATCATCCAGTGCACGATCGGCCGCGCGTCGTTCACGCCGGAGCAGCTCAAGTCCAACCTGACCGCGCTGATCGAGGCGTTGAACAAGGCGAAGCCCGCCGGCGTCAAGGGCGTGTATCTGAAGAAGATCAGCCTGTCGTCGACGATGGGCGCAGGTGTGCGCGTCGATTTCGCGTCGCTCGCGACGGCGCCCGCCGCGCAGTAGAGGATACGCAGCACGAAATTTTGAGGGAACGCCGGGGCCGTCAGGCGCCGGCGGACCGTCAAAGACCGCTGGGGCCCGGCGTGCAGCCGGGCTTAAAACCAGGCGGGGCGGGTCGGCGAGGGGTGTTTCTGATCCCCGATGCCTGACCTCTGATCCCTGACCCAGCGCAGATGGTGCCCCTCGGACAGGGATTTCCTGGACGAATGGTCACCGCAGAGGCACCGCGCGGCAGTTGCGCGGTGCAAGGGCGGCGCCGGCGCGGTTCATCGCGGTGGCGCCGATCGAGGAGAACTGACCGTGAGTCTCAATCTGCAAGAGAAGCAAGCGGTAGTCGCGGAGGTCGCGAAGCAGATCGCGGGCGCTCAGGCCATCGTCATGGCCGAGAACCGCGGGATGGCCGTGGCCGACATGACGAAGCTGCGCGCGAAGGCACGGGCTTCCGGCGTCTACTTCAGGGTGGTCAAGAACACCCTGGTGCGCCGGGCGGTCGCGGAGACGCCGTTCGCCACGCTGGCCGACAGGATGGTCGGCCCGCTGGCGTACGGCATCGGCCCCGACCCGGTGGCCGTGGCGAAGGTCCTGAACGACTTCGCCAAGGGCAACGACAAGTTCGTGATCGCCGGCGGCGCGATGCCGGGGCAGGTGATGTCCGCGAAGGAGATCGCCGCGCTCGCGTCGCTGCCGTCGCGCGAGGAACTGCTCGCGCGCCTCGTCGGCACGATGCAGGCGCCGATCGCCAAGCTCGTCCGGACGATGAACGAGGTGCCGGGCAAGTTCGTGCGCACGCTCGCCGCCGTCCGCGACGCGAAGCAGGCCGCCTGACCCGCCGCTTACCGCAATCCACTCAACCGTTACGATCCAGGAGCACACCATGTCCGCAGTCCAGACCGAAATCCTCGACAAGATCTCGTCGATGACCGTCCTCGAGCTCTCCGAGCTCATCAAGGCGATGGAAGACAAGTTCGGCGTCTCCGCCGCCGCCGCCGTCGCGGTTGCCGGCCCCGCCGCAGCCGCCGCCCCGGCCGCCGCCGCCGAAGAGAAGACCGAGTTCACCGTGGTCCTCGCGGCCGTCGGCGAGAACAAGGTCAACGTCATCAAGGCCGTGCGCGAGCTGACGGGCCTCGGCCTGAAGGAAGCCAAGGACCTCGTCGACGGCGCGCCGAAGCCGGTGAAGGAAGGCATCAGCAAGGCCGATTCCGAAGCCGCCAAGAAGAAGCTGGAAGAGGCGGGCGCCAAAGTAGAAATCAAGTAGAGGTAGTAGATAGGTCAGATGGGGTCGCGAGCCTGACGGCCGCGACCCCATGGAAGAATCCTGAACGCGCCGGTGGCGTTCGAGAAGCTGAAGTGGGGGAAATCGCGGGCGGAGCCCGTCGATTTCCTCTAGCAAGATGAAGGGGGCGGCGGCGCGTGTTGCCGCCCCGCTTCGATCGGTGATCGAAGCGAAGCCGACTCGTCGCGTTCTCCGAGTCGCCTTCGCTTCGCTTTCCGAGTCGACTGCGGAAGGCAGGGTTGGTCGGGCGTCGCTGCAACGGCGACGTTGTCCGCCAGCGGCTGGTAGTGGCCAGCCACCAAGCCTGGAAACGCAAGGTTTCCGGACAGTCGAGGCAGCACCGGATGCGGCGCCGGCAGCGGCGTGCGGCTTCCGCGAGACGGCACCACCCGCGCGCGCGCCGCGCGGCTCACGGCACCAACGGAGACGGGAAGACCCTACGCTATGGCGACTACCACGGCTGTGCCCTATACCTTTACCGAAAAGAAGCGGATCCGGAAGAGCTTCGCGAAGCGCGCGAGCGTGCTGCCGGTGCCGTTCCTGCTCGAGACGCAGTTGGCGTCGTACCGCGCGTTCCTGCAGGAGTACACCGCGCCGGAGGCGCGCAAGAACGAGGGCCTGCAGGCCGCGTTCACGTCGATCTTCCCGATCTCGAGCCACTCGGGCAACGCCCGCCTCGAGTTCGTCAGCTTCTCGCTCCTCCCGCCGGCGTTCGACGTCGTCGAGTGCCAGCAGCGCGGCCTGACGTACTGCTCGGCGCTGCGCGCGAAGGTCCGCCTCGTCATCATGGACAAGGAGGCGCCCAAGGACACGGTGAAGGAGGTGAAGGAGCAGGAGGTCTACATGGGCGAGATCCCGCTCATGACCGAGAACGGCTCGTTCATCATCAACGGCACCGAGCGCGTGATCGTCTCGCAGCTGCACCGGTCGCCGGGCGTGTTCTTCGAGCACGACCGCGGCAAGACGCACAGCTCGGGCAAGCTGCTGTTCTCCGCGCGCGTGATCCCCTACCGCGGCTCGTGGCTCGACTTCGAGTTCGACCCGAAGGACTTCCTGTTCTTCCGCGTCGACCGCCGCCGCAAGATGCCGGTGACGACGCTGCTGAAGGCGATCGGCCTCACCAACGAGGACATCCTGCGCCAGTTCTTCCAGTTCGACACGTTCCACCTGTCGGCGAAGGGCTCGGAGCTCGACTTCGTGCCGGAGCGCCTCAAGGGCGAGATGGCCCGGTTCGACATCGTCGGCAAGGACGGCAAGGTGGTCGCCGCCAAGGACAAGCGGATCACCGCCCGCCACGTGCGCGAGCTGGTCGACGGCCACGTCAAGCGCATCGCCGTGCCGAACGAGTACATCGTCGGGCGCACGCTCGCGACGAACGTCGTCGACACGGGGACCGGCGAGGTCCTCGCCAAGGCCAACGACGAGGTGACCGACGAGTCGCTGCAGAAGATGCTCGACGCCGGCGTGAAGCTGATCCAGACGATCTACACGAACGACCTCGACCAGGGCCCGTTCATCGCGCAGACGCTGCGCACCGACGACACGCCGGACCAGTACGCGGCCAAGGTCGCGATCTACCGGATGATGCGCCCGGGCGAGCCGCCGACCGAGGAAGCCGTCGAGACGCTGTTCCACGGCCTGTTCTTCTCGGAGGAGCGCTACGACCTGTCCGCCGTCGGCCGGATGAAGTTCAACCGCCGGATCGGCCGCACCGAGCTCAAGGGGCCGTCGACGCTGACCAACGACGACATCATCGCCGTCATCAAGATCCTGGTCGACCTGCGCAACGGCCGCGGCGAGATCGACGACATCGACCACCTCGGCAACCGCCGCGTGCGGTCGGTCGGCGAGCTCGCCGAGAACCAGTTCCGCTCGGGCCTCGTCCGGGTCGAGCGCGCGGTGAAGGAGCGCCTGGGCCAGGCCGAGAGCGACAACCTGCTGCCGCACGACCTCATCAACGCCAAGCCGATCTCGGCCGCGATCAAGGAGTTCTTCGGCAGCTCGCAGCTGTCGCAGTTCATGGACCAGACCAACCCGCTGTCGGAGATCACGCACAAGCGCCGCGTGTCGGCGCTCGGCCCCGGCGGCCTGACGCGCGAGCGCGCGGGCTTCGAGGTGCGCGACGTGCACCCGACGCACTACGGTCGCGTGTGCCCGATCGAGACGCCCGAAGGCCCGAACATCGGCCTCATCAACTCGCTGGCGCTGTACGCGCGCACGAACGAGTACGGCTTCCTCGAGACCCCGTACCGGCGCGTCGTCGACGGCAAGGTCACCGACCAGATCGACTTCCTGTCGGCGATCGAGGAGGGCCAGTACGTGATCGCGCAGGCGAACGCGAAGATCGACGCGCACGGCCGCCTCGCCGACGAGCTCGTGTCGTGCCGCAGCCGGAACGAGTTCATGCTGTCGACGGCGGACAAGGTCAACTACATGGACGTCGCGCCGTCGCAGATCGTCTCGGTGGCCGCGTCGCTGATCCCGTTCCTCGAGCACGACGACGCCAACCGCGCGCTGATGGGCTCGAACATGCAGCGGCAGGCGGTGCCCTGCCTGCGCCCGGAGAAGCCGCTCGTCGGCACCGGCGTCGAGCGCACGGCCGCGGTCGACTCCGGCACCGCGGTGATGGCCCGCCGGGGCGGCAAGGTCGACTACGTCGACGCGTCGCGGATCGTCGTGCGCGTGCACGACGTGGAGACCGGCGCCGGCGAGGTCGGCGTCGACATCTACAACCTCACCAAGTACAAGCGGTCGAACCAGAACACCAACATCAACCAGCGGCCGCTGGTCAAGGTGGGCGACGTGATCGCCCGCGGCGACGTGATCGCAGACGGCGCGTCGACCGACATGGGCGAGCTGGCACTCGGCCAGAACATGCTGGTCGCGTTCATGCCGTGGAACGGCTACAACTACGAGGACTCGATCCTGATCAGCGAGCGCGTCGTCGGCGACGACCGCTACACGTCGATCCACATCGAGGAGCTCTCGGTCGTCGCGCGCGACACCAAGCTCGGGCCCGAGGAGATCACGCGGGACATCTCGAGCCTCGGCGAGGCGCAGCTCGGCCGGCTCGACGACTCCGGCATCGTCTACATCGGCGCCGAGGTCGAGGCGGGCGACGTGCTGGTCGGCAAGGTCACGCCGAAGGGCGAGACGCAGCTGACGCCGGAGGAGAAGCTGCTGCGCGCGATCTTCGGCGAGAAGGCGTCCGACGTGAAGGACACGAGCCTGCGCGTCCCGTCGGGAATCTCCGGCACCGTGATCGACGTGCAGGTGTTCACGCGCGAGGGCATCGAGCGCGACAAGCGCGCCGCGCAGATCATCGACGACGAGCTGAAGGGCTACCGGAAGGACCTGAACGACCAGCTGCGCATCGTCGAGAACGACGCGTACGCGCGGATCGAGAAGCTGCTGCTCGGCAAGGTCGCCAACGGCGGGCCGAAGAAGCTCGCCAAGGGCGCCAAGGTCACGAAGGAGTACCTGGAGACGGTCGCGCGCCACGACTGGTTCGACATCCGTCTCGCCGGCGAGGAGACGGCGCAGCAGCTCGAGGCGTCCCGCGAGGCGCTCGCGAAGCTGCGCGAGGACTTCGACAAGATGTTCGACCTCAAGAAGAAGAAGCTGACGCAGGGCGACGAGCTGCCGCCGGGCGTGCAGAAGATGGTCAAGGTCTACGTCGCGGTCAAGCGCCGGCTGCAGCCGGGCGACAAGATGGCGGGCCGGCACGGCAACAAGGGCGTCGTGTCCAAGATCGTGCCGGTCGAGGACATGCCGTACATGGCCGACGGGACGCCCGTCGACATCGTGCTCAACCCGCTCGGCGTGCCGTCGCGGATGAACGTCGGCCAGATCCTCGAGGTCCACCTCGGGTGGGCGGCGAAGGGCCTCGGCCGCCGCATCGACGACATGCTAAAGGCGCAGGCGAAGGCCGCCGACGTGCGCAAGTTCCTCGAGCAGGTCTACAACTCGACCGGACGGCCCGAGCGACTGGCGGCGTTCGACGACGGCGAGATCCTGCACCTTGCCGGCAACCTCACCGGCGGCGTGCCGTTCGCCACGCCGGTGTTCGACGGCGCGACCGAGGTCGAGATCAAGGGCATGCTGGAGATGGCGGGCCTGCCCTCGTCCGGGCAGGTGCAGCTGCACGACGGCCGCACCGGCGAGGCCTTCGACCGCCCGGTGACCGTCGGCTACATGCACATGCTGAAGCTGCACCACCTCGTCGACGACAAGATGCACGCGCGCTCGACCGGCCCGTACAGCCTCGTCACGCAGCAGCCGCTGGGCGGCAAGGCCCAGTTCGGCGGCCAGCGCTTCGGCGAGATGGAAGTGTGGGCGCTCGAGGCCTACGGCGCCGCGTACACGCTGCAGGAGATGCTCACGGTCAAGTCCGACGACGTCAACGGCCGCACCAAGGTGTACGAGAACATCGTCAAGGGCGAGCACAAGATCGAGGCCGGCATGCCGGAGTCGTTCAACGTGCTGGTGAAGGAAATTCGCTCGCTGGCCATCGACGTGGACATGGAGCGGGACTGACGGTCAAGATCCACAGAGAGGCGCAGAGACGCCGGGAAATGCAGTTCCTCTGCGCCTCTGCGTCTCTTTGTGAAGAGAACTTGTAGCGACATCTGGGAGCACGAATGAAAGCACTGCTCGATCTTTTCAAGCAGGTCACGCAGGAAGAGGAATTCGACGCCATCCGCATCGGCCTCGCGTCGCCGGAGAAGATCCGGTCGTGGTCGTACGGCGAGGTGAAGAAGCCGGAGACGATCAACTACCGGACGTTCAAGCCGGAGCGCGACGGCCTCTTCTGCGCGAAGATCTTCGGGCCGGTCAAGGACTACGAGTGCCTGTGCGGCAAGTACAAGCGCCTGAAGCACCGCGGCGTGATCTGCGAGAAGTGCGGCGTCGAGGTGACGCTCGCCAAGGTGCGCCGCGAGCGGATGGGCCACATCGAGCTGGCCTCGCCGGTCGCGCACATCTGGTTCCTGAAGTCGCTGCCGTCGCGGATGGGCATGGTCCTCGACATGACGCTGCGCGACATCGAGCGCGTGCTGTACTTCGAGGCGTTCGTCGTGACCGACCCGGGCCTGACGCCGCTGAACCGCGCACAGCTGCTGACCGAGGACGACTACCTCGCCAAGCTCGAGCAGTACGGCGACGACTTCCAGGCGCACATGGGCGCGGAGGGCATCCGCGAGCTGCTGAAGTCGCTCGACGTCAACCACGAGATCGAGCGGCTCCGCAAGGAGCTCGAGACCACGGGCTCGGACACCAAGATCAAGAAGATCGCCAAGCGCCTGAAGGTGCTCGAGGCGTTCCACAAGTCGGGCATCAAGCCCGAGTGGATGATCCTCGAGGTCCTGCCGGTGCTGCCGCCGGAGCTGCGCCCGCTCGTCCCGCTGGACGGGGGCCGCTTCGCCACGTCCGACCTGAACGACCTCTACCGCCGCGTGATCAACCGCAACAACCGGCTGAAGCGGCTGCTGGAGCTCAAGGCGCCCGACATCATCGTGCGCAACGAGAAGCGGATGCTGCAGGAGGCGGTCGACTCGCTGCTCGACAACGGCCGCCGCGGCAAGGCGATGACCGGCGCCAACAAGCGGCCGCTCAAGTCCCTCGCCGACATGATCAAGGGCAAGGGCGGCCGCTTCCGGCAGAACCTGCTCGGCAAGCGCGTCGACTACTCGGGCCGGTCGGTGATCGTGGTCGGCCCGCAGCTGAAGCTCCACCAGTGCGGCCTGCCCAAGCTGATGGCGCTCGAGCTCTTCAAGCCGTTCATCTTCAACAAGCTGGAGACGATGGGCCTCGCGACGACGATCAAGGCCGCGAAGAAGATGGTCGAGTCGCAGGAGCCGGTGGTCTGGGACATCCTGGAAGAGGTGATCCGCGAGCACCCGGTGATGCTCAACCGCGCGCCGACGCTGCACCGGCTCGGCATCCAGGCGTTCGAGCCCGTGCTGATCGAGGGCAAGGCGATTGTCGCTGGAAGCGCAGATGGAGGCGCGCACGCTGATGCTCGCGTCCAACAACGTGCTGCTGCCGTCCAACGGCGAGCCCTGCATCGTGCCGTCGCAGGACATCGTGCTCGGCCTCTACTACGCGACGCGCGAGAAGATCGGCGCGCGCGGCGACGGCCAGATGTTCACCGACATCGCCGAGGTCACGCGCGCCTACGAGTCGCGCCAGGCCGAGCTGCACGCGAAGATCAAGGTGCGGATCGTCGAGGTCGACCTGAAGCCCGGGCCGGACGGCAAGGTCGAGAAGGTCGAGAAGATCACGCGCCACGACACGACGGTCGGCCGCGCGCTGCTCTCCGAGATCCTGCCGCCGGGCCTGCCGTTCTCGTACATCAACAAGCCGCTCAAGAAGAAGGAGATCTCGCGGATCATCAACGCGAGCTTCCGCCGCTGCGGCCTGCGCGAGACGGTCATCTTCGCCGACAAGCTGATGCAGGCGGGCTACTCGCTGGCCACCCGCGGCGGCATCTCGTTCGCCGCCGACGACATGCTGATCCCGGCCGAGAAGGCGGCGATCATCAGTGACGCCGAAGGCCAGGTGAAGGAGATCGAGCAGCAGTACACGTCGGGCCTCGTGACGCAGGGCGAGCGCTACAACAAGGTCGTGGACATCTGGGGCCGTGCCGGCGACGACATCGCGAAGGCGATGATGAACCAGCTTGGCAAGATGACCGTCACCGACCGCGAAGGCAGGCAGGTCGAGCAGGACTCGTTCAACTCGATCTTCATGATGGCGGACTCCGGCGCGCGCGGCTCGGCGGCGCAGATCCGGCAGCTCGCCGGCATGCGCGGCCTGATGGCCAAGCCCGACGGCTCGATCATCGAGACGCCGATCACGGCGAACTTCCGCGAGGGCCTGAACGTCCTGCAGTACTTCATCTCGACGCACGGCGCGCGCAAGGGCCTCGCGGACACCGCGCTGAAGACCGCGAACTCGGGCTACCTGACCCGCCGCCTCGTCGACGTCACGCAGGATCTCGTGGTGACCGAGGACGACTGCGGCACGACGAACGGCGTGGCGATGAAGGCGCTGGTCGAGGGCGGCGAGGTGATCGAGCCGCTGCGCGAGCGCATCCTCGGCCGCGTGGTCGCCGCCGACGTCGTCAACCCGGAGTCGCAGGCGACGCTCTACTACCCGGGCACGCTGCTGGGCGAGGACGAGGTCGAGCAGATCGAGGCGCTCGGCATCGACGAGGTGAAGGTGCGCACGCCGCTGACCTGCGACACGCGGCACGGCCTCTGCGCGCGCTGCTACGGCCGCGACCTGGGCCGCGGGCACCTCGTCAACGTCGGCGAGGCGGTGGGCGTCATCGCCGCGCAGTCGATCGGCGAGCCGGGCACGCAGCTCACGATGCGCACGTTCCACATCGGCGGCGCGGCGTCGCGTACGGCGGCGGCTTCGCAGATCGAGTCGAAGTCGGCGGGCACCGTCCGCTTCTCGGCGCTGATGCGCTACGTGACGAGCGGCAAGGGCGACCTCGTCGTCATCGCGCGTTCGGGCGAGGTCACGATCCACGACGACAACGGCCGCGAGCGCGAGCGCCACAAGGTGCCGTACGGCGCGACGCTGCAGGTCAAGGACGGCGACACCGTCAAGGCCGGCAAGGTGCTGGCGACGTGGGACGCGACGGCGCGGCCGATCATCACCGAGTACGCGGGCCGCGTGAAGTTCGAGCACGTCGAGGACGGCGTCACGGTCGCGAAGCAGGTCGACGACGTCACCGGCCTGTCGACGCTCGTCGTCATCGACCCGAAGCGCCGCGCGACCAGCACGGCCAAGGGCGTGCGCCCGCAGGTGAAGCTCCTCGACGACGGCCGGTCAACATCACGTTCCAGCTGGGCTCGATCATCACGGTGAAGGACGGCCAGCAGGTCGCGGTGGGCGAGGTGCTCGCGCGGATCCCGCAGGAGACGTCGAAGACCCGCGACATCACGGGCGGCCTGCCGCGCGTGGCGGAGCTGTTCGAGGCGCGCTCGCCGAAGGACGCCGGCATGCTGGCGGAGGTCACGGGCACGGCGTCGTTCGGCAAGGACACGAAGGGCAAGCAGCGGCTGGTCATCACCGACCTGGACGGCGTGGCCCACGAGTTCCTGATCGCCAAGGACAAGCACGTGACCGTCCACGACGGGCAGGTGGTGAACAAGGGCGAGACGATCGTCGACGGCCCGGCGGACCCGCACGACATCCTGCGGCTGCTCGGCGTCGAGGCGCTCGCGCGCTACATCACCGACGAGGTGCAGGACGTCTACCGGCTGCAGGGCGTGAAGATCAACGACAAGCACATCGAGGTGATCGTGCGCCAGATGCTGCGGCGCGTGGTGATCACCGAGCCGGGCGACACGCGCTTCATCCGCGAGGAGCAGGTCGAGCGCTCGGAGCTGCTCGACGAGAACGACCGCACGACCAAGGACGGCAAGGAGCCCGCGCAGTTCCACCACATGCTGCTCGGCATCACCAAGGCGTCGCTGTCGACGGACTCGTTCATCTCGGCGGCGTCGTTCCAGGAGACCACGCGCGTGCTGACGGAAGCCGCGATCATGGGCAAGAAGGACGACCTGCGCGGCCTCAAGGAGAACGTGATCGTCGGGCGCCTGATCCCGGCGGGCACGGGCCTCGCGTACCACACGTCGCGCAAGAAGGCGAAGCTGGCCGGTCCGGAGGCCGCGGCCGCGGCGTTCATGACCGAGGAGGAGCAGGCGGCTGCCGCAGCGGCGGCCCCGGCGTCGTCGGAGATCTCGGTCGACGCGGCGTAACGGCTCCCGTCGGGCAGTCACCAGAGGGCCGGCAGGCGACTGCCGGCCCTTTGCGTTCATGAATTCCGCGACCCGCCAGCCGTCGGCGATGATGCGGACGACGCCGGTACGGTCCAGGCGTTGGCGACGAGCGACGGCGTCGCGACGGCGGTTGGCGCCGGCACGCGACGGGTCTGCGCTACGGGCAGCCATCGCCACCGCACGAGGCCGAGTGTGAACGGGCCGATCGGAGGTCGAGCGTCGGCTTGCGATGACGGCGGGGCTGTGGCCGGCGCGTCGGCATCGCGACCGGCCGCGCCGCCGCCGGGTACCTGCGCAGGCGCGGCGGGCTCGCCGCGGCCGCGCGGCCGGAGACGGCGAAGCCGCTCGCGCGGGTGCTGCGCGGGACCGGCGCGCGCCGGGACGTCCGCCGCGGCCCGGGCGCGCCCGGCCCGACCCGGTTCAGCGCCCGAGCGCGCGGATCTCGTTCTTGAGGATCTTCGCGATCTCGCGCTGGCGTGCCGGTTGCATGCGGCTCGCGATCGCTCCGACGCTGATGGCGAGCATCGGCGGTCCCTGCGACGCCGGAACCGCCATGCCCACCGACATCGCGCCGGGTGTCGCCTGGCGGTCGTTGAGTGCGTAACCCAGCCGGCGCGCGCGACGCACCATCTCCGCGAGCGCAGGGGCGCGCATGCCGCCGTACGCGGCGAGCCGCCAGGCGTTGGCGGCGAGGATCGCCTCGACCTCGGCGTCGTCGAGGGCTGCGAGGAGCGCGAGGCCGCCCGCGCCGATCCCGAGCGGCCTGCGCGTGCCGATGTCGAGCGTCAGCGTCTTGATGGGGAACGCGCCTTCGCGGCGATCGATGCAGACCGAGTCGAGCCCGCTGCGCATCGTCAGAAAGGCGGTGTCGCCGGTGCGCTCGGCGATCGCCCGCATCGCCGGGCCGCAGCGGTCGCGCTCGCCCAGCCGGTGGCCGGCGGACAACCCCAGTTCCCGGACCAGCGGTCCGAGGGTGTAATGGCGTGTCCGCGCGTCGCGCGCGACCAGGCCCTCGGCAGCGAGTGCCTTCAGGAGTCGATGCGCGGTCGGACGCTCGAGCCGGCACTGCTGCGCCAGGTCGACGAGCCTCGCGCCGGTCTCGCCGCGCGAGGCCAGCGCCCGCAGGAGGTCGGCGACGCGGTGCACGCCCTGGGCACCCGGCACGCCGCCCGCCGGGCCGGGCGGCGGCCGGCGGCCGCGCCGGGTCGGGGTACGCTGTTCCATATAATGGAATGAATTGGCGCGGCGTCCGCTTGCTGGGGGGGGGCGGTCCGCCTAGACTTCCCTTGCCGACGTCGCGCGAACCGGCGCGGCTCGATTGTTCCACATATTGAACAGACCTGCGAGGAGTCGAGATGGCCGACCTGACCCGTACCCGGACGCGCGAGCAGGAGGCCGGCCCCGGACTCAAGTACGACGCGGCCTACAAGAGCCGGGGCGATTTCGTCGATCACGGGATGACCGGCCAGATCGTCGTCAAGGACTCCGACCGCGAGTGGGAGCTGTCGCGCCAGGGGTTCCTGAAGTGGTACATCCTGGAAAAGGAGTACCCGGAGACCGTGCTCAACGACTGGTGGGTGTTCATCCACGACATCAAGAAGCAGTCCGGCAAGCACCGCCACCAGGGCGGGCTCGTCCTGTTCATCATCGAGGGCCGCGGCGCGACCGAGGTCAACGGCGAAATCTTCGAGTGGGAGAAGGGCGACTGCGTGCTGCTGCCGATGCATCCGGACGGCATCGAGCACAAGCACTACAACCGTGGAACCGAGCCGGCCAAGTGGCTCGCCTTCATCCACATCCCGACCTGGAATCATGTCTGCAGCGAACTGACGCAGATCGAGATCAGCCAGGCGTTCCAGGCACAGAAGAAGTAGCGCGGCAACGTCCCGCGGGCGGCGTGGCGGCGGACCGACGGCACGGGCGGCGCGGAGCGGGGATGCGGCGCGGACAGCGACGAATGACGACGGGGAGCGGAGCATGAGCGAAGGTCACCAGGACGCGGATCGGATGCAGCGGATGGTCGAGGAGCTGACCGGGCGCAACCTGTGGAACGAGATTCTCGAGATGCGCGATCGCCAGCGCGCCGACCTCGACAAGTCGGTGTGGCTGATCAAGGGCCGTGACCTGCCGCAGGAGAACAACCAGCAGGGACTCATGCAGTGGTACATGCACCCGATGCTGAAGAGTCCCTGCATCAACACGCTGGCGCTGTTCGTCCAGGAGATTCCGCCGGGCAGCCGCAGCGGGCGCATCCACCACCCGGGCAACCAGGTGATCTTCGTGTGGGAAGGACAGGGGTACACGCTGATGGACGGCCAGCGCCACCACTGGTCGGCGAACGACGTCGTCCAGCTGCCGCTGCGCCTCAAGGGCGTGACCGTCCAGCACTTCAACACCGATCCCGACCGGCCGGCGAAGCTCATCTGCTGCGAGCCCAACACGTTCCAGGCGATGTGGGTCGACCGCGGCAGCGGCTTCGAGCAGCTCGAGGTCTCGCCGGACTACCGTCCCTAGGCGCCGCGCCAGGTCCGCCGACGATGAACCCGATCACGCTGGCGGTCGACCGCCTGAAGTCCGAGCTCGCGAACGTCGCGAGCCGCAGCCTCGCGCACATCGACCCTGCGGTGATGCAGGCGCACGGCCTCAAGGCCGGCGACGTGATCCGCATCGCCACCGAGATGACGCGCTACCCGATCCCCGCGCGGATCGGCGATCCCTACGAGCAGGACCGCGGCAGCGGGCTGATCCGCCTCGACCGCTTCCTGCGCACGGCCACCAAGGCCAAGATCAACCAGTCGGTGGAGATCACGCGCCACGAATTCGTGCCGGTGCTGGAGAGCGTCACGCTGATGCCGCCGATCGACGTGTCGACCGCGCATCACCTGATCGAGCACCTGGCCGAGAGCTTCGTGGCCAACCGCACGCCGCTCGGGCGCGGTTCGGTTGTGTACGCGACCTTCCACGACTCGACGGCGGGGACCACCTACAAGGTGCTCAAGTGCCAGCCGGAATTCGGCGTCGTCTCGGAGCGCACGAAGATCCACGTCGACGTGCCGGCGGCCGGGGGCGTGAAGACCGACGAGGAGGTGACCTTCGAGGACGTCGGCGGCATGAAGGCCGAGATCAAGCTCGTTCGCGAGCTGGTCCAGCTCCCGCTGCAGTTCCCGCAGGTCTACCGGCAGCTCGGCATCCTGCCGCCGCGCGGCATCATCGTCTACGGCCCGCCGGGAAGCGGCAAGACCTACCTCGCCCGGGCGATCGCCAACGAGGTCAAGGCCGGGTTCCACTACATCAACGGCCCCGACGTCGTGGGCACGATGTACGGCGAGACCGAGGCGAACCTGCGCAAGATCTTCGCCGAGGCCGCGCACCACGCGCCGTCGATCGTGCTGATCGACGAGCTCGACGCGATCGCGCCGCACCGGGAGAAGTCCGGGGCCCAGTCGGATGTCCGGATGGTCACGCAGCTCCTGTCGCTGCTCGACGGGTTGATGAAGGTCGACGGGCTGGTCGTGATCGGCACGACCAACCGCGTCGACGCGATCGACGTCGCGCTGCGGCGTCCCGGCCGCTTCGACCGCGAGATCTTCGTCGGACCGCCGGGCGCGGCCGGCCGGCTCGACATCCTGCACATCCACACCCGCGAGATGCCGCTGTCGGTCGCGGCGACCGAGTACCTGCCGAAGGTCGCGTCGGTCACGCACGGCTTCGTCGGAGCGGACCTGATGGAGTTGTGCCGCGAGGCGGGGTTGAACGCGCTCCGACGCAGCTCGTCGGGGCTGCTCGACCACCTCGCCGCGTTCCGGGTGACCGAGGAGATGCTCGAGGTCGAGCAACGCGATTTCGACGAGGCGCTCACCAAGGTGCGTCCGTCGGCGATCCGCGAGGCGTTCGTCACCATCCCCGACGTGAGCTGGGCCGACGTCGGCGGGCTCGCCGACGTGAAGGACCAGCTGCGCAATTCGGTCGAGCGCCCGCTCAAGACGCCCGAGGTCTTCCGCGCCGCCGGCGTCACGCCGCCGGGAGGACTGCTGCTCTACGGACCGCCGGGAACGGGCAAGACGCTGCTCGCCAAGGCGCTGGCCAAGGAGTGCGGCGTCAACTTCCTGGCGATGGACGGTCCCGAGGTGTTCACCAAGTGGCTGGGCGAGTCGGAGGAGGCGATCCGGCACATCTTCCGGGTCGCGCGCCAGCTCGCGCCGTCGATCGTGTTCTTCGACCAGCTGGACGCGCTGGCGCCGATGCGTGGCGCGGACTCGGGATCGCGGACGACCGAACGGGTCGTCAATCAGCTGCTGGCCGAGCTGGACGGCATGGAGTCCGCGCACGGCCAGGTCATCGTGATCGCCGCCACGAACCGCATCGATCTCGTCGACCCGTCGGTGCTGCGCCCCGGCCGGCTGGGGATGCACCTGTACGTGCCGCTGCCCGGCCTCGACGACCGGCGGGCCATCCTCGCGCAGGAGGCGCGCGGGCTCGCGTTCGCGCCCGGCGCCGAACAGCTGCTCGCCGATCTGGCCCAGCGGACCGACGGATGGTCGGGCGCGGACCTGCACGCGCTCGGCGTGGCGGCGCGAATGAGCGCGCTGGCGCGCGGCGGGTATGCGACGATGCCGCCGCTGGTCGAAGCGGATTTCGCCGGCGCGTTGCGCCAGCGCGAGGCGCCGCCGGCCGCCGCCCGTCCCCGCGCGGTCGCGTAGGAACGCGGGCCGCCCGGCTCCACGCGCAGGCCGATCCCGGATCCTCAGGAGCGATCGCCGATGGACCTGCAGCACAACGGGGGGCGGCGCTCGCGGCATGTCTCGTCGCTGGGATGCTGGCCGCCGTCGGGGTGCCGGGGATCACGAGCACACACAGTCGAGGAGGAGGGATGGCCATGAAGTTGACGCGGTGCGTATCTTCGATCCGCCGGGCGGTCCTGATCGGTGCCGCCGCCTCGCTCGCCGCGGGCCCGTTCGCCGCGCAGGCGCAGCCGGCGGGTTATCCGAGCAAGCCGATCCGCTTCGTCGTCCCCTACGCTGCGGGCGGGCTGCCGGACACGGTCGCGCGGATCGTCGCGCAGCGCCTCTCCGACCGGGTCGGGCAGACGGTGATCGTGGACAACCGCCCGGGGGCGAACGGCGGCGTCGCGGCGGGCGTCCTCGCCTCGGCGCCCGCGGACGGCTACCAGTTCCTGGTCACCGACGGCTCGATGCTGTCGATCAATCCCCTGATCTACTCGAAGCTGACCTACGATCCGCAAAAGGACTTCGTCCCGGTCGCGCTGGTGGCGCGAGCGCCGCTGTTCCTCGCCGTGAATCCGAAGGTCCCGGCGAACACGCTCCAGGAGTTCGTCGCGTACGCGAAGGCGCGACCCGGCCAGATCAACTACGGCTCGTCGGGCATCGGCAGCACGCACCATCTGACGATCGAGGCGATGAAGGCGGGGCTCGGGCTCGACATGGTCCATGTCCCGTTCAAGGGAACCGGGCAGTCGGTCCCGGCGCTGGTCGGCGGGCAGGTCGAGGTGCTGATGTCCGCGTACCCGTCGCTTTCCGGATTCGTGAAGGACGGTCGCGTGCGGATGCTCGCGACCAATTCCGAGCAGCGCTCGGCGCAGGCGCCCGACCTTCCCGCGATCGCCGAACTGATCCCGGGATTCGATTTCGCGCCGATCGTCGGGGTGCTGGCACCGGTCGGGACGCCGCCCGAGATCGTGCAGAAGATCGCCGCGGAGGTGTCCGCGATCGCGAAGATGCCGGACGCGATCCAGGCGATGAAAGCCGCGGGCATCGAGCCGATCGGCGGGGACTCGGCCGACTACGCGAAGGCGATCGGCGAGGAGAACGCGCGCATGGCCAAGGCGATCCAGACGGCGGGGATGAAGCGCGAATGACCGCCGTCGCGGATCCGGCCGGCCGCGACGCGCGCGGGCGCGCGGGGACGACCCCGTGACGCGCCTGCCGCTGACGATCGCCTGCTGGAACTACGACCGCGTGCAGGCGATCGCGGACGGCCGCGTGCGGCCCGACGGCATCGACGTCAACTTCCTCGCGATGCCCGTCGAGGAGACGTTCTTCCGGATGCTCCGCCACCGGGAATTCGACGTCGCGGAGATGTCGCTGTCGTCGTACTGCGTGACCTGCCAGCGCGAACCGCGCCCGTTCGTCGCCATTCCGGTGTTTCCGTCGCGCTGCTTCCGGCACGGGTCGATCTTCGTCCACGCGCGGGCCGGCATCCTCTCGCCCGCCGATCTGGTCGGCCGCCGGGTCGGCTGCCCGGAGTACCAGATGACGGCGCCGGTGTGGATTCGCGGGATCCTCGCCGACGAGCACGGCGTCCCGGTCGAGTCGGTGCGCTACGTCACCGGCGGCGAAGAGGCCCCCGGCCGCGACGAGAAGGTCGCGCTCGACCTTCCGCCGGCGATCCGTGTCGAGCGCATCGGTCCCGGCGACACGCTCGCCGCCCTGCTCGCCGACGGCGGGATCGACGCGCTGTACACGGCGCGCACGCCGTCGACCTTCCGCACCCGTCCCGACCGCGTCGCCCGCCTGTTCCCCGACTTCGAGCGTGTCGAGCGCGACTACTTCGGGCGCACCGGCGTCTTTCCGATCATGCACGCGATCGTGATCCGCCGCGAAGTCTACGAGGCGCACCGCTGGATCGCCCAGTCGCTCGCCAAGGCGTTCGCCGAGGCGCAGCGGATCACCTACGAGGATCTCGCGCAGACCGCGGCGCTGAAGGCGATGCTGCCCTGGCTCGCTGCGCACGTCGAGCGGACGATCGGCGACATGGGCGCCGACTGGTGGCCGTACGGATTCGGCCGCAATCGCGCGACGCTCGAGCTCTTCCTGCGCTACCACCACGAGCAGGGGCTGTCGCAGCGGCGCCTCGTCCCCGAGGAGCTGTTCGCGCCGGAGTCGCTCGAGAGCTACGTGATCTGACCACGCTGTCGCACGGCGCGAGCGCCGTGAACCCCCGGGTCCGGCTGGTTCGAGAGCGAGCGCGCCGGTGCGCGCGTCGGTGAGCGTCACCGAATGCCACACCCGGCCCCACGGAACCGCTCCGGCGACTGCGGTGAAAGTCGGCGACCGGTCTATCGCATGCGCGCGAGCGCATGCTGAAGCTCGCGGAAGAACCCCGGCGCGCGCAGCGCCTTCAGCGCGAACCCGCGTTCCTGCGGCGCAGCTTTCGCGCGGAGCATCGCCGCCGCCGCCGCGCGATCCGCCGGGGACAAGTCGCGAATCCCGGGAACGCCCGCGACTACCGGCGCCAGGAACTCGAAGCCGCGGCGCTCCTGCGACGACCAGCGCGCGAAGTCGTCGATGCCGAGGTCGGCGGCGAGCCGCTGCGCGATCCGCTTCAGCGCGCCGGCGCGCGACCAGGTCGCCTCGCGCGCGATCGTGCGTGCCGCCAGCGCCCCCGCGCGCGGCAGCAGCGCCTCGTCGAAATGGTCGCCCTCGTCGAAGCCGGGCAGGTCGAACCGGAGGTCGCCGTTCGCCAGCGCCTTCAGCGTCTTCGCGTCGCTGCGATAGGCCCGGTCCCCCGCCATCCGCTGCGCCTCGCGTGCGGCGAGCGTGCGCGTCGCCGCGAGCGCGGGCCGGAACCCCAGCCGGTAGTAGAACCAGAACGCCCCGCTGGCGATCGCCTCGGCGTTGCCCGCGCCGAACTGGTACGGGTTGACGATGAAGCGCCGGCTGCCGTAGAGCGTGTGGAACGCGCGCAGCATCTGCGTCCACAGGAACGCGGCCTCGGCGCCGCGGAACGGGTCGAAGACGTTGATGCCGGTGTTCGCCTGCCGGTAGAGCGGCGTGACGCCGCCGTAGCCGACCGGGACGCCGTTGCAGAACAGCAGGTAGCCGGTGTTGGTCTCGAGCGTCAGTCGGCGCTCGCGCGCGATGCCGATCACCGCCAGCGCCGCGCCCTCGGAGAGATCGCACCACCAGATCTCGTCGAGGTTCGGGTGCGTCATCGCGTTGACCTCGCGGCAACGCACCGCCAGCGCCGCGCGCGCGGCGGCGGCGACCTGCCGCGCGCGGGTGCGCGGCAGGCGCTCGATCGACGCCAGTGGCCGCACGACGTCCGCGGCGACGTCCGCGGCCGGGCGGCGCAGCGAAGTGCGATACACCGGCGCCACACCGGCCAGCGCGTTGTGCGTGACCGACCAGCGCGAGTCGCGCAGCTGCCAGGCGACGGGAACGTCGGCGGCGTCCCACGCCGCGGCCGCCTGCGCGAGCCGCGCGGGTGTTGCGGCCGCCGACTCCGTCAGCCACTGCAGGTCCGACCGGGCGCCCGACCGGCGGGCCAGCGCGATCCACTCGCGTGTCCCGAAGTCGCCGCCGTCGAACGCCTCGCCTTCCGCGCCGGCCGCCAGCGCGCTCACGAAGGGGTCGAGGCACGCCGGGTCGTCGAGGTTGCGCCAGTCGACCTCGGCGTCGCCGGGCGCTTCCCGCGCGAGCCAGTGCGCGACGGCGAACGGGAACACGTGCCGCGTCGTCGAGCCCGCGATCCCGGAGTCGTCCGCGCGTACGCGGTGGTCCCGGGGCAGCTGCCGCACGCGCGCGCCGATCGCGCGCAGCATCCGGATCGCGCGCGAACGCACGGGCGCACCGCCGGGGAACGTGCGCAGGAACAGGAGGTCCTCGTGCAGCGCGGCGAGCTGCTTCCACGTCGACAGACGCAGCGCGTCGAGCGCGGCCAGCAGCCGCAGCTTCTCGCGCTCGGCGTCGGCGCCGTACGTGCCGCGGACGGCGCGCAGGCGCGCCAGCAGCGCGGCGGAGGCGGCCATCGCGGCGACCCGGTCCGGGCCGGGGCTACTCGAGCACGCGCATGCCGCCGACGTTGCCGCGGAAGCGGCAGAACCGGTCGCGCCCCTCGTAGACGCCGGTGACGCCGCCCTGGTCGGCGCGCAGCGACGTGAAGCGCGTCTCGCCCCTGCCCTGGTGCGTGCACTCGTAGGTCGAGTCGACCTGGCCGATCTGCCCCTGCTGCGTGTACGTCCCGGTGAACGTGCAGGTCGGGAAGCGCAGCACGATGCCGCCGTCCTCCTGCCGGATCGTGAACGGCCCGGGATCGTCGGTGACGAGGCCGTTGCGCTTCGGATCCTCGCAGTCGTAGGTGACGTCCGACGTCGCGCCGACGTAGTCGCCCACCGGCGACTGCGCGGCGAACGTCAGCCGCGTCACCTGCTTCGTGACGAGGACGCCGTCGGCCGAGTACGCGAGGAACCCGTGCGCGGCGTCGCCGAAGTCGATGGCGGCGCGGCCCACCTGGCGGTAGCGGACGAGCCGCGGGTCGTACGGCTGGCCGAGCGCCGGGCCCGTCGTCTCGTAGAGGTCGCCGGCATACGACACCGCGCCGTTCGGGCCGGTCGACTGGTAGGTCAGCGTCACCGAGTACCACACGGCCCGCTCGCCCTTGTCGTAGGTGAACAGCGTCGCGAACAGCGTGTCGGCCTGCTGGCTGATGTTGAGGCCCCAGCCGGGCTCGCCGGGCGTCGCCCACAGGTCGCTGTAGTTGGTGACGGCCGTGGTCGCGTGCGCCGCGGCGGACGTCGCAACGGCAGTGGCGAGGAGGAGGGTGCGCAGGAGTCGCATCGTCGACTTCATGGTGAGGGATCCGTGGTGAGTGCAGGTGGTGGGGCAAGGCGCGGACGCGTCGCAAGGATGCCCGAGACGCGGCGCGGCGTCGACTCCCCGCGCGCGCGCCGCGGGCGCTTGGCCGCGCGTTGCCGCTGTGGTATCAATCGGTTCCGTCGTCGCACTTCCACTGCATTCCCTTGGGCGCATCCGACCTGCGTCTCCTCCGTGCCGCCGCGCTGTCCGTGGCGCTCGCGGCCGCGGGCTGCGCCGAGCGCGCGCCGGCCGGCTACCAGGGCTACGTCGAGGGCGAGTTCGTCAACGTCGCGGCGCCGATCGCCGGCCGGCTCGACCGCCTCGCCGTGAAGCGCGGCGACGAGGTCGCGCCGAACGCGAGCCTCTACGCGCTGGAGGCGGCCAGCGAGGCCGCGGCGCAGCGGCAGGCCGCCGAGCAGGTGAAGGCCGCCGAGGCGCAGCTCGCGGACCTGAAGCAGGGCCGCCGCCTGCCCGAGCAGGACGTCACGCGCGCGCTGCTCGCGCAGGCGGAAGCCGAGGCCGCGCGCAGCGCGACGCAACTCGCGCGCGACGAGGCGCAGTACCGGATCGGCGGCATCGCGCGCGCGCAGCTCGACGACAGCCGCGCGGCGAGCGCGGTCGCCGCCGCGCGCGTCGCGCAGCTGGCGAGCGAGCTCGCCGTCGCGCGGCTCCCCAGCCGCGACGACCAGGTGAAGGCGCAGGCCGCGCAGGTCGCCGCGGCGCGCGCGGCGCTGGAGCAGGCGACGTGGCGGCTCGACCAGAAGTCGGTGCTGGCCACGCGCGCCGGCCGCGTGTTCGACACGCTCTACCGCGAGGGCGAGTGGGTGGCCGCAGGCAGCCCGGTCGTCCGGATGCTGCCGCCGCAGAACGTGAAGGTGCGCTTCTTCGTCCCGCAGGCGGTCGTCGGCGAGCTGAAGGCCGGGCGCGCGGCGGCCATCCGCTGCGACGGCTGCGGCCCCGACGTCGCGGCGACGCTCACCTACGTGGCGGCCGAGGCGGAGTTCACGCCGCCGGTGATCTTCAGCAACGAGACGAAGAGCAAGCTCGTGTTCATGGTCGAGGCACGGCCCGCCGTCGCCGACGCGGCGCGGCTCCACCCGGGGCAGCCGGTCAGCGTGCAGCTCCGATGAGCGCCGTCGCCGGTCCCGACGCGGCGGAAGCGCGCGGGCGCGGCGACGCCGCCGAAGTCATCGCGGTCCGCGGCCTCGACAAGAGCTTCGGCGACAAGCGCGTCGTCGTCGACCTGTCGCTGACGGTGGCGCGCGGCGAGATCTTCGGCTTCCTCGGGCCGAACGGCAGCGGCAAGACGACGTCGATCCGGATGATGTGCGGGCTGCTGACGCCCGATTCGGGCAGCGGCACGTGCCTCGGCTACGACATCCGCCGGGACGCCGACGCCATCAAGCGCAACGTCGGCTACATGACGCAGCGCTTCTCGTACTGGGACGACCTCACGATCCGCGAGAACCTCGACTTCACGGCGCGCATCTACGCGATGGCCGACCGCCGGGCGGCGGTCGACCGCGCGCTCGCCGACCTGGGCCTCGAAGCGCGCGCGGGACAGCTCACCGGGACGCTGTCCGGCGGCTGGAAGCAGCGGCTCGCGCTCGCCGCGTGCATGCTGCACCGGCCGCGGCTGCTGCTGCTCGACGAGCCCACGGCCGGCGTCGACCCCAACGCGCGGCGCGAGTTCTGGGAGGAACTGCACCGGCTGGCCGCGCAGGGGATCACGGTGCTCGTCAGCACGCACTACATGGACGAGGCCGAGCGCTGCCACAAGCTCGCCTACATCGCGTACGGCCGGCTCCTCGCGCAGGGCACCGCCGCCGAGGTGGTGGCCGCGCAGGGCCTGACCACGTACGAGGTGCGCGGGCCCGACCTGACGGCGCTCTCCGCGCGCCTGCAGCGAATGCCCGGCGTGCAGCAGACCGTCGCCTTCGGCGAGACGATGCACGCGACCGGCGCGGACGCCGCCGCGCTCGCGCGGTCGCTCGCCGAGGCGACCGCGGGCGGCGGCTACGCGTGCGAGCGCATCCCGACCGGGCTGGAGGACGTGTTCATCCACCTGATGCGTGGTGCCGCCGACAACTGGGGCGGCGGGGTGGGCCGCGCATGACCGACGCGCGCGCCGGCCCCCGGTCCGCCTTCTCGTTCCAGCGCTGGTGGGCGATCGTCACCAAGGAGTTCCGCCAGCTCCGGCGCGACCGCGTGACGTTCGCGATGATCGTCGGCATCCCGATCGTCCAGCTGGCGCTGTTCGGGTACGCGATCAACACGGACCCCAAGCACATGCCGACCGCGGTGATCGCCGGCGACCGCAGCGAGTTCACGCGCACGTTCGTGCAGGCGCTCTCGACGTCCGACTACTTCCGCATCACCGGCGAGCTTCCGGACGACGAGGCGGGGCGCGCGGCGCTGGCGCGCGGCACCGCGCAGTTCGTCGTGACGATCCCGGCGGACTTCACGCGCCGGCTGCTGCGCGGCGAGCGGCCGGCGATCCTGCTCGAGGCCGACGCGTCGGACCCGACGGCGACGGGCGCCGCACTCGCGGCCACGCGCGAGGTCGCCGCGGCCGTAGCTCGGCGCGACCTCACCGGCCCGCTGGCCCATCTCAACGGCGCGCCGCCGCCGTTCGACGTCGTCGTCCACCGGCTGTACAACCCGGAGTCGATCACGCAGTACAACATCGTCCCCGGCCTGATGGGCGTCATCCTGACGATGACGCTGGTGATGATGACGGGGCTCGCGATCACGCGCGAGCGCGAGCGCGGGACGATGGAGAACCTGCTCGCGATGCCCGTGACGCCGCTCGAGGTGATGTCGGGGAAGATCGTGCCGTACATCGCCATCGGCCTCGTGCAGGCGACGATCATCCTGCTCGCCGCGCGCTGGGTGTTCGCGGTGCCGTTCGTCGGCAGCGTAACGGCGCTGTACGGGGCGGCGCTGCTGTTCATCGCGTGCCAGCTCACGGTCGGCATCACGCTGTCGTCGTTCGCGCAGAACCAGCTGCAGGCGATGCAGTTCACGTTCTTCTACTTCCTGCCCAACATCCTGCTGTCGGGCTTCATGTTCCCGTTCCGCGGCATGCCGGACTGGGCGCAGGCGCTGGGCAGCGTGCTGCCGCTCACGTACTTCAACCGCATCGTCCGCGGCATCCTGCTCAAGGGCAACGACTGGCCCGACCTGTGGCCGAGCCTGTGGCCCCTCGCCGTGTTCCTGCTGGTCGTGATGGGCGTGGCCGTGAAGTTCTACCGCCGGACGCTCGACTGATGCGCGCGCGCGTCCTCGCCCTCGGCGTCGCGGCGCTCGCCGCGGGCTGCACCGTCGGCCCCGATTTCCGTGCCCCCGCCCCGCCGGCCGTCGACCGCTACACGCCCGGGCCGCCGCCCGCGGCGCCCGGAATGCCGAAGCTCGTGCGCGACCGCGACATCCCGGCGCAGTGGTGGGAGGTGTTCGGCTCCGCGGAACTCGACGCGCTGGTGCGCCGCGCGCTCGCGCAGGGACCCACGCTCGACCAGGCGCGCGCGCGGCTCGCGCAGGCGCAGGAACTGCGGACGGCCCGCCACGGCGCCGTGACGTACCCGCAGTTCGACGCGACGTTCGGCGCGGAGCGGCAGCGCATCGACCCCGCGACGTTCGGCTTCCCGCAGGCGCCCAACCCCGGGCCGTTCAACGTGTTCAGCCTGGGCGGCGGCGTCGCGTACCAGTTCGACCTCTTCGGCGGCGCGCGGCGCGACCTGGAGGCGCTGGCGGCGGAGGTGGACTACCGGGCCTACGAGCTCGAGGCCGCCCGCCTGACGCTGGCGGCGAACGTCGTCGACACGGCGATTCGCCAGGCGTCGCTGGCCGCCCAGGCGGACCTCGTCGCCGGCGTCGCCGCCGCGCAGCGCCGGCAACTCGCCATCGTCGAGCGGCGGTACGCGGACGGCGCCGTGGCGTGGCTCGACGTGCAGAGGGAGCGCGCGCAGGTCGCCCGGACCGAGGCGCTGCTGCCCTCGCTGCGCGCGCAGGGTGCGCAGGCCGGTCACGTGCTCGCGGTGCTGATGGGCGAGCCGCCGGGGGTGGCGACCGGGCCGGAAGTGCGCCTGGCCGACCTCCGGCTGCCGGCCGAGCTGCCGCTGCCGCTGCCGGCGGAGCTGGTCCGGCAGCGGCCGGACATCCGGGCGAGCGAGGCGCTGCTGCACAAGGCGAGCGCGAACGTCGGCGTCGCGACGGCCGACCTCTACCCGAAGCTCGTCGTCACCGGATCCTTCTCGTCCGGGCAACTCGAGTTGTCGCACGTCCTCGGCAGCGGGATCAACATCTGGAACGTCGGCCTTAACCTGCTGCAGCCGGTGTTCCGGCACGACGAGCTCTCGGCCCGGCGGCGGGCGGCCGTCGCCGCGTGGGAAGAGGCCGCCGCCGGGTACCGGGTCGCGGTCCTGCACGGCCTGCAGGAGGTCGCCGACGTCCTGCGGGCGCTGGAGGCCGACGCGCTGACGCTGGCCGCCCGGTCGGAGCAGGCGGCCCGGGCCGACGACGCCTTCCGCATCGCGCTCGCCCGCTACGACGCGGGCGGGGTGAGCCAGCTTGTCGTCCTCGACGCCGAGCGGACCCGCCTCGAGGCCGAACTCGACCGCGTGCGGGCGCAGGCCGCCCGCTACGCCTCCGCCGCCGCCCTGTTCCAGGCGCTCGGCGGGGGGTGGACGAGCGCGCAATCGGCAACGTCGCCCTGACGCGGTTTCCCGGGAATCCGAGCCAGGCTCGGTTTTCGAGGCTCGGTTTTCGCGCCGCGCGCCCACGGGGGTGCGGATGCCAACCCGTGGGGGGTGGCGGCCGAGACCGGGGCAGGCGCCGGCTTTCCTGTTGCAGGGCAGCAACGGCACCGGCGCCGGATGCCGCCGCCCCGCGGCCGGCCCACGCCCGCAGTTGACCCCAACGGCGCTATGCGCCTATAATTGCAGTCTTTTCGCCCTCCGGACGCCCGGCCAGCAAAGCCACGGCGAGGCCGCAGGCGCGACGCGTACCTGGCCGCGGCTCCCACGTCGGCCAAGGCGCGATGGAGGTGGCCCGGGTGCGGCGCCGGTTCCCGCGGGGACGGCGAGCACGTGGGCCACTTTGATTTGCTGTAACGGTAGCGGGATTCGGCAGCAGCGGCAACGAGTACACGAAGCAGTTTCGCGAAGCCGGCGGCGCGGTGGCAGCAGCGCGACGCCGAGCCCTAGGCCATGCGGCTCGCGCCCGTCGGGTGCGCCGCACGAAACGGACAATCAGGATGCCAACGATCAATCAGCTCGTGCGGAAGGGCCGCAAGCCCGCCGTGTCGAAAAGCAAGGTTCCGGCGCTGCAGCAGAGCCCGCAGAAGCGCGGCGTGTGCACGCGCGTCTACACGACGACCCCGAAGAAGCCGAACTCCGCGCTGCGGAAGGTCGCCAAGGTGCGGCTGACCAACGGCTTCGAGGTCATCAGCTACATCGGCGGCGAAGGCCACAACCTGCAGGAGCACTCGGTCGTGCTGATCCGCGGCGGCCGCGTGAAGGACCTGCCGGGCGTGCGCTACCACATGGTGCGCGGCGCGCTCGACACCGCCGGCGTCAAGGACCGCAAGCAGGCGCGCTCGAAGTACGGCGCGAAGCGCCCCAAGGCCGCCTGAGACCCCACTGAGAGAGGAAGAGGCTCATGCCCCGTCGTCGTGAAGTCCCCAAGCGCGAGATCCTGCCCGATCCGAAGTTCGCGAACACCGATGTCGCCAAGTTCATCAACGTGCTGATGGACAGCGGCAAGAAGTCGGTCGCCGAGCGGATCATCTACGGCGCGTTCGAGTCGATCGCGAAGAAGGGCGGCAAGGACCCGCTGGAAGTCTTCAACCAGGCGCTGCAGAACTCGCGGCCGATGGTCGAGGTCAAGAGCCGCCGCGTCGGCGGCGCCAACTTCCAGGTGCCGGTCGAGGTGCGCCCGGTGCGCCGCACGGCGCTCGCGATGCGCTGGCTGCGCGAGGCGGCGCGCAAGCGCGGCGAGAAGTCGATGGGCCAGCGCCTCGCGGCCGAGCTGCTCGAGGCCTCCGAAGGCCGCGGCGGCGCCGTGAAGAAGCGCGAGGAAGTGCACCGGATGGCGGAAGCCAACAAGGCGTTCTCCCACTTCCGGTTTTAAAAGACCAGACCCTACGAAAAACCTCGGAGAAGCACCT
>JBGAMF010000185.1:0-3663 GCA_044223185.1 Casimicrobiaceae bacterium | reverse complement strand
CGGACCGCCGCGACCTGGGCGTCGGACATGCCGTGCGACGACACGAAGTGGAGCAGCGTGCCGTCGAAGCGGAATACGTGGCAGAACGGCGCGTCGCACAAGCGGCTGGCATTTTCCGCGATCGCGTCGAACACGGGCTGCACGTCCGTCGGCGACCGGCTGATCACGCGCAGAATCTGGCTGGTCGCCCGCTGCTGCTCGAGCGCCTCCTGCGTGGCTTGCGCCTGCCGCACGTTCGCGACGGCGATCGCCGCCTGCTGCGCGAAGGTCTCGACCAGCGCGACGTGGTCGGGCGCGAACAGGCCCGGCTGGCGGCGCCAGAGGAAGATGCCGCCGATCCCGGCATCGTCGCGCATCAGCGGCACCACGAGCACGGCGCGAAACTCCACGTTGCGCTGGTTGGCGCGGGCGTCCGGGAACTCGGTGTCCAGCAGCGGGACCACGTCGGCCAGGTGGATCGTCGTGCGGTCCAGGATCGCGCGACCGGTGAGCGAAGTGCGGGAGAGCGGTACGGTACTCGCCGGATGCAGCCGGCCGTCCGCCGCATACTCGGCCAACGGACGGATCAGCGGACCTTCGACGATGAGTACACGGGCCGCGTCGGTCCGGCACAGGCGCGCGGCCAGCTCGGCCACTGCCTGCAGGACCGGCTTCACGTCGGTCGGCGACGCGGCCATCACGCGCAGGATGTCCGCCGTGGCCGCCTGCTGCGCCTGCGCGTCGGCGAGGCGCTGGTCGGGCGTGCGGGGGTCGGCGGCGGCAAACGGACGCGCGCGCCGGGTCGCCGCGGGCTTCGCGCGGGCGCCGGCCTTCGTCGTCTTCGCGTCGCGGTCCATCGGCCCTCCCGGGGGCAGGCTGGCGACACCGTGCGGTTTGGCCGACAGGCTAGGGGAATGCCGCGGCGGCGGCAAGGGGAGCGGGGCCCCTAGTGGAAGTCGCGCGACCGGGTCTCCAGCGCCCCCAGCAGCGGCGTCAGGTCGGCGAGCCGCCCGGCGATCAGGTGGACGACGGGGCCCTCGCGCTCGACGCGGCCGTAGACGGCGAGCAGGCGGGCGCCGAGGAGCTCGCGGCGCTGGCGGTCGGACAGGTCGCGCCAGACGATCACGTTGGTCGCGCCGGTCTCGTCCTCCAGCGTCACGAACACGACGCCGCTCGTCGTGTCGGGCCGCTGGCGGCCGATCACGATGCCGGCGGTGCGCGCGATCCTTCCGTGCGGCGTGCGCGCGACGTCGGCGGCGCTGACCAGCCGCTGCGCGCGCAGCTTTCCGCGCAGCAACGCGAGCGGGTGCCGGCGCAGCGTCAGCCCCAGCGCGCGGTAGTCGGCGACGATGTCCTGTCCCTCGGTGGGCGCGGGCAGGGTGGGCGGGGTTTCCGCGAACGTGGCGTCGGCGAGGATCGGCGGCAGGCGCTCGACGCCCGCGATGTCCCAGACGGCGGCGTGGCGGTGGCCGGACAGGCGCGCGAGCGCGCCGGCCGCGGCGAGCGCCGTCAGCGCGCGGCGGTCGAGCCGCGCGCGGTGCGCCAGGTCGGCGACGTGCGCGAACGGCTGCTCGGCGCGGGCGGCGACGACGCGCTGCGCGCTGTCCTCCGTCAGGCCGGCGATCATCCGCAGGCCGAGGCGCAGCGCCGGAGAAATTGGGGTCAGACTCGAATTTCCCGGAGGCGGGCACGCCACTTCACGCAACCGTTCCGGGAAATTCGGCTCTGACCCCAATTTCTCGAGCGTGCAGTCCCACGCGCTGACCGTCACGTCGGCGGCGCGGACTTCCACGCCGTGCCGGCGCGCATCCTGCACCAGCTGCGCCGGCGCGTAGAAGCCCATCGGCTGCGAGTTGAGCAGCGCCGCGCAGAACGCCGCGGGCTCGTGCAGCTTCAGCCACGCCGACACGTAGACGAGCAGCGAGAAAGACGCCGAGTGCGACTCCGGGAAGCCGTACTCGCCGAAGCCCAGGATCTGCCGGTAGATCTGGCGGGCGAACGATTCGGAGAGCCCGCGCGCGGCCATGCCGTCGACCAGCCGCTGCTCGAACTTCTCGAGCCCGCCCTTCCTGCGCCACGCCGCCATCGAGCGGCGCAGGTGGTCGGCCTCGCCGGGCGTGAAGCCGGCGGCGACGATCGCGAGCTGCATCACCTGCTCCTGGAAGATCGGCACGCCGAGCGTGCGCTCGAGCACGCTCTTCACGGCTGCGTTGGGATAGGTGACGGGTTCGAGGCCCTGCCGGCGCCGCAGGTACGGGTGGACCATCCCGCCCTGGATGGGGCCCGGCCGGACGATCGCGACCTCGATCACGAGGTCGTAGAAGCACGCGGGACGCAACCGCGGCAGCATCGACTGCTGCGCGCGCGACTCGATCTGGAACACGCCGACCGTGTCGGCGCGCTGGCACATCGCGTAGACGGCGGGGTCCTCGGCCGGGATGTCCTGCATGCGCATCGGCACGCCGCGGAAGCGCGCGATCATGTCGAGCGCGCGGCGGATCGCCGAGAGCATCCCGAGCGCGAGGCAGTCGACCTTGAGCAGGCCCATCGCGTCGAGGTCGTCCTTGTCCCACTGGATGACCGTGCGGTCGGCCATCGCGGCGTTCTCGACCGGCACCATCCGCTCGAGCAGCCCGCGGGCGATGACGAAGCCGCCGACGTGCTGCGACAGGTGGCGGGGAAATCCCATGAGGTCGCCGGTGAGCGCGACGAGCCGCATGACGAGCGGGTGGTCGGGATCGAAGCCCGCCTCGCGGATGCGCGCGGGCTCGACGCGGCGGCCGTCCCACCACGCGAACACGCCGGCCAGCCGGTCGACCTGCGCCAGGTCGAAGCCCAACGCCTTGCCGACGTCGCGGATCGCGCTCTTCGGCCGGTACGTGATGAGCGTGGCGGCGAGCGCCGCGCGGTCGCGGCCGTACTTGCCGTACACGTACTGCATGACCTCCTCGCGCCGCTGGTGCTCGAAGTCGACGTCGATGTCGGGCGGCTCGTTCCTCTCGCGGCTGATGAAGCGCTCGAACAGCATGCTCATCCGCGCCGGGTCGACCTCGGTGATGCCGAGCGCGTAGCAGACGGCGGAGTTGGCGGCCGAGCCGCGGCCCTGGCACAGGATGCCCTGCGCCCGCGCGAACGCGACGATGTCCTCGACGGTGAGGAAGTACGGCTCGTAATTGAGTTCCGCGATCAAGGCGAGTTCGTGCTCGACCAGTTCGCGGACCTCGGGCGGCGCGGCGCCCTCGCCGTAGCGGCGGGCGAGGCCGGCTTCGACCAGCGCGCGCAGGTGCGACGCGGGCGCCGAGCCCTCCGGCACCAGCTCCTCGGGGTATTCGTAGCGCAGCTCGTCGAGCGAGAAGCTGCAGCGCGCGACGACGTCGAGCGTCGCGTCGGTGAGCTCGCGCGGGTAGAGCGTGGCGAGCCGCGCGCGCGAGCGCAGGTGGCGCTCGCCGTTCCCGAAGAGCGCGTGGCCGCACTCGGACAGCGGCGTACGCAGGCGGATGGCGGTCAGCGTGTCCTGCAGCGCGCGGCGGGCGCGCACGTGCATGTGCACGTCGCCGGCGGCGACCAGCGGCAGGCCGGTCGCGCGCGACAGCGCCTGCAGCGCCGCGAGCCGCGCGCGGTCGCCGGCGCGCGCGAAGAGTTCCGCGGCGATCCACGCGCGGCCGGGGAAGACGTCGGCGAACC
>JBGAMF010000046.1:0-28493 GCA_044223185.1 Casimicrobiaceae bacterium | reverse complement strand
GTCGTCCACCTGATCGCCGGGCGGCTCGCTGACCTCTCGCCGCTGCTGGGGGCGCTGGAGACGCGGTCGCGCGACTTCCACTAGGGGCGCCGTTCCCCTTGCCGCCGCCGCGGCATTCGCCTAGCCTGTCGGCCAAACCGCACGGTGTCGCCAGCCTGCCCCGGGAGGGCCGATGGACCGCGACGCGAAGACGACGAAGGCCGGCGCCCGCGCGAAGCCCGCGGGGACCCACCGCGCGCGTCCGCCCGGCGCCGTCGACCCCCGCACGCTCGACCAGCGCCTCGCCGACGCGCAGGCGCAGCAGGCGGCCACCGCCGACATCCTGCGCGTGATGGCCGCGTCGCCGACCGACGTGAAGCCGGTCCTGCAGGCAGTGGCCGAGCTGGCCGCGCGCCTGTGCCGGACCGACGCGGCCCGTGTACTCATCGTCGAGGGTCCGGTGATCCGTCCGTTGGCCGATTATGCGGCGGACGGCCGGCTGCATCCGGCCAACGCCGTACCCCTGTCCCGCACGTCGCTCACCGGTCGCGCGATCCTGGACCGCACGACGATCCACCTGGCCGACGTGGTCCCCCTGCTCGGCACCGAGTTCCCCGACGCCCGCGCCAACCAGCGCAATCTGGAGTTTCGCGCCGTGCTCGTCGTGCCGCTGATGCGCGACGGTGCCGGGATCGGCGGCATCTTTCTCTGGCGCCGCCGGCCGGGCCTGTTCGCGCCCGACCACGTCGCGCTGGTCGAGACTTTCGCGCAGCAGGCGGCGATCGCCATCGCGAACGTCCGCCAGGCGCAGGCCACGCAGGAGGCGCTCGAGCAGCAGCGGGCGACCAGCGAGATCCTGCGCGTGATCAGCCGGTCGCCGACCGACGTGCAGCCGGTGTTCGACGCGATCGCGGAAAACGCCAGCCGCTTGTGCGACGCGCCGTTCTGCCACGTATTCCGCTTCGACGGTGCGCTGCTCCACTTCGTGTCGTCGCACGGCATGTCCGACGCCCAGGTCGCGGCGGTCCGCTCCGGGTACCCGATGCCGCCCGGCCGCGGCAGCGCTTCCGCGCGCGCGGTGGGCAGCGGCCGCATCGAGCACATCCCGGACGTGGATGCGGATCCCGACTACGCACACGCGTCGCTCGCGGGCACGATCGGATTCCGGAGCATCGTCGCGGTGCCGATCCTGCGCGACAACGTACCCGTGGGCGCCATCGCGATGTCGCAGGCACGGCCGGGCGCGTTCCCGGAGCGCCAGATTGCCCTGCTGAAGACCTTCGCCGACCAGGCCGTGATCGCGATCGAGAACGTCCGGCTGTTCACGGCGCTCGAGGCGCGCAACCACGACCTCACCGAGGCATTGGACCAGCAGACCGCCACCAGCGAGATCCTGCGCGTGATCAGCCGCTCGCCGACCACCGTGGAGCCCGTGTTCGCCACGATCGCGCAGGCCGCGCTGCGGCTCTGCAGCGCGGCTTCGTCGGTCGTGGCCACCTACGACGGCGCGCTGATGCGCATCGGCGCGCTCGCCAGCACGACGCCCGAGGGCGCCGACGCGATCCGCGCGATCTTCCCGCGGCCGGCGAGCCGCGACAACGGCATTACGCGCGCGGTGCTGACGCGCGGCACCGTGATGATCCCCGACGTCAGCGAAGACCCGGAGTACGCGACGACAGGGCCGGCAATCGCCGCCGGCTTCCGCAGCGTGCTCGCGGTGCCGCTCGAGCACGACGGGCGGACCATCGGTGCAATCAGCCTCGGCCGGTCGGAGCCGGGTCCGTTCTCCGATGCGCAGGTCGCGCTGCTGCGAACGTTCGCCGACCAGGCCGTCATCGCGATCGAGAACGTGCGCCTGTTCACCGAGCTGGGAATACGCAACCTGGACCTCACCACGGCGCTCGAGCAAAAGTCGGCCACCGCCGAGGTCCTGCGCGTGATCGCCGGATCCCCGACCGACACGCAGCCGGTGTTCGACCTGGTTGCGCAGCGGGCCGGCGTGTTGTGCAAGGCCGAGGTCGCGGTCGTGTCCAGGTATGACGGCGCGACCATCGAGCTCGCCGCGATCGACGGTCTTGCGCCGGAGGCCATACGGATCGTGCGCGGCCTCTATCCATTAGACGTCCGAACCGAGACCGTGACATCGCGCGTGATTCGTCACGCCGAGGTCGTCCACGTCCCGGACGTGATGCACGACACCGACTATGCGGCGAAGGACCTCGCCCGTGCCGCCCAATACCGGGCCGCGCTCGGGGTTCCGATCATGCGCAATGGCAAGGTCATCGGCACCATCTTCGTCGGGCGCGCGACGCCAGGTCCATTCTCCGACTCACAGGTCGACCTGCTGCAGACGTTTGCGGACCAGGCAGTGATCGCCATCGACAACGTGCGGCTGTTCTCCGAGCTCGGCACCCGCAACCGCGAGCTGTCGGTTGCGCTGGAGCAGCAGACGGCCACCAGCGAGATCCTGCGCGTCATCAGCCAGTCGCGGACCGACACGCAGCCGGTGTTCGACACGATCGTGAAGAGCGTGCGGGCGCTGTGCGACACCGCGTTTTCCGGCGTCTACCTGCTCGACGGCGACAGGATCGGGCTGGCCGCCGCCGACGGCATGACGCCGGAGGCGGCGGCGGTGTTCGCCTCGGGCTACCCGCGCCGTGTTGGTCCGGACACCGTGTCCGGCCGCGCCGCGCTCGAGTGCCGCGTCGTGCAGACGCCGGACCTCGGCGCGGACCCGCAGTACCGCGACGCCCCGGGCACGCGCGTGGGCGCGCGCACGGTGCTGGCCGTGCCGCTGCGCCGCGACGGTCGCGCGATCGGCTCGATCGGCGTCTGGCGCTCCGAGGTGAAGCCGTTCACCGACGCCCAGATCGCGCTGCTCGCGACGTTCGCCGACCAGGCGGTCATCGCGATCGAGAACGTGCGGCTGTTCACTGCCCTGGACCAGCGCAACCGCGACCTCACGGAGTCCCTCGAACAGCAGACCGCGACCTCCGAGATCCTGCGCGTGATCAGCCGGTCGCAGACCGACGTGCAGCCGGTGTTCGACACGATCGCCAGGGCCGCGCTCGAACTGTGCGACGCGAACGCGGGCAACGTCTTCACCTACGACGGGAACCTGGTCCACCTCATGTCCATCGTCAGCGTCGATTCCGCATACGCCGAGCGCCTGGCGAGGTACTTTCCGCAGCCGCCTGGCCGCAGGACGGCGGTCCTGCGCGCGATCGACACCGGCGGCGTCGTCGCCATCCCGGACGTCCTCGACGACGTCGATTACGATCCGCAGGTCGGCGCGCACTCGGTCGCAGGCGGATTCCGCAGCGTCCTCGCGGTGCCGCTGCTGCGCGAGGGCCGCGCGATCGGGGGCATCGCCGTTGGCCGTCCGGAGCCGGGATCCTTCACCGACGCGCAGATCGCGCTGCTGCAGACGTTCGCCGACCAGGCGGTGATCGCCATCGAGAATGTCCGCCTGTTCAAGGAGCTGCAGGCGCGCACGGCCGAGCTCACGCGCTCGGTCGGCGAATTGCGGGCGCTGGGCGAGGTCGGGCAGGCGGTGTCGTCCACGCTCGACCTCGAGACCGTCCTGCACACGATCGTCATCCGCGCGACACAGCTCACCGGCATGGACGGCGGGTCTATCTACGAGTACGACGAGGCGCGCGAGGAGTTCCACCTGCACACGGCGGACCGCCTGCCGGACGAGCTCGCCGAGGCGCTGCGGGCGACGCCCATGCGCAAGGGCGAAGGTGCGCTGGGCCGCATGGCGCTGACCGGCGAGCCGGTGGCGATCAGCGACATCGGCGACGAAACCGTCTACCAGAGCCGCGTGCGCGACCTCCTCGTGGCCCTGGGGTTCCGCTCGCTGCTCGCCGTGCCGCTCGTCCGCGACGACCAGATCCTGGGCGGCATCGCGGTCAATCGCAAGGCCCCCGGCGGATTCGCCCCGGAAGTCGTCGCCCTGCTGCAGACCTTCGCGGCGCAGTCGGCGCTGGCGATCCAGAACGCGCGGCTGTTCCGCGAGCTCGAGCACAAGAGCCGCGAGCTCGAGACCGCGAGCCGCCACAAGAGCGAGTTCCTCGCCAACATGTCGCACGAGCTGCGCACACCGCTCAACGCGATCATCGGGTTCTCCGAGGTGCTGCACGAGCGGCTGTTCGGCGACGTCAACGACAAGCAGGCCGAGTACCTCGCCGACATCCTCGCGTCGGGCCGGCACCTGCTCGCGCTGATCAACGACATCCTCGACCTGTCGAAGGTCGAGGCCGGCCGGATGGAGCTCGACCGTGCGGACTTCGACCTGCCCGCGGCGATCGGCAACGCGCTCTCGCTGGTACGCGAGCGCGCGCAGCGGCGCGGCATCGCGCTCGCGAGCACGCTCGACCCGGCGATCGGCACCATCCACGCCGACGAGCGCAAGGTGAAGCAGGTGCTGCTCAACCTGCTGTCGAACGCGCTCAAGTTCACGCCCGAGGGCGGCGCGATCGGCGTGCGCGCGGGTGTCGAAGGCGCGTTCGTAGAGGTCGCCGTGTCGGACACCGGCGTGGGCATCTCGCCCGAGGATCAGGCGGCGGTCTTCGAGGAGTTCCGGCAGGTCGGGGCGGCCTCGAAGAAGGTCGAGGGCACGGGCCTCGGCCTCGCCATCTCGCGCAAGTTCGTCGAGCTGCACGGCGGCACGATCCGCGTCGAGAGCGAGCTCGGCCGCGGCGCGACGTTCGCGTTCACGCTCCCCCGGAAATTGGGGTCAGAGCTGTAATACAGGCGCAGGCGAGCGCCGCGATCTGGCCCAGCGTGGCGCGCGCCTGTATTACAGCTCTGACCCCAATTTCCGTCAGTTCGGCCGGTCCCACGGCGACGTGTCGTTGACACCGTCGACGAGCTCGTGCAGCGCCACGCGGCGGCGCCAGACCTCGAGCAGCGCGAAGCCGAGCGCGAGGATCACCGGGCCCAGCACGATGCCGGTCGCGCCGAACGCGAACAGGCCGCCGACGGCCGCGATGAAGACCGGCACCGTGTGCATGTGCAGCTTGTTGCGCAGCAGGACGGGCAGCAGGATGTTGTCGATGAGGCCGATCACGATGCCGCCCCACGCCGCGAGGATCAGCGCCTTGTCCCACTGCCCCTCCAGCGCGAGGAAGGCCGCCGCCGGCGCCCACACGACCGCGGCGCCCAGGATCGGCAGCACCGCCATCAGGGCCATCAGCGCGCCCCACAGCAGCGGCGCCGGCAGGTCGAGGAACCAGAAGATCAGCGCGCCGAGCGCGCCCTGCACCAGCGCGACCACCAGCGTGCCGTAGACGACGGCGCTGATCATCTGCCGCAGCTTGCGGACGACCTCGGCCGCCTCGGTCGGCCCGAGCGGCATCAGGCCCTCGATCGTCGCGAGGATCCGCCACTTGTCGCGCAGGAAGAAGAAGAGCAGGAAGAACGTGACCATGAGGCTCACGACGAACTCGATGCCGCCGGCGAGCGCGCCGCCCACGCCCTTGGCGACGCCGCCGCCCGCCTGCGCGACGTGCGCGCGCACGTCGATCTCGCGCTCGGCCCACGCCTGCACCGGCGCCAGCCAGCGCACCTCGCCGATGGCGCGCTTCCAGCGCTCGCCGTCCAGCAGCCGCTGGATCGCCTCGACGCCGGTCGCCGCCTCGGCGGCGACTTCGCGGGCGAGCAGCGCGGTCGGCAGCGCGATCACCACGGTCACGGCGACGACCGCGAGCGCCGCCGCCACGCCGGGCCACGCGAGCCGCGCGAGGATCCGCTCGTGCACCGGGTGCGCGATGACCGCCAGCACGACCGCCCACGTCAGCGCCGGGATGAACGGCTCGACCATTCGCCAGCAAAGCCAGCCCACGAGCACGCTGACCGCCACCAGCAGCACCGCGAGGATCCGCTCCCGCGTCAGCCAGTCCTCCCGCCGCCGTCCCTTCATCGCACCCCCCGTACGCATCGCCGCGGACAGCACGCTATGTCGGATCGGCGCGGCGCGCAAGCACGGACGCGCCGCATCCGTGCCGTGACAGGCGGCCCGGCGCCCGCTAGCATCCCGGTTGCCCGCGCCCGCAACCCGCCAACGTGTCGTCGCGCCCCCAGTCCGCCCCCGAGCCCGCGAACCCGCGCATCGCCCGCTTTCTGCCGTGGGCCGCGGACTATGGCCGCCGCACCGCCCGGGACGACGCGCTCGCCGGCAGCACGCTCGCCGCCTACGCGGTGCCAAGCTCGATCGCCTACGCGCAGCTCGCCGGAATGCCCGTGCAGACCGGCCTCTACTGCTACCTGTTCGGCGGCATCGCCTACGCGCTGCTCGGGTCTTCGCGCCAGCTCGCCGTCGGGCCGACGTCGTCGGTCGCGCTCACCGTGGCGGCCGCGCTGTCGACGCTCGCCGCGGCGGACCCGGCCCGGTACGCGACGCTCGCGGCGGCGACGGCGTTCTTCGTCGGCCTAACCGCCCTCTTCGCGTGGCTGATGCGCTGGGGCGGCATCGTCCACTTCATCTCCGAGACCGTGCTGACGGGCTTCAAGATCGGTGCCGGGATCGTCATCGCCGTCAGCCAGCTGCCGCTGCTGCTCGGCCTGCCCTCCGAGCACGCCAACTTCACCCGCGTGCTCGCGCGCCTGGCGCACGAGCTGCCCGACACGCACCTGCCGTCGCTGGCGCTCGGCGTCGGCGCCCTGGTCGCGCTGCAGGCCGGCCACGCGTTGCGCCCGCGCTGGCCGGTCCCCCTCCTCGTGGTCGCGCTCTGCCTCGCGCTGATGGAGCTGCCCGGGGCCGCGGGGCTGCACATCGGGACCGTCGGCCACATTCCCGGCGGGATCCCGCTCCCGACGCTGCCGGAAATCCGGTGGCACGAGCTCGACACGCTGCTGCCGCTGTCGCTCGCCTGCTTCCTCATCGCCTACAACGAGGCGATCGCCGCGGCCCGCGTGCTGGCGGCCCGCCACGACTACGCGGTCGACCCGAACCGCGAGCTGCTGGGCCTCGCGGGGGCCAACCTCGCGATCGCCGCCGGGCACGGCTTCCCGTCGGGCGGCGGGCTGTCGCAGTCGCTCGTCAACGACGAGGCGCGCGCCCGCACGCCGGTCGCCATCGTCGTCTGCTCGGCGTGGATGGCCGTCGTCCTGCTGTTCCTCACCGGGCTGTTCGCGCTGCTGCCGCAGCCGTTGCTCGCGGCGCTGGTGCTGGCCTCCGTGCAGAGCATGTTCAAGATCGACGAATTGCGCCACCTGCGCCGCGTGGGCGTGGCCGAGTTCACGATCGCGATGGTGACGATCGCCGCGGTCGTCGGCGCGGGCATCCTCAAGGGCGTGCTGGTCGCCTGCGCGTTCTCGCTCGCGATGCTGATCCGCCGGCTGGCGCTGCCCGAGTGCGTGCTGCTCGGGCGCATCCCCGGCACCGACCACTTCGCGTCGCTGGTGCGGCACCCGAGCGCGCAGACCGTGCCCGGCGTGGTCGTGTTCCGCCCGAACGCCGCGCTCCTCTACTTCAATGCGGACACCGTGCGCGACCAGATGCTGGCGCTGCTCGAGCGGCGCGAGACGCCGCTCTCGCGGATCGTCGTCGACCTGTCGTTCACCACCGACCTCGACCTGTCGACGATCCGGATGCTCGCCGACGTCGCGCGGCGCGCGCAGGCAGCGGGCGTGGCCGTGCTGCTGGCGGACGCCCACCACCGCGTGCGCGCGGTCCTCGCGCGCGAGCGGCTCGGCACGCTGCTGGGGGACCTCACCCGCGCGTATTCCATCGCCGAGCTGGTCGACGGCCCCGGGCCCCGGGTGCCGGATCGGTAGCGCACGCCTCGGCAAGCCGCCGGCGCGCGCCCGGCCTCTGTAAGATTGCGGCACGCGGCCGCGACGAAGCGCCCGCAGGACATTCACCGCAGTGGAGCCGCCTTGGCACGACCGGAATTCGACCTCGTGGTGATCGGCGGTGGCTCCGCGGGGCTCGTCGTCGCCGCCGGCGGCGCGGCCCTCGGCGCGAAGGTCGCGCTGGTCGAGCGGCACCGCCTCGGCGGCGACTGCCTGTGGACCGGCTGCGTGCCGTCGAAGACGCTGATCCGCTCCGCGCGCGTCGCCCACGAGATGCGCCACGCCGACCGCTGGGCGCTTGCGCCCGCCGATCCGCGGCCGGACCTCCCGCGCGTGATGGACCGCGTGCGCGCGGTCATCGGCGAGATCGAGCCGCACGACAGCCCGGAGCGCTTTCGCAGCCTCGGCGTGGACGTGATCCTGGGCGACGGCCGCTTCGTCGCGCCGGATGCCTTCGAAGTCGACGGCCGCCGGCTCACCGCCAGGTCGTTCGTGCTCGCGACCGGATCGCGCGCCGCGGTGCCGCCGATCCCCGGCATCGCCGCCGTCCCTCACCTCACCAACGAGACGGTGTTCGACCTGCGCGAGCCAGTGCCGGCGCTGGTGGTGATCGGCGCCGGGCCGATCGGCTGCGAGCTGGCGCAGGCCTTCCGCCGGCTCGGCAGCGAGGTCACCGTCGTCGACGTCGCGCCGTCGATCCTGCCGCGCGAGGACCCGGACGTCGCGGCCGTCGTGCGCGACGCGCTGGCCGCCGAGGGCGTCGCGTTCCGCCTGGGCACGACGATCACCGCGGCCGCGGGAACGCCCGGCGCGATCGCGCTCACGTTGCGCGCCGCGGACGGCCGCGAGGACGTGGTTCGCGGATCGCACCTGCTCGTCGCGGCGGGACGCCGTGCCAACGTCGAGGGCCTCGGCCTCGAGGCTGCGGGAATCGCGAGCGAAGGCGGCCGCCTCGTCGTCGACGGCAGGCTGCGCACGACCAACCCGCGCGTGTACGCGGCGGGCGACGTGGCCGGCGGCCTGCAGTTCACGCACGTGGCCGAGCACCATGCCGGGATCGTGCTGCGGCAGGCGATCTTCCGGCTGTGGTGGGCGAAGCCGTCGACCGTCGTGCCGTGGTGCACGTTCACCGACCCCGAGCTCGCGCGCGTCGGACTCGCGGAGGCCGAAGCGGTGCAGAGGCGTGTCGCGCACCGGGTCTACCGGTTCCCGTTCGCCGACGTCGACCGCGCGCGCGCCGACGGCGAGCCCGCCGGCTTCGCCAAGCTCGTCACCGACCCGAAGGGCCGCCTGCTGGGCGCCGCGATCGTCGGCGCGCACGCCGGGGAGCTGATCGCCGAGTGCACGCTGGCGCTGGCGCGGGGGCTGTCGGCGAAGGACGTCTCCGCCGTCATCCACACCTACCCGACGCTCGCTTCGATCAACCGCCGGGTGGCGGACCAGCGACTGAAGGAGGGCCTCACGCCTGTCGCGAAGACGTGGATACGCCGCATCTTCCGGCTGCAGGGCGCCTGACGTGGCCGGCGATCCTCCATCATCCGCAGGCGGCCGGCGCTGGCTCAAGGTCGCGCTGCTCGTCCTGTTCGCCGGCGTCGTCGCCGCGTTCTTCGCGCTGGACGGGCAACGCTACCTGACGCTCGACGCGGTCAAGGCCAACCGCGACGCGATGCTGCGCTTCACCGAAGCCCACTTCGTGGCCGCGCTCGTACTCGGCTTCGTCGTGTACGCAGGCGCCGTCGCCTTCAGCCTGCCCGGCGCGCTGGTGCTGTCGCTCGCGACGGGCTTCGTGTTCGGCCGCTGGGTGGGCACGGCGCTGGTCGTGGCCGCCGCCACCACCGGCGCGACGATCCTGTTCCTCGCGGCGCGCTACATCTTCGCCGACGCCGCGCGCCGGCGGCTGGGCGCGCTCGGCGAGCGGATCAACGCCGGGTTCACCGAGAACGCGTTCTCCTACCTCCTGTTCCTGCGCCTGGTGCCGGCGTTTCCGTTCTTCCTCGTGAACCTCGCCCCCGCGTTCACGTCGGTCCCGCTGCGCACGTTCGTGCTGGCGACGCTGGTCGGGATCGTCCCGGGCACGTTCGTCTTCGTGAACCTCGGCGAGACGCTCGGTCGCATCGACTCGCTCGCGGGACTGGTCTCGTGGGAGACGCTGATCGCGTTCGCGCTGCTTGGCGCGCTGGCGCTGGTCCCGGTGTTCCTGCGCCGGCGCGCGCCGGCGCGTACCCCGGACGCGTAAGGCGCCTGCCGCATGTCGTTCAAGCCCGTCACGTCCACCACGCCGCACGGCGCCGGCGCGCTCGCGGCCACGTTGCTGCTCGCCTGCGGCCTGGCGCACGCGCAGCCGGCCAGCGACACGGCCTTCGACGCGCTGCTGCGCGTCAACGTCGCCAACGGCAGCGTGCGCTACGCGGGGTTCGCCGAAAGCCCGGCGTTCCGTCGATACGTCGAGGGCCTCGGCCGGCCGGCCCCGCCGGGCAACCGGGCCGAGACGCTCGCCTACAACATCAACGCGTACAACGCGCTCGCGATCGCCGGCATCCTCGCCGGCCTGTCGCCGGCGACGCTGCTCGGCCGCGCGCGTTACTTCAAGCTCAAGGATTGGGCGCTCGACGGGACGACGACCAGCCTCTACGACCTCGAGCACAAGGTGCTCCGCCCCTTGGGCGAGCCGCGGATCCACTTCGCGATCGTCTGCGCGTCGAAGTCCTGCCCGGTCCTGCGGCCCGAGGCGTACGCGGCCGCCCGGCTGGACGCGCAGCTCGACGAGCAGGCGCGGGCGTTCGTCAACGACCCGCTGCGCAACCGGTTCGACAAGGTGGCGCGCACCGCGCACCTGTCGGAGATCTTCAAGTGGTTCGCCGAGGACTTCGAAGGGCCTGCGGGCTCGGTGCAGAAGTACGTGGCGCGCTACGTCGCCGACCCCGAGGTCGCCCGCGCGCTGGCCAACGACGGCTACAAGGTCGAATGGATCGACTACGACTGGACGCTGAACGGCACGCTGCCGGGGCGCTAGGCGCCGCGGCGGCCACGCTCGCGGCGCCACGATGATGCGCCTGACGATCGTCGTGCCCGTCCTCGACGAGGCGGCCGCCGTGGCCGCCACGATGGCCGCGCTGCAGCCGCTGCGCGCGCAGGGTCACGAGGTCGTCGTCGTCGACGGCGGCAGCCGCGACGGCACCCTCGGGATCGCGCGGCCGCTCGCGGATCGCGCGCTGGTCGCGCCACGCGGCCGCGCGGCGCAGATGAACGCCGGTGCGCGCGCGGCCACCGGCGACGGTCGGGTCTTCCTGCACGCCGACACGCTGCTGCCGCCCGGCGCTGCCGCGGCCGTAGCAGGCGCCGACGCGGACACGCTGCTGCCGGCCGGCGCCGCCGCGGCCGTGGCCGGCGCCGTGGCCGGCGGCGCGCGCTGGGGCCGCTTCGACGTGACGATCAGCGGCCGTCCGCGCGTCCTGCGCGTGGTCGCCGCGATGATGAACCTGCGCTCGCGGCTGACGGGCATCGCCACCGGCGACCAGGCGATCTTCGTCGAGCGCGCGCTGTTCGAGGCCGCGGGCGGCTTCGCCGAGATTCCGCTGATGGAGGACATCGCGCTGTCGAAGGCGCTGAAGCGGCGCTCCGGCCGGCCCGCATGCCTGCGCGAGCGGGTCACGACGTCGGGCCGCCGCTGGGAGACGCACGGGCCGTGGCGCACCATCGTCACGATGTGGCGGTTGCGCCTGTCCTACGCGCTCGGCGCCGATCCGGCCCGTCTCGCGCGCCGGTATCGATGAGCGCGGCGCCGGCGCTGGTCGTGTTCGCCAAGGCGCCGGTGCCCGGCCGCGTCAAGACGCGGCTCGCCGCCACGATCGGCGCCGCAGCGGCCGTGGCCGTGTATCGCGAGCTCGCGGCGACGACCCTCGCGCACGCGGTCGCCGCGCGCAACGCCGGCGTCGTCGCCGCGATCGAGCTGTGGTGCGATCCCGGTCCCGATCACGACGGCCTGCGTGCGCTCGCGGCGCGCGCAGGCGCCACGCTGCACCGGCAGCCCGGCGGCGATCTGGGCGCCCGCATGGCGGGCGCGATCGCCGACGCGCTGCGGCGTCACCCGGCGGTGCTGCTGGTCGGCACCGACTGCCCGCTGCTCGACGTCGCCTACCTCGCGCGTGCGGCCGAGCTGCTGGCCGGCCACGACGCCGTGCTGGGACCGGCGGAGGACGGCGGTTACGTGCTGGTGGGCGCGACGCGGCCGCTGGGGTTCGCCGGCGTGCGCTGGAGCTCGCCGCACGCGCTGGCGGACACCGAGGCGCGGTTTGCGGACGCGGGGTTGTCGTGGCGTACCGCGGCTACGCTGTGGGACGTCGACACGCCGTCCGACCTCGCCCGCTGGCGCGCCGCCACGCGCCCGGGTGATGCGGAGCCGCCTGCCGGCGGCCAGGGAAACGCCGCATAGGCGGCGCCGTCGTGCGATTGGGCGCCGTCCGCATGCACAGCGCCCGTTCTTTCGTCGCCGTTCTGCGCGGCCGCCTGACTACGCTCTTGCCGTTCCGGCTGCAAAAGGCGCGGCGCCGATGTCACGACACGCTCCGCCCGCGCGGACGCCCTTTGCAGACGTTGGCTAGGGCACCGTCAAGCCGATCGTGAACAGCGCGGCAGACGCGCCGAGCAGCACGAATTCGCCGCAGTAACGGCCCCAGCAATAGCCGACCGACGGGATGATCGCCGGCGCGATCTCGTAGTGGTTGAACGGGATCTTGTCGCGGTACTCGCCCTTGTAGCCGTGCAGGAGTCCCGCCGTCACCTTGACGTAGCCCTGCGGGTGCTCCTTCCACGGCCGCCACTGCAGGCCGCCGTACGCGTACTGGGAGAACTGGCCGAACGAGTTCTGGAAGAGCGACAGGCCGGTGAACCACTGCCCCTCGAGCCAGTACTTGTCGAACCGGTACTCCATGTCGAACAGGTACGACTGGTGGTGCTCGGGATCGGGGTTGAAGTGCAGCGTGTAGTAGGCGAACTGGAAGTAGAAGCGGTCGGTCTTCCACGGCTCCGGTGCGTCCCACGCCTTCGCGGGCGCGACGAGCGGCATCCCGCGCAGTTCGAGGCCGCCGTCCTGCGCACGGGCACCGGAAACCGGCAGCCAGGCAAGCGCGAGCGCCGCCAGCGCGCACGCGAGCCACGCCGGCGCCGTGGCGCGCGGCGGGTCGCAACGATGGACGGACGAAACGGCAGGTAGGGACAGCAGTCGCCGCGAGGCGCGGCACACGTGATCGGGCATGGCACCCCGCAGCGGCAAAGAGGCGGCTACGTTACCACGGCGCCCCGCCGTTTGTCCCGCCTGCGTCAGCGCGGACGCGCCGCCGGCGGCGCCGGTGTGGCGCGCGCGCGCATCACGGCGGCCATCCTTCCCTCGACGCCCAGCTTCACGTAGACGTGCTCGAGGTGCTTCTGCACGGTGCGCACGCTGATGCCCAGGATGGCCGCCGCCTGTGCGTCGGTCTTGCCGGCCGCCACCCAGTCGAGGACCTCGCGCTCGCGGGTGGAGAGCGTCGTCCCGCCCGCAGCGGGTGTCGCTGCCGGACCCGGCCGGTCGCCGACGTGCAGCAGCCAGCCCCTGCCGTCGAAGGCGGGCATCGCCCGCAGCGCGACGGCGCGCGCGCCGCCGGTGAGCGTCAGCGCGGAGCCGGCCGGGCCGCGCCCCGGCGATCGCGTGAGCCACGCGACGAGCGCGGGCGGGAGCACGGCGCCCCGCCGCAGGTCCGCAGCGGGCACGGCGGCGCCGAGCAGCGTGCGGGCGCGCCGGTCGGCGCGGCGGATGCGGCACTGCGCGTCGACCTCCAGTTCGCACCAGCCCTCGGCCGCGAACCAAGCGCGGTAGCGCGCGACCGCCGCGCGCGCGCCTTCGAGCACGTCGCGTTCGTCGAAGTCGCGTCCGGCGCGGTTCAGCACGAAGCTGACCGGCGTGTCGTCATCCGCGTACAGCGGAACCGCGACCGCGTGCGCGACGCCGATCCGCCGGTGATACTCGGCGTTCGGCGCCGCCCGGCGCAACGCCCGATCGGGCTCAGGCAGCGCGCGCACGCCGGCGCGCGCGGACTTCCCCGCGCCCGGCGCGCGGGCGCCGATGCTCTCGACCGTCGCGCGCGGCGCGCGCGCTTCCCGCTCGGACAACCGGCCCATGGCATCCCTTTCCCCCGCGGGGAGAGTGACGCAGGATCAACCTCTTGCAGGTGGCTGCTGCGGGCGCGAGTATACGCCGGCCACCCTCGGGCAACGCCCGCGCGCTACGAGCAGGCCGCCGACGGCGCCCGCCGCTCCTTCGCAACGGCGATCTTCGCGGCGTCGGGCAGGTCGACCCCGTTCTTGACGGCGGTGACCTCCGCGAGGATGGAGACCGCGATCTCGGGCGGCGTGCGGCTGCCGATGTAGAGGCCCACGGGCCCGTGCAGCCGCGCGAGCTCGGCCTCCGTGACGTCGACCTCCAGCAGGCGGACGCGTCGCTTCGCGTTGTTCGCGCGCGAGCCCAGCGCGCCGACGTAGAACGCCGGCGACTTCAGCGCCTCCATCAGCGCCATGTCGTCGAGCTTCGGGTCGTGCGTCAGCGCCACCACCGCGCACCGCTCGTCGAGCCGCATCGCGCGCACCGTGTCGTCGGGCATCGTGCGCACGACCGTGACGCCCGGGATGTCCCACGTCTCCGTGTATTCCTCGCGCGGGTCGCACACCGTCACCTGGTAGTCGAGCCCGACGGCGATCTGCGCCAGGTACTTGGAGAGCTGCGACGCGCCGATCACCAGCATCCGGTAGCGCGGCCCGTGGACCGTCGTCAGCGTCTTGCCGTCGAACGCGAGCCCGTCCGTGGCCCGGGCCGGGTGCAGCGTCGCCTCGCCGGTCAGCACGTCGAGCCGGCGTGCCGTCAGGTGCCCGGCCTCGATCTCGCGCAGCAGCGCACGCATGCCCGACTCGCGGGTCAGCGGCTCGGCGACGAGCTGCAGCGTGCCGCCGCAGGGCAGCCCGAACCGCCGCGCCTCGTCGGCCGACACGCCGTAGGTGACGACCTCGACCTGCTTCTGCGTCATCCCGAGCCGGTGCGTGCGGTCGATCAGGTCGTCCTCGATGCAGCCGCCGGAGACCGAGCCGACGACGTGCCCGTCGTCGCGCACGGCGAGCATCGCGCCGGGCGGGCGCGGCGAGCTGCCCCAGGTCTTGACGACGGTGACGAGCAGCACGCGGCGGCCGGCGTCCAGCCATTCGGCGCTGTGCTTCAGTACGTCGAGGTCCACGCTGTCCATCGGCGCTCCCGGTGCGGCTTGCGACAGCCGGACATTCTACGCCCGCCGGCGGGCGGCGTGGCGGCGCTTGACCCGGCCGCGCGCTTGGCGTCTACTCGGCCCGTCCCCGCGCCTTGCCGGTCCCCCCGCGTGCCGTCCTTCGTCCGCATCGTCCTGCCCGCCGCACTCATCGCGGTCTTCGTGGCGCTCGCCGCCTACGCGCTCGACCGCCCCGGCTACTACTACGACGAGGTGATCTTCGTCCCGGTCGCGCTGCGCGTGCTCGGCCAGTGCGACGTCGACGCCGCGGTGACGATGCAGGCCGGCTGCCTCCCGCTGATGCAGACGCTTGGCTACGTCGGCGCGATCAAGGCGTGGCTGCACGCGCCGGTCTTCGCCGCCTTCGGCATCAACGTCTGGACGGTGCGGCTGCCGTCGATCCTGGTCGGCGCGGCCGCGCTGTTCGTGCTCTGGCGCTTCGCGAAGCGCGAGCTGGGCGTCGCGTGGGCGCTGCTCCTGCTCGCGCTGCTCGCCACCGACCCGGTCCTCGTCAACCACGCGCGGCTCGACTGGGGGCCGCAGATGATCGCGACGCTGGCGCGCGTGGCGAGCCTGGCCGCGCTCTGGCGCTGGCTGCAGACGGGGCGGATGCACTGGCTCGTCACGCTGTGCGTGGCGCTTCTCGTCGGCTTCTTCGACAAGCTCAACTTCGTCTGGGTGATCGCCGCGCTGGCCGGCGCGACGCTCGCCACCGCGCCGCGCCTGGCGCTCAACCGCCTGCGCACCGGCGCGCCGTGGCAGCCCGCGCTCGCCGGGCTCACCGCCGTGCTGCTGCTCTGGGGCACGGTGACGCTCGTGCGCCGCGCCGCGCGGCTCGACGTGCTGGGCGACGCCGGGACGTTCGACGCGGTCGCGCAGTTCGTCAAGGTGTGGAACCTCTACGCGACCACGTTCTCCGGCACGTCGGTGATCAACTGGGTGTTCGGCACCGAGGCGGTGGAGACTTCCGCGTTCAACTACCTCGCGCTGCTGCAGATCGCCGCGGCCGTCGTCCTGCTCGCCGTCTGGCGGCCGTGGACGCCGGCGCGCCACCTGCTCGCGTTCCTGACCGCCCTCATGGCGATGCTGTTCGTCGCGATCACAGCCACGCGGCAGGTCGGCGGCACGCACCACCTCGTCATGCTGTGGCCGCTGCCCATCCTCCACCTCGTCACGCTGGTGGCGATCTCCGCGCAGCACATCGCTGACGCGCGGCCCGGGACGATGCGCGGCGCGCGCGTGCTGATGGCGACGGTCGGCATCGCCGTGTGCGGCACGCTCCTCGCGTGGAACATCGGCTGGGCGATGCGCAACATCGACACGTGGCAGAACGACCGCGACTACCGGCCGCAGTTCGACGCCGCGATCGCCAAGCTCGACGCGCGGCTCGACACGCTCGGCGTCGACCGCGTGATCTCGGTCGACTGGGGCCTGCACCAGCAGCTCGTCACGTTCGCCGACCGCAGGCGGGCCGCGAACTACCGCGAGTGGACGTGGCGGCTGCAGGACGCGCCCGACCTCGAGCGCGACGACCTGCGCCGGGCAGTGGCCGAGCACGTGCACGGCAAGCGCGTCGCGTTCGTCCTCCACGCGCCGCGCTTCGAGACGTTCACCGGGGCGCGGGCCCGCCTCGACGCGCTGCTCGCGCGCGACCGCCCGTGCGACCTGTCCGAGCAGACGTTCGTCAACAGCGCCGGCAAGGCGCTGTACACGATCGTGGTCGCCGACTACCGGAACTGCGGCGTCAGCGCGAAGCCGGCGGGCTGAGTTGGTTGCCCCTCACCCCGACCCTCTCCCCGCTGCGCGGGGAGAGGGAGTGATCGGGCGAACGTCGGCGCGACTTCGAGAACTCCCTCTTCCGTAAATCAGATCGAGCGGCGGCGCCGCCTCGGGACCTCCTTCTCCCCGCGCAGCGGGGAGAGGGCTGGGGTGGGGGGCGCCCGGACTGCCCTACCGGACCCCGCGCGCCGCGAGGTAGGCGAGGATGCCCGCGATGATCGCGAGCGAGACCCAGCGGATCCAGCGGCGGCCCGCCGGCGCCCGCCCGGCGGCGACCGGCACCATCGGCGCCTCGGCCACCGCCGCCGGCGACGGCGTCAGCCGCTCCGAGAAGCGCGCGAAGAAATCGTCGGCGATCTTGGCGGCGGCGCCGTCGATCAGCCGCGAGCCGATCTGCGCCAACTTGCCGCCGACCTGCGCCTTCACCGCGTAGGCGAGCCGCGTGCCGCTGCCGTCGGCAGGCGACAGCGTCACTCGCGCCTCGCCGTTGGCGAAGCCGGCGGCGCCGCCCTGCCCTTCGAACTTCAGCGTGTAGCCGGTCGGCGGCACGACGTCCGTCATCGTCATCGCGCCCGTGAAGCGCGCCGACACCGGGCCGACCTTCGCCGCCATCACGGCGCGGTACGCGCCGTCGCCGACGCGCTCGAATGTCTCGCAGCCCGGCAGGCACGCCTTCAGGAACTCGGGATCGGTGAGCGCCGCCCACACGGTTTCCGGCGGCGCCGGGATCACCCGGCTGTTGGTCATCTCCATTTGCGGCGACTCCTCGCGGCGCGTCGCCGGCGCCGCCACGCGCATCGTAGCAAACGCCGGAGGCTCGCCACGACGACGATGCTCCGCATGCCTGCCGTGCGGCCGCGCCGCGCACTCAGCAGGGAGCTGACGGCCGCCGGGTCGAAGCCGATGCGTACCGTTCACCGCACGACGGACGCCGTGGCGTGCGGTCAAGCGCCCGGGCGACGTCGGCCAGCGCCGCCACGTTGTGCACCGGCAGGAACTCGTCGACGTACGGCAGGATCGCCCGGATGCCCGCCGGTCGCGCCTCGAAGCCCTCGTAGCGAAGCAGCGGGTTCAACCAGATCAGCCGCGCGCAGGACTTCGCGAGCCGCTCGGCCTCGAAGTCGAGCCCCTCGCCGGCGTCGGCGTCGAGACCGTCGCTGATGAGCAGCACCGCCGCGTTCTGGCCGAGCAGCCGCCGCGACCAGCGGCGGTTGAACTCGGCGAGGCACGCGCCGATGCGCGTGCCGCCCGCCCAGTCGTCGACGGCCGACGCGACGCGCTCCAGCGCGACGTCGACGTCGCGGTGTTTGAGGTGCCGCGTGATGTTGGTGAGCCGCGTGCCGAACACCAGCGTGTGCACGCGGTGGCGGTCGTTGGTGATCGCGTGCAGGAAGTGCAGCAGCATCCGCGCGTAGCGGTCCATCGACCCCGAGATGTCGCACAGCACGACGAGCGGCGGCGGCCGCCGCGTTCGCGCGCGGAACGCGAGCGGCGCGACGGCGCCCGCGGGGCCGGTGGTCGCGCGCATCGTCGCGCGCAGGTCGACGCGCGCGCCGCGACGGGAGGCGTACATCCGCCGCTGCAGCCGCTCCGGCAGCGGCAGCTTCAGGCGCGCCAGCATCGCGCGTACCTGCGCCAGCTCGTCGGCCGTCATCGTCGCGAAGTCCTTGCGCTGCAGCACCTCGCGCGGCGAGAACGTGAACGCGGCGTCGAGGTCCACCTCGTCCTCGTCGTCGGGACGCGCCTCCGGCGCCTTCGGCGGCAGCATCGCCTGCGCAAGGCGCGCCGGCAGGTCGAGCGGCGGCGCCTCCTCGCCGGTGCGGCCGAGCACGCGCGGCAGCTGCGCGGCGACCAGCTTCTCCAGGTGCTTCGGGTTGCGCCAGAAGAGGTCGAACGCCTGCTCGAACAGCACGAGGTGCTCGTGCCGGGACACCAGCACGGCGGCCAGCGCCTCGCGGAAGTCGGTGCGGTGGACCACGCCGACCGCGTCGACGGCGGCGATCGCGTCGATCACCTTCGCCGGGCCGACGGGCAGGCCCGCCGCGCGCAGCACCCGCACGAAGTAGAGGACGTTCTCGGCGAGCCGCCCGCGCGGCAGCAGCATCGCCCCGCCGCGCGGCCCGGGCCCGATCACAGGCGGATGCCCTCGGCCTGCACGTCGGCGACGATCTTCGCCGCGACGTCGGGCGCCAGCGCCCCGACGTCGTCCTGGTACTTGAGCAGCACGCCGATCGTGTCGGCGACCGTCTGCGGGTCGAGCGCGACGCGGTCGAGCGCGATCAGCGCCTCGGCCCAGTCGAGCGTCTCGGCCACGCCCGGCGACTTGAAGAGATCCATCGACCGCAGCCGCTGCGTGAACGCGACGACCTCGCGCGCGAGCCGCTCCGGCGCGCGCGGGCACTTGCGGCGGACGATCGCGAGCTCGGCGAGCGCGTCCGGGTAGTCGACCCAGTGGTACAGGCAGCGGCGCTTGATCGCGTCGTGGATCTCGCGCGTGCGGTTCGACGTGACGACGACGACCGGCGGCGTCTTCGCGCGGATCACGCCGAGTTCGGGAATCGACACCTGGAAGTCGGACAGCACCTCGAGCAGGTACGCCTCGAACGGCTCGTCGGTGCGGTCGAGCTCGTCGATCAGCAGCACCGGCGGCACGCCGTCGTCCGGATCGATCGCCTGCAGCAGCGGGCGCTTCAGCAGGAACGCCCGCGTGAAGATGTCGTGCGCGAGCGCGTCGCGGGCCACGCCGCCCGCGGCCTCGGCCAGCCGGATCTCGATCATCTGCCGCGGGTAGTTCCACTCGTAGACGGCCGCGGCCGTGTCGAGGCCCTCGTAGCACTGCAGCCGGACGAGCGGTTTGCGCAGCCCCGCGGCCAGCACCTTGGCGACCTCGGTCTTGCCCACGCCCGCCTCGCCTTCGAGGAACAGCGGACGGCCGAGCTTCAGCGCGAGGAACACCGCGGTCGCGAGCCTGCGGTCGGCGACGTAGTCCTGCGCGGTCAGGAGGTCCAGCGTGGCGTCGACGGTCGCGGGCAGGGGAACGGGCGGCATGGCGGGAGCGGGGAGCGCCGGCCCCGGGGCGCGGCGAGCCTTCCAGCATAGCAGCCGCGCCGCCGCGCCGGGGGCGCCGGGCGCGTGCGGTTTTCCTGAGGCGCGTCAGGGAAGCGCCGACTCGGTTGTGCTAGCGTTCGACGTCGCCGCGCGCCACCGGCGGGCGGGACGCCACGCCAACCAGACCCAGAGGGGAGCCCATGAAGATCATCGCCATCGCCGCCGCCGCCTTCTTCGCCAGCACCGCCGCCTTCGCCGCCGGGCCCACCTGCGACGCGCAGGCCGCCGAGAAGAAGCTCGCCGGCGCGGCCAAGACCAGCTTCGTCAAGAAGTGCGAGAAGGACGCGGCCGGAGCGGCCACGAAAGCCTGCGAAACGCAGGCCGCCGACAAGAAGCTCGCGGGCGCCGCGAAGACGAGCTTCGTCAAGAAGTGCGTGACGGACGCGACGGCCGCCAAGTAACCGTCCGGGTGCCCGGCTGCCTGCCGCGACTGCGCGCCGGCGGCCGGGCCCGCAGCACCCGGCCCGTCGCGCGGCTTTCGGCGCAGGGAGCGGTCAGCCCCCGCCGGCCGCCGCCGCGTGACCGCCGGTCGCGTGCACCTCGGGCGCGAACCACGCGAACGACGCGCGCAGCGCGACGACGTCGCCGACGACGACGAGCGCCGGCGGCTCGATGCGCGCGCCCCGCGCGAGGCACGGCAGTTCCTGCAGCGTGCCGGCCACCACCCGCTGCTGCGGGGAGCAGGCCTGCTGCACGACGGCCGCGGGCGTGACCCCCGGCAGGCCGTGCGCGACGAGCTCGCGCACCAGCACCGGCAATCCCGCGAGGCCCATGTAGACGACGATCGTCTGGCCCGGCCGCGCCAGCGCCGGCCAGTCGAGGTCCATCGTGCCGTCCTTCAGGTGACCGGCGACGAACGTCACCGCGTGCGCGTGGTCGCGATGCGTGAGCGGGATCCCCGCGTACGCCGCCATGCCGCACGCGGCGGTGACGCCGGGCACGACCTCGAAGGCGATCGCGTGCGCGCGCAGCGCCTCGATCTCCTCGCCGCCGCGCCCGAACACGAACGGGTCGCCGCCCTTCAGGCGCACGACGTCGCGGCCGGCGAGCGCGTAGCGCACCAGCAGCGCGTTGATCTCCGGTTGCGGCAGCGTGTGCCGGCCGCGCGCCTTGCCCACGTAGACGCGCTCCGCCGAAGCCGGCGCGAGCGCGAGCACGTCGTCGCCCACGAGGCGATCGTGCACCAGCACGTCGGCGCGCCCGATCAGCGCCGCCGCACGCAGCGTGAGGAGGTCGACGCTGCCCGGGCCGGCGCCGACCAGGTACACCCTGCCCGGAACCGGCGAGCGCGCGGCGATCGCATGTAACGCACCGCGTTGCAGCGACTTCCTGCCGGCCGTGAACCGTTGCCCCTTTGCCATCCGCAGTTCCCGGTCGTCGATCGCAGGGGATTGTCGGCGGCATCCGGTCGCCGAATCCTTAAGATCAATCAAGGAACCTCCCGCGTGCGCGGGCGCACATTGGCCCGCCAACGGGCGACCGCCGCGGCAGGACGCGCGCCGGGGATCGACCCGCAAAAGGGGGGAGCCAACGTGACGACTCGCAGGACCGGATGGACGATTGCGCTCGCAGCGGCGGCGATGGCCGCCGGCACGGCGCTGGCGCAGCAGCCGCAGCAGAAGAAGGAGATCACGCAGCCGGAGACCGCGTACCAGGCAGGCGCCTCGCCGCTCGCCTCCGTCGACATGTACCAGGACATCAATCCGAAGGCCCCGCCCATGTCCAAGGCGGAGTTCGACCGCGCGCGCCAGGTCTACTTCGAGCGCTGCGCCGGCTGCCACGGCGTGCTGCGCAAGGGAGCCACCGGCAAGCCGCTGACGCCCGACCTCACGATCGACAAGGGCACCGAGTACCTCAAGGTGTTCATCAAGTACGGCTCGCCGGCGGGGATGCCCAACTGGGGCACGTCCGGCGAGCTCACCGACGCCGACGTCGACCTGATGGCGCGCTACGTCCAGCAGACGCCGCCGCAGCCGCCCGAGTTCGGGATGAAGGAGATGAAGGCGTCGTGGAAAGTCATCGTCCCGCCGGGCCAGCGCCCGACGAGGAAGATGAACAACTACAACATCGACAACCTGTTCTCGACGACGCTGCGCGACACCGGCGAGGTGGCGCTGATCGACGGCGACACCAAGAAGATCATCAACGTCGTCAAGACCGGCTACGCCGTGCACATCTCGCGCACGTCGAAGTCCGGACGCTACCTGTTCGTGATCGGGCGCGACGGCAAGATCAACATGATCGACCTGTGGATGGAGAAGCCCGACAACGTCGCGGAGATCCGCATCGGGCTCGAGGCGCGCTCGGTCGAGACGTCGAAGTACAAGGGCTTCGAGGACAAGTACGCGATCGCCGGGTCGTACTGGCCGCCGCAGTTCGTGATCATGAAGGGCGACACGCTGGAGCCGCTCAAGATCGTCGGCACGCGCGGCATGACCGTCGGCACGCAGGAATACCACCCGGAGCCGCGGGTCGCCGCCATCGTCGGCTCGCACTTCAAGCCCGAGTTCGTCGTCAACGTCAAGGAGACCGGCAAGGTCCTGCTGGTCAACTACAAGGACGTCGAGAACCTCACCGTCACCGAGATCCCGACCGCGCAGTTCCTGCACGACGGCGGCTACGACTCGACGCACCGCTACGTGCTGATGGCCGCGAACCAGTCGAACAAGATCGCCGTCGTCGACACCAAGGAGGGCAAGCGCGTCGCGATCGTCGAAGTGGACAAGATCCCGCACCCGGGCCGCGGCGCCAACTTCGTGCACCCGGTGTGCGGGCCGGTGTGGGCCACCGGGCACCTCGGCAGCGAGAAGATCTCGCTGATCGGCACCGATCCGCAGAAGCACGCCAGGTACGCGTGGAAGGTGTGCGAGACGATCGACGGCCAGGGCGGCGGCAACCTCTTCATCAAGACGCACCCGAAGTCGCGCAACCTCTACGTCGACACGCCGCTGCACCCGGATCCGAAGATCGCCGGGTCGGTCGCCGTGTACGACACGAGGAACCTGAAGGCCGGCTACAAGGTCCTCCCGATCGCCGAGTGGTCGGGCGTGGGCGAAGGCGCCAAGCGGGTCGTGCAGCCCGAGTACAACAAGGCGGGCGACGAGGTCTGGTTCTCGGTGTGGAGCGCCAAGAACCAGGAGTCCGCGCTGGTCGTGGTCGACGACAGGACGCTGAAGCTGAAGCAGGTGATCCGCGACCCGAAGCTCGTCACGCCGACCGGCAAGTTCAACGTCCACAACACGCAGCACGACATCTACTGACAGGGGAGACAGGCATGCGCAAGTACATTCTCGCGGCCGTCGCGACCGCGGCGCTGGCGGCGCCCGCCGCGCCGGCCTTCGCCGACGCGGCAATGGAGAAGCTGGTCAAGGACAAGGGCTGCACCGCCTGCCACGCCAACGACAAGAAGCTGATCGGGCCGGCGTACAAGGACGTCGCGAAGAAGTACAAGGGCGACGCCGCCGCCCCGGCGAAGCTCGCGGAGAAGGTGGTCAAGGGCGGCCAGGGCGTGTGGGGCCCCATTCCGATGCCGCCCAACAAGGTCACCGACGACGAAGCGAAGAAGATGGTCGCCTACGTCCTCGCGATGTAGCGGGCGCGGGAGCGCGCACCGTGCGCCGCGCGGTCCCCGTCGCGCTGTGCGTGCTGGCGAGCCTGACCGCACCGGCGACGGGCGCGACGGACGCCGCCCCGGAAGCCGTCGCTGCGACCACGCCCGCTGCGCACGACGCCCCGCGCGCCCCCGATCCGGGACGCGCGCGGGCGCTCGTCACGCTGCTGCTGCACGACTGCGGTGCCTGCCACGGCATGAAGCTCACCGGTGGCCTCGGCCCTCCGCTCACCGCCGCGGCGCTGCGCGACAAGCCGCCCGACGGCCTGGTCGCCACGGTGCTGGGAGGTCGCACCGGCACCGCGATGCCTCCGTGGCGCCCGTTCGTCACCGTCGCCGAGGCCGAGTGGCTGGTGGCAAGGCTGCAGGCCGGTGACCTCGATGTCCCGCGCTAGCACCCGCTGCGCCCTCGCCCTGCTCGCGGCGCTCGCGCTGCCGGCGGCTGCCGCGGAGCCGCCGCTGCGCGGCACCGGCGACCTGGGGGTCGTCATCGAGCGGGCCGCCGGCCGCGTGCAGGTCGTCGACACGACCGCGCGGACCTCGCTCGCCACGATCGCCGGGCTGGGCGACCTGTCGCACGCGTCGGTGGTCTTCTCGCGCGACGGCCGCTACGCCTACGTGTTCGGCCGCGACGGCGGCCTCACCAAGGTGGACCTGCTCGCACACCGCATCGAGCGCCGCGTGCAACAGGCAGGCAATTCGATCGGCGGCGCGATCAGCCAGGACGGCCGCGTCGTCGCCGCGCAGAACTACGTCCCGGGCGGCGTGCGGCTGTTCGACGCCGCGTCGCTCGAGCTGCTGGCCGATCTCCCCGCCTCGCCCGGTCCGGACGGCACGCCGTCGAAGGTGGTCGGGCTGGCCGACGCGCCGGGCGGCCGCTTCGTCGCCGCGCTGTTCGACGCCGGCGAAATCTGGGTGATCGACGCCGCGCAGCCGCGCGCGCCGAAGGTGACGAAGTTCGGCGGCGTCGGCCGGCAGCCTTACGACGGCCTCGTGACGCCGGACGGCCGCTGGTACATCGCCGGGCTGTTCGGCGAGGACGGCCTCGCGCTGCTCGACCTGTGGCACCCGGAGCGCGGCGTGCGGCGGATCCTCGACCGCTACGGCCGCGGCGACGAGAGGCTGCCGGTGTACAAGATGCCGCACCTGCGCGGCTGGGCGGTCGCCGGCGGCTACGCGTACCTGCCGGCGATCGGCCGGAACGAGGTGCTGGTCGTCGACACCCGCGACTGGCGCGAGGTCGCGCGCGTCGCGGTAGCCGGGCAGCCGGTGTTCGCCATCGCGCGCCCCGACGCCCGGCAGGTGTGGGTCAACTTCGCGCTGCCCGACAACGGCAGCGTGCAGGTGATCGACACCGAGACGCGCACGGTGGCCGCGACGCTCGCGCCCGGCCGCGCGGTGCTGCACATGGAGTTCACGCCGCGCGGCGAGGCCGTCTGGATCTCGGCGCGCGACGACGACAAGGTCGTCGTCTACGACACGGCCACGCTGCTGCCGGTGCGCACGCTCCCCGCGGCGAGCCCGTCCGGGATCTTCTTCACGGCGCGTGCGGCGCGCATGGGGTTCTGACGTGCCCCCGACGGCCGCCGCTGCGGACAACGCGCTCGCCGCGCGGCTGCTGAACGAGTTCCAGCGCGGCTTTCCGCTGGTGCCCGAGCCGTACGCCGCGATCGCCCGCTCGCTCGGCGTCCGCGAGGCGCAGGTGCGCTCGACGCTCGCCGCCGCGTGCGCGGACGGGCGCGTCAGCCGCGTAGGCGCCGTGTTCCGGCCGGGCACGGTCGGCGCGTCGACGCTGGCGGCGCTCGCGGTGCCCCCCGCCGACCTCGCGCGCGTCGCCGCGCTGGTCTCCGCGCGCCGCGAGGTCAACCACAACTACGAGCGCGAGCATCGGTACAACCTGTGGTTCGTCGCGACGGCCCCCGACGCGGCGGCGCTCGCGGCGGCGCTCGCCGGAATCGCCGCCGAGAGCGGCCTCCCGCCGATCGCGCTGCCGCTCGTCACCGACTACTGGATCGACCTGGGGTTCGACCTCGCGGGCACCGGCGAGGCGCCTCGGCTGCCGGCCGCGGTGGCGGCCCCGCGCACGACCGCGCTGACGGCCGCCGACCGGCGGCTGCTGGCCGCGCTCGAGGACGGGCTGCCGGTGCGGCCGGCGCCTTTCGCCGCGCTGGCACGCGCCGCCGGCACGACCGAAGCGGCCGTGCTCGCGCGCCTCGCGCGGTGGCTCGGCGACGGCGTGATCCGCCGCTTCGGGGTCGTCGTCCGGCATCGCGCACTCGGCTTCACCGCCAACGCGATGTGCGTGTGGGACGTGGCCGACGACGCGGTCGACACGGCCGGCGCCGCGCTCGCGCGCGAGCCCGGCGTCACGCTGTGCTACCGCCGCCGGCGCGCGGCACCGCACTGGCGCTACAACCTGTACTGCATGCTGCACGGCCGCGACCGCTCGACGGTCGAGGCGCAGCGCGCGCGGCTCGCCGCCGCGCACGGCCTCGACACCTGTGCGTCGGCAGTGCTGTTCTCGCGCCGGGCCTTCAAGCAGTGCGGCGCCCGCTACACGGCCGCCGCTCCGGCCGCTGCGGCGGCCTGACGCCACGCGCACGCGATGGACGCCCTCGACCGCCGGATCGTCAACGCGCTGCAGGGCGGCATTGCCGTCTGCGAGCGACCGTACGCGGAGGCGGCCGCGGCGCTCGGCATCGACGAGGCCACGCTGCTCGCGCGCATCGACGCGCTGCTCGCCGACGGCACGCTGACGCGCTTCGGCCCGCTGTTCGACGCCGGGCGGCTCGGCGGTGCGTTCACGCTCGCGGCCATGCGCGTGCCGGCGGCGGACTTCGAGCGCGTCGCGGCAGAGGTCAACGCGTTTCCCGAGGTCGCGCACAACTACGCGCGCGAGCACGCGCTCAACATGTGGTTCGTGCTGGCGACTCCGGCGCCCGCCGACGTCGGCCCGGTGCTCGCCGCGATCGAGCGCGCGACGGGCCTGCCGGTGCTCGCGTTTCCGAAGGAACGCGAGTACGGCGTCCACCTGTTCCTCGCCGCATGAGCCCGACGGGCCGCCCCGAGGGCGAATACCGGAGCGCGCAGCGCGAAGGTGTTCCTTTCAGCCCGACGGGCCGCCCCGAGGGCCGAGGTGCCGGATGAGCCGGAGCGCGCAACGCGAGTGCAGCCCGACAGGCGCGCCGCCCTCCGCCGCCGAACTCGACCGGGCGCTGGTGCGCGCGCTCGCGGCCGGCCTGCCGCGGGTGCCGCGCCCGTATCACGCGGTCGCCGCGGCGCTCGGCGTGCCGGCGGACGCCGTGATCACGCGGCTGCGCGCCATGCAGGCGTCCGGCGCGATCCGCCGCATCGGCGCGGTCCCGAACCACTACCGGCTCGGCTGGACCGCCAACGGCATGAGCGTCTGGGACGTCGCCGACGACGCGGTCGACGCGCTCGGCGCGCGGGTGGCCGCGCTCCCCGGCGTCACCCACTGCTACCGCCGGCCGCGGCGGCTGCCCGAGTGGCCGTACAACCTGTTCGCGATGGTGCACGGCCACGACCGCGCCGAAGTCGAGCGCCAGCTCGCCGCGATCGCCGGCGTGCTGGGTCCCGCGTCGCGCGCCCACGACGTCCTGTACAGCACGCGCATCCTGAAGAAGACCGGGCTGCGCTTCGGAGAGTGAGACCGCGATGTTCCGCCTGACCCAATTCCTGCGCGAAGTGCACGCTCCCACGCCGCTGCGGACGCCGCGCGCCCCGCCCGGCCCCGTCGTGATCTGGAACCTCGTGCGCCGCTGCAACCTCGCGTGCCGGCACTGCTACTCGATCTCGGCCGACGTCGACTTCGCGGGCGAGCTCACTGCCGCCGAGATCGGCGCGACGATGGACGACCTGAAGCGCTTCGGCGTGCCGGTGCTGATCCTGTCGGGCGGCGAGCCGCTGCTCCACCGCGACATCTTCGCGATCGCGCACCGCGCGAAGGCGCTGGGATTCTACGTCGGGCTGTCGACCAACGGCACGCTGATCGACGACCGCAACGTCGGCGCCATCGCCGGCGTGGGCTTCGACTACGTCGGCGTGAGCCTCGACGGCACGGCAGCGACGCACGACCGCTTCCGGCGCAAGGCCGGCGCGTTCGCGGCGTCGCTCGCCGGCGTGCGACTCGCGCGCGACGCCGGGCTCAAGGTCGGCCTGCGCTTCACGCTGACGCGCGACAACGCGCACGACCTGCCGGCGCTGCTCGCGCTGATGGAGGCCGAGCGCATCGACAAGTTCTACCTGTCGCACCTCAACTACGGCGGGCGCGGCAACGTCAACCGCGCCACCGACGCGGTGTTCCGCACGACACGCGAGGCGCTCGATCTCCTCTTCGCCACCGCGTGGCGGGACGTGACGGCCGGCCGGCCGACCGAGTTCGTCACCGGCAACAACGACGCCGACGGCGTGTACCTGCTGCAGTGGGTACGCCGGCGCTTCCCCGAGCGCGCCGCGCACCTGCGCGCGAATCTCGCGCAGTGGGGCGGCAACGCGTCGGGCCGGCACGTCGCCAACATCGACAACCTGGGCAACGTGCATCCGGACACCTTCTGGTGGGACCATCCGCTCGGCAACGTGCGCACGCGGCCGTTCTCGCAGATCTGGCAGGACAGGTCCGATCCCCTGATGGCGGGCCTCGCGGCGTCGCCGCGGCCCGTGCACGGCCGCTGCGGGGCCTGCCCGCAGCTCGACCTGTGCGGCGGCAACACGCGCGTGCGCGCGTGGCAGCTCACCGGCGACCCGTGGGCGGAGGACCCGGGCTGCTACCTCGACGACGACGAGCTCGGCCTGCCGCGGCACTACGAGCGCGTGCCGCTGACGCCCTACCGCCGCCGGCGCGCGCCGGCAGCCACCGCACGATGATTCGCGCCGCCGTTCTCGCGGCGGTCCTCGCCGCCGGCGCGGCCGCC